>DATNHI010000139.1:0-11598 GCA_035605035.1 Verrucomicrobiia bacterium
CCTGCCGTAGAGCCGGGCGTCCCGCCCGGCGGAAAATGTGTGGCCAGCGGATTGGCACGGGAAAACTCGTGCGTCGCCGAAAGTTTGTGCGCCGGTTCCGGGCGGCGGGCCGCTCGCCCTCTACGTCAGGCGGGTCGCCTGACACCACAGCGCGATCACTTCGTCAATTTCTGAATCTGCGCGTCCAATTCATCCAGCGAAAAGCCTTCCGCGATGATCCGATGGTTCGCATCCGCCAGGATCAGCCAGGGCAACGCGGGAACCGCCGAGAGCCATTTTGATTTTTCGGTTTTCTCCGTCACGCGTCCAACCGGGAATGGAACCGGACTGGCATTTTTCCATTCGTTGAAGATGTCGTCGCTCGTGACGACCGCTTGAATGCCGAGCACGGCAACGTTCTTTTGCCGGAGTGCGGCGTTCTGCTGCGCCAGCACTTGAACGACGTGGCGTGACGGTCGCTGGCCGGCATCGAACAGGCACAGCAACACCGGTTGGCCGGCGGGCGCAGCGTCGGCAGCGAGATTGACCACCGTCAAATCGGGCAGGGGACTGCCCTTGAGCGAAACGCGGCGCGGCGTTTCGCGGAGACCCGTCGGCGACGAACTCAAGTTCATCACGATGTTGGTATCGCCCGCCTCGACGGTGGCCTGCGCGTTGCCGCCGCCGCTTTGCGAATAGGCGAACAAACGGATTTGCCCCTCGCAAACCTGGAAATGAAACCGGCCTTTGCTGTCGGTGGTCATGTAGCCGTCCGGCTGGCCGTCGCCGCTGAGTTGCACGTTCACGCCGGACGCCGGTTTGTCGTCATCGCGCAACACCTGTCCGGCAATGACGCGGTCAGCGAGCTTGAGAACGAACGGCTCCATTTCCATGCGGTTCGTATCGGAATCGCCTTCAATTTGCCGCTGGCTTTTGCCGTAACCTTTGGCGGAGGCCCAGACCATGTATTGTCCGTCGGCGGGCAGGCATTTGATTTCAAAACGGCCCTCGGTGTTGGCCGGTTTCAATTGTTCGTCCACCGTTTCATAGCTGTTGCCGGCCTTGAACCACAAACCGACTTGCGCGCCGGGCATGGGCGCATCTTTTTCATTTTTCACCAAGCTCGTTAGCGTGAGCGCGGGTTTCAACTTGACATCGAGATTGGTCGTTTCCTCCGGCAATTCCTCGACTGCCGCCAAATCGCGCGCCAGATCGCGCACCACCAAATACGCGCCGCCGTTCTGCGCCTGCCACTGCTGAATTGACCAGGTGAGACTGTATTCACCGGCTGCGCCGGTCTTGATCCAATGCGTGCCGCCGTTGCTGGGGAACACCGCCACCTGCGCGCCGGTGACGGGTTGGCCGGCGGTGTCCGTAACCACGCCTTTCAATTTATGCAGCGTGGCGCCGGGAGCGGAGCTGTAGTTTTGGCCCAGCCGCAAAACGACGTTCGTGTCACCGCCTTCAGCGGAAATGTTGCCGAAGGAGTTCTGGCTGTTGGCGGAGAGTTGGGCGGTTCCTTCGCAGATGTGCGCGAAGGTGAATCGCCCGTCGCGGTCCGTGCGCGTGTTGCCGTTGGGCTGACCCTCGCCGTAGAGATTCACATAACAGCCGGCGACCGGTTTGTCGTCCGCGTCGAGCACCTGGCCGGCGAGTTTGAGGTTCGCCAGCTTAAGGTCCACCGGATCCAGTTCCTGCCGGCCGGCCTCGGCGGAGATGTCCAGATTTTGCAACTGCCTTTGTCCGTAGCCCGGCGCGGAAACAATAACGCCGTATCTTCTGCCGGGCGGCAACGCGGGGATTTCATACTGCCCCGGGGTGTTGGTGCGCGCCAGGCCTTGCAGCCACATGCCGCGGTTGCCGGTCCAGAAAACCAGTTGCGCGGTCGCGTTGGTGAGGGGTTTGCCGTCGGACTCCGCCCGGCCGGCGAGCGTCAGCCCCGGCGCGAGTTTCAAATCGAGCGCGCCGGTGTCCTCGTCAATGTCCTCGGCCACGGCCAGATTGTGCTCCGCGTCGCGGGCGAGCACGCAAACGGTCGAATCGCCTTGTCCGGCGAACTGGCGCGGATTCAATTCCAAATCGAATTTGCCGTTGGCATCGGTTTTGACCTCGGCATCGGCGGGGCCGAAGCCGCCGACCATCCGCACCGGCACGCCGGCCGCCGGCTGTCCGTCCGGCGCGTGAACGACGCCGGTGATTTTGCGCGGCGCGGCGATTTCAATTTCGATGCGGTTGGTCACGCCGGCTTCCATGGTCGCG
This sequence comes from Verrucomicrobiia bacterium, assembly GCA_035605035.1. GTDB lineage: Bacteria > Verrucomicrobiota > Verrucomicrobiia > Limisphaerales > UBA11358 > UBA11358. Next base: position 2,239 of record DATNHI010000139.1, read on the forward strand.
GAAGTCTGGCTGGAGGGCATGGACTGCCGGAACGCGACGACTTGATAATCGCCTGGAAGCAAACGCAGCCGTGCGATGCCATTGCCGTCCGAGGCGGCGGCAGATTGGAAATTCTCACGGTAAGCGCTGACGTTGACCTGCGCCACCGGCTTGCGGTCATCTTTTCCGAGCACGGACACTTCCAACAACGCCCCGCGCTGCGCCGTCACCTGCACGCCGCGAGCGGTCTGACCGGATTCGACTGAAACCGGAACGGTCTCCGCGACCCAATCCGGGACGGTGTTGGTGCCAAAGACGGCGCGGACACGGTAGGAGCCGGCGGGCACGTCGCCGAGGTGGAACGCGCCATCAGCGCGGGATTGGGCCGGCTCAAGCTCACCGCTGCCGAAGAAGGCCGGACGGTCAGGCTGCAAGCTCACCCGCGCGACCGGCAACGGATGATTGGTGTCTTCGCACAAGATTTTACCCTCGACGCTGCCGGCCGGTTCCACGACCAGTTTGATGTCCGCCTGGCCGGCCCGGTATCCGGCGGTTTCGATGCCCGAAAGATCCTCCGGCGCCGGCCGCAAAACTTTTCCGGGCGAGTGAACCGCAAAAATGGCGGCGGCGTTGGTCGGAAAATTGTCAATGCGGAAATGCCCGGCGCCGTCCGTGCGCGCGGAAAAATTGTCGCGCGCCGGTTTGCCGGTGAAGTAATTGAACGACCGCGCTCCGTTTTCCGGCGAAATTTCGTTGAAGGCCACCGTGACGGATACTTCGGCGTTGGCGACGGGCTGGTTGGACTCGTCCAACACCAAACCGGCCAGCGTTCCCGGCGACGTCAACACCAGTTTATTTTCCGTCTCGCGAATGGCGTTAAATGGCTGGCCCAACGACTCCCACGCGGGCGCCAGGCCCGATTTTTGCGCCAGCAGGAATCCCGTGCCGCGCGGCCCCTGGAAGGCAAACGTGCCATTGGCCCCGGTGGTCATTCGCTTGATCAATTCCAGCTCGGTCGGTGAGTAAAAATTTCCCTCGTAACGCCAATACTCCACCGTCGCGCCCGCCACGGGCTGGCCGGCGGCGTCGGTGACGGTGCCGGCAAGTTTGAGCGCCTGCCCGCCGGCGTTGGCGCCGGCGTCCGGCGCTGGTTGATTGACGGTCTGCGGCGGTTCCGGTGTCTGGGTGCGCGAACAGGCGCCCAGGAGCGCGGAGACGGCGGCGGCGACAAGGTATTGCCGGGTCTTTTTCATGTTAAAATTTGCCAACCATGGATGGCGTAATGGATAGGCTGGTGAGGTCCATTTATCCATCCGTCGCCGTCCGTGGTTGAATTGCGGTTTCGGTTTTTCGGCGATTTAATTTGGTTTTTTAGGTTCCAGTGTCAGCGGACTGGTCAGCACCTGGAACGGGCTGAAGATTTTCACATTGCCGGTCAACGGACGCTGCGTATTTTTTGGCTCCCGCCATGAGAGCGAGCAGACGCCGCCTCACCCAAACTCGAAGGTGTTGGTGTAACACAGCGAGCCGTCCGCGTTGGCCAGCGCCAATTTCGGCCCGCGCGGACGCTGGCCGTCGCGCAGCATTTCAATGGATTCCTTTTGATGCCCGACGAAACTGAGGTCGAACCGGATTTGCCGGTTGGCCTGCTCGTTGGCTTTGATCACGGCCTGCACCGGCTCGCCGATGTCCAGCGTGGCGGCGTTGCCGGCGGCGGCTTCAAAATTGGCGGTGTCGGGAAAGTTGTAGCCGGACAGCGTCCACTGCCCGCCTTTCTCGTCCTTGCGGTTGATGGTCCAGCGAACCATCCGGTATTTGCCCGCCGGCAGGGTGAATGCGCCTTTGTCCGGCTGGCGCACGAAATGGCCGTTCTCGCCGAACGCGGTGAATTCGGAAATGTTTTCCGGCACGCGCACCGGACCGAGCGCGACGTTGTCCGCCTTTTGCACCTTGACGAACGCGCCGTCGCGCGCAACTTCGATGCGGAAAAATTTCCCGTCCACTTCCAGCAGCTTGCCGAGGAAACGCTCGCCTACCTTGTCGCCGTCAATCTGGACGCGGTCGCTGTCATACGGATTGGCGGCCAGGTCGTTGAACGTGCCGTTGACGTTGCCGTCAATCAATTGGATGCGTTTCTTCACCCCGTCGAAATTCACCATGCCTTCATACCAGCCGCCGGACGACACCAGCAATTCCGCCGAATTCTTGTCGTATTGATAAAATCGGAGGACAAGATGGTAAATGATCGGCCCGTCTTCGCCTTTGAAAACGACCGGCGTCGCCGGGAAAAAGGCGTTGTAGGAATCGAGCCGCGCTTTGACCGGCGTTTTGTCGTCGAGCCGGCCATTGCCGGTGCTGTCAATGAACAGGCAGTCATACGGCCCGGACTTGCGCGTCCGGTCGAAGCACAGCCACCGTCCGCCGGCGGGGTCCATGGGCGTTTTCCAGCGCGCGAAATAGGGCGGCGCGTTGAGCCTGGGCAGGGCCACGCCGGGCGGCGGGTTGGTGGTCAGTTCCATCTGGTGGTAGGCGCGGCCGTCGTTGCTGGTGTGGTATTCCAGCCATTGTTCGGATTGCGCGAACGCGGTGCCGGCGAGGACCATGCCGGCCAGAATCAATTTTGTGGAAAGATTCATAATAATGTTGAGGTTGGCATTTTGTTCATCAAGTTCAAGTTTTCAAACTGGCGTCCGGCAAAGGCACAATTACCGGCGGCGCTTCCGGCTTCACGCGCAGCAACGCCTTGAGCCGTTCGCGGAAAAACGGGCTGGCCGACGACAGGATCAGGAACGGCAGCAGCGTCGCGAAATTGACCGTCGCCACCGCGAGGACCGGAACAAAGAATTCACTCCATGCAATCCTGCCGCCCGAAGCAATCAGCGCAAACAAAAAGAATGGCGCGGTAATCACCAGCCAGCCAACGGCCAGCAAGATGAACAGCCACAGATAAAGTCCGAGCGGACGGTAACGACCGCGGCAAATCAGTCCGGCAAGACTCAATGCCAACGAACTGGCCAGCACACCCATCGCCAGCAGGATTGCGACCTGAAGCAACTCGGTGGTCATCAAGCTCCAGCCTTTCGACGCCGCGGCCAGCGCGCTGAAGCCCGCCAGGGCAAGCAGAATGCGGAGAAAAGTGAACCGATGTGGCCGCCCGAGAGAATCCGGGAGGAGCCAGACCGCGGCCAGCCCAATGGCCAGCGCGGCGATGACATCCAGGAAAAAGTCTGTTCCCGACGGCAGGATTGGCAGCGGCGCCAGGGTGAACGCAATCACACATCCGAGCGGCAGCCAGATTAACCACGCGGCCGCACAACGATTCGGTTTCAAGGCGAGCAATCCCAGAATGGCCAGCCACGGCAGGAGGAGCGGCGCGATACTGGGCAACGTCCAATGGTAATCCAGAGGCGAACCGTCCTTCGCGCCCAGCGCTCCCAGGTCCGCTGAAGCCACAATCGTCAGCTTGCCGCCGGCGGTGAGAGGCACTCGCCATGAGTGCGAGCAGGTGCCGCCTCAGCCAAACTCAAATTTGCCCGAGGTGATTTTCCGACCGCCTTTGTAAATGGCGAATTCCGGCGGCTGGGAACGATTTTGATTCGCCAGTTGGTAAATTTTGCCACCCGCGCCGACCAACCGGTAATCAAGACGCAAATCCGGCCCGTGGCGGGTGGCGGTGACGGAATTGGTCAACGGCCCGCCCACGCTCAATACCACCGGTGTCTGGCCGGCCACGGAAATCCGTCCGCCAACTTGCGGCTGGGTGGAATTGCAATACGCCTCGGTGCCATTTTGTTCCAGCCGGATGTCGGGTTGGTTGTAGCTGCCGGTCGGAACTTGCACGCTGACTGCCGGCTGGTCGAGCACGACCAGATACGGCCCGCCCGGCAGCACCAGGCGCTGGATGAACCGGCCGGTGATTTTCAAGTTGCCGAGCGCGACGGATTGTTCCGTAAATTGCAGCGCGGGTTTCACCTCACCGTTCGGCGATTCGCCAATCCACGCCAGTTGATAAGCGTGACCGTCAACGAAAAGATTCCGCGAGAACGGAAAGGTGGCGAGCGAACCATCGTAAACGTTGAACGGCTGGTTTCGTTTTTCCCAGGGACGCAGCAGCAACTGGCTGTTCTCAAACGAACCCCTTTGGCTCAAATCATTCTGGACGACACCAACCTGGCAGTCGCGTCCCTGTAACGTCACCTTGCCCTGCCAGAACGAGCGGATCGCCAGGCTACAATTTGGTTGTGACCCGTAGTCCCAGAAGTTGATGTCCGCCAGCACCGGGCATTTGCCGGAAGCGGTGTTGAAAAGGAGGTGAATGTTCGGGAAGGTCTGGTAATTAACCGGCCGCGCAGTGCGCGCCAAAAAAACGCCAGCGGGATCGTCCGTCAAATCCTGGTTGCGGTTCAGATCGAGGTAAAGTTTTTCCGAGTCGCGCTGCCAGACAAAGGCGATTGCATTGCTGGAATCGCCGCCGAAATTCAAAACGCCTCGGACAATTTTACCCGAAGCCGCCGGCGGCTCCTTTTTAAAAGGCACTGTCTGTCTTGTCAGGGAAACGCCCAAGGAGATGACACTATGGTCCGTTTCCTGATATTCCAGCAAAGCCGCAGTCGCGTTTGAGGACGGGGAATTGGGAGGAATAAAATCAGCAGCGCGAAGAACATTCCCCGGACAAAGCACAACCATCAGCGCCGACGCCAACCCAGCCGCCCAGACATCTCCCGGCAGATGCCGCGATAAGCAACCAGTCTTTCGCTTTGCCATCGAGTGGGTAATTAGCAAATCCGACAATTTCTTTCAATATAAATCAGTTGCGAAATAAACCTCTATTTTGATGGTGCCGACGGAGGGGGTCGAAGACATAACAGATTGAGTTCCAACTTGTTGCAACTTGCGTTATCGCCGTATGTACATTGGGCGAAATTGTGATTTGGCAGTTTTTGTCGTCTGATGCGGATTGTGCAAGTTTGTACCCCAATGTGCGCGTTTCGTGTCACAAAAGTGTCACAACAAAGAAGGGGGTGGGGGGGTAGCTCGCGGCGGGCGAGTTGAATTTGCCTGATGGGTTTGGTGAACGCGGAATTTTGGTAAAAGGGCGATACGGCATGCAGCTTTTTCGGGTTGCATTTAAACTCCACGCATGAATGAACCATCAAATGAAAATATCACAATCAACATCACTCGCGAACTGACCATCGACCGGGTGGCGCTTGTCAAAATTCTCAAAATCCTGCAGGCGCCGGCGAATGGTGAGAAGACCGAAACGTCTCAAGACGCTGCTATAGTTGCTAAAAACGTTCCAGAAATCTCTCGTGAAAAATCGGGGACTCCACGTTTGGCGTTCACCAGACGAGAAACGGCCGAAGTCCTTGGTATTTCTCCTGCCAGCGTGGACCGGCTAGCGCAGCGTGGACTGCTGCGAAGTTCTACCGCACTGAAGAAACCGTTGTATTCAAAATTTGAAATCGAGCGGTTCTTAAAAGAAACCATGGGGTCAGTTTTGTGAGGCACCTTGCTTTTGGACGGAGAGGCAAAGACTCAAGACTAGGGCCTCGTCAAGATGGGCAGGAGCGGGTATTGTCCCGGCGTGGCGTTTGACCGGGACCAGATGAAAAAAAAGGCGGCCGCACTTGCCGCCAGTGGCGTGTATGTCGGCACGTCCTCGTGGAAATACGAGGGTTGGTTTGGCCAACTCTACACTCCGGCGCGATACGAGTATCGCGGCAAGGTCGCCAAAACGCGATTTGAGCGGGACTGCCTGCGTGAATATGCCGAGGTGTTCAAGACCGTCAGCGTGGACGCAGCGTATTACACATTTCCAGGCCCTGAGTATCTCCAAAAGCTGGCGGACGCCGTGCCCGATGATTTCCGATTCGGCTTCAAGGTGACGGACGCGGTGACGATCAAAAAGTTTCCGAACCTGGCGCGGTTTGGCGCAAACGCAGGGCAGCCGAACCCGAATTTTCTCAACGCCGAGTTATTTGGGGGCGCATTCCTGAAACCGTGTGAGGAAATTCGGGACAAGGTAGGCGTGCTCGTTTTTGAATTTTCGCGGTTTTGGCCGAGCGATTACGAACACGGGCGCGATTTTGTGGGCGACCTCGAAACGTTTCTCGACAAGCTCCCGAAGGGCTGGCCCTACGCGATTGAAATGCGCAACAAACACTGGCTGACCCCGGAATACTTTGGCTGTCTGGCTAGGCACGGTGTTACACACATTTTCAATTCATGGGATGCCATGCCGCCAGTGAGCGAACAGATGGGCATGCCGAACAGCCGAACGAATCCAAATCTGTGCGCCGCGCGCTTCCTGTTGAAGCCGGGCCGGAAATATGAGGAGGCGGTGAAAACATTTCAGCCGTACGACAGGGTGAAGGAGCCAAACCCTGACGCGCGCAAGGCGGGCAAGATGTTAATCGCGGATGGAAAAAAGGCCGGGCCTGACCGCAAAACCTTCATTTACGTCAACAACCGGCTGGAGGGTAATGCGCTCGAAACGATTGACGCGATGATTGAGGAGACGGATTAGAAGGTGCGTATCATTTCAGCAGCGAGGAGTTTTGTCTCAACCATTTCTCGGCGGCCTTGTATTCTGGACAAACGGCCTTCACCTCCCGCCAAAAGCGCGCAGAATGGTTCATTTGGCGCAAGTGCATGAGCTCGTGGAGAACGATGTAGTCCCGAACAAATGGCGGCGCCTGAATCAGTTTCCAGTTCAAGGAAATCGTGCCGCGCCGCGAACAGGAACCCCAACGGGACCGTTGATTGCGGACGGTGACCCGCCGCACGCTCAATTGATGCGCCGCCGCGAGTTCAAAGACCTTCGGTGGGAGTTCGGCGGCTGCGAGTTTCCAAAGGTGCTTCATCAACCGGGAACGCAGGTCGCTTTTCACATCGGGGACCGTGACCATTTGGCCGCCAAACTTAACTGTGCCGGCTTCCCCATTCATTCCCGCTTCAAGCCTCACCAATTCACCGCGAAATAAAATCTCGGTTCCGATGAACCACTGCCGCGGTTTGATTGGATTGGCCCGGAGCTTCACAAGCTGCTTGGCGAACCATTCGGTGTTCCGTTCCGCAAACCTCCGCCCCTCAATGACCGAACCACGACGCGGTATCGTCAATCGTGCAGAGCCATCAGGAAGCAGCCTGAGCAGGTAGCGGCGCGCCCGGTGATTGCGAATCAAGGCCAGCGGAATCTGTTGTTCATGCACGTTCAGGAAATTCGTATCGGGTTCGGGTCGGGTCCGCTTCAGAATGAAATTGGGCCATGTCATCTGGTTGAAGATTTCAGATTACAGCAATGGCAATTGCTGACCGGCTACTGGAGATTGTTCACGCTTAGTGGAAAATTCTTTTAGCGTTTCCATTTCCGACTCGATGACCGAACGCTCAAATGGGTGCGTCCGGTCAGAGAACCGTGATCCAAGCCATCGCAACAAATCATCAGGCGATTGCCAGAAGAATGCCGCCAACGCCGCAGCAGTTTCATTGGCAGAATCCTGGCAATCAATCGTCACACGCGACGCTAGATTGCCTTGGGTCCAGCCAAGAGGCAGTTCGGTGCATGCGCGGCCTGGATTAACTGCCAGCCACAACAGTCGGGCAAGTGAATGATGCAGTCCCTGACCACTGCTATTGAGCGGACCGAAGCGCCGCCAATTCGGTTCAGGCGTCTCCACCACTTCCAGCTCCAAATATTGCCCCGTGAGACGCCAGACAATGAATCTGGGTTTGCCCGGCCAGACGCCAGCCCGATTGAATATGGGTTTGAGTGTGCGCAACAGCTTTGATTCGTGTTTCAGAGCGGCTGATTCGTTGACACAGAATTGAAACTCGATCCGGGAGACTTCGCGCACCATCCGGAGATGACGACGTGGCATCCGGTCGGGATTGGCCACACGATAATTGTTCAGCCTTTGCCTCAAATCCTTCGCTTTGCCGACGTAGAGCACCCGGTCGCCAGCATCCTTCATCAGGTACACGCCGGGTCTGCGCGGTGCTCGCCGGAAAAACTTCCTGCCCAACCGCTGATCGAGCGGCTTCGGGTCGGGAAAGAGCAGCGTCTGGCCCATGCGGCCAACGGTTTAATAAAATCCGGGGCGCAGCGCCAGCCGAACCAATATGAAACTTTGCGCCGCCCAATTTCTCCTCAAGCCCGGTCGCAAATATGAGAAAGCGGTTAAGACTTTTCAGCCCTACGACACGGTAAAAGAACCGAACCCGCAGGCGCGCGAGGCCGGCAAGGCGTTAATCACCGAAGGGATAAAGGCGGCGTCCTGGCGCGCGACGTTCATTTACGTGAACAACCGCCTGGAAGGAAATGCGCTGGAGACAATCAATGCGATGCCGGATGATGATGGCTGAACGGAACTGCCGCTCCATTGCGACAGGCGAATTTTGGTGTGAAGGACAATTTGTAGGCAACCGCGTCTTGAGTTTATGGATGACTGGGATTATGGCCATGACGGGAGGAGTCAACATCATTGCGTAATGAATCCATGCTCAGGTCACTCCCATCGCTTTCGCCGTTCCTGCGGAAACTCCTACTGACCATACATATTATCGTCTCGGTCGGGTTGCTCGGCGATTCTGCGGGCTATCTCGCCGTTGCAATACGTGGAGCGGTTTCCACCGATCCAATCATCGTCAATTCATCGTATCAAACGCTCCGAATGTTCGCTTTCATATTCGGCATTCCGTTGAGTTTTGCCGCACTATTTACCGGAGTGCTGCTCGGCATCGGGACCAGATCCTTCGTCCTGACGCGACAAGACGAGCACGCCATCCTCCACCTGGTAACGGAGGCCGACCGGTTTGAGAATTTGCTCCAACGCCTGCTGGCAGGTCTTGCCATCAATGGTTACATTCCACACCCACTTTCGGCAAAGCGGGTCGGTTTGGTCAAAGGACTTCTGCCAATTGTATTTCAAGCCTACTAGCTCTGCCAGGCTCCGGACAATGTCCTGCACGCTGGCCTGCTTGGTTGAGTACACCACCTTCTTTTCCAAGCGAGGATCGGCGGAACCCGCGGCCCCCTTCGAGGCATCAGGATCGCCGGTGATCATCACGTGGCCGGTGGTCGTCAGGGTTCCGTTGGTCACGCCGTTCTGCACGGTATAGGCATAAACCGCCCGGTCGCAAGTGATGTGATTGGTTCCGCTGTCAATCACCACGTTTGTTTCGGCCGTGATGCGTTCGCCGGAGGGCCACCGGTCCACCGTCAGCCGTTCGCTAGCGAGTTTCATATGCGGACCGTCCACGCGGACGTGGCCAAAGTAATTGTGTCATTTTGCGGGTTAAAATCCCCCACCTGTTTGCGGGTTCAAAATCCCCCACCCCTGAGACGGTGGTTTCATAACATTTTTGCTTCTTCGATCA
>DATNHI010000140.1:0-2486 GCA_035605035.1 Verrucomicrobiia bacterium
TCGCCCAGGTGCAGCACCTCGTCTCAACCGTCGAAGGCCGGTTGAGAAGAGACGTGACGCATTTTGGCGCGCTCGCATCGTGTTTTCCCGGCGGCAGCATTACCGGCGCGCCCAAATTCCGGGCGATGGAAATCATTGACGAACTGGAACCGCTGGCGCGCGGGCCTTACTGCGGCTGTCACGGCTACCTGGGTTTCAACCGCGAGAGCCAGTTGAGCATCACCATTCGCACGGCGATTTGCAAGGACGGCCACGCGCACTTCAACGTCGGCGCGGGCATTGTGGCAGATTCCAATCCCGAAGCCGAATACGAAGAAACGCTGGCGAAAGCGGCGGGGTTTCTGGCGGCGTTGAGCCGCAGCCGACGTGAGGAGGCTCTGACTCAAATTTCAACGAACGATTTTTAGGGTTTGAGCCTCGTTACCTCGGCTGCTACGACAACGAACGGGCTACTTCACTTTCTCCACAACCAGCATCTTGATGGGTGCGTAGCCCGGCACAAGTTCGAAACCGAGCTGGTCAGACAGTGGCTGCTTAATGTCATCATAATTGTAATTCTTGGGATTCCACTTGAGGTCAAAACCGTAATAATTTGTAAGGCCGGTCTGGTCAACAACAGGAATCCCGCTTTCACCTTCCAACCAATCGGCTAGACCGGACATCCCCTTCTGATTAGAAGCCAGGAGTTCACCACGCAACTGACCAAATGATCCTTGCCCTGCCTGGCCTGCCTTCAGACCCGGCGAGTTGGGTTGCTTGACTCTCAGAAATAATACGTTCGTTTGGACCGTCTCAAATCTTGCGACGATCCCGAATTTCCCTTTTATCAACTGTTGCAAAGCTTCTCTTTGTCCGGAAGGCAGGCTGGCAATGTAGTCGTATCTTTCTTGCGGGAGTGTTGTCAAAAAAATCATTCGGCCGCGCTGGCCGCCGCGCCCGCTGTTGTCGCCGTAGGCGTCGCCTATAATGCCAGCCAAATCCGAATCAAGTGACCACGTTTTTCCATCCATAGCACTCATGCCATAACCTCCGTTTGGAAATTTCGTAGGAACGATCTTTACCAATGGCGGGGCTTTATCCAATTCTCTCGTTGATCTCCAGGTATCTACTTGCCACGGATAATGATCATTTTTGTAATCGTGAATTTCTTTCACGGTGACAGTAGTTGTTCCGGCAGTGAGTAAAACAATTACACCCGCCACAATCGTCGTCTTTGCCTTTGTCCATGCCATAATTTTCAATGCCCCTTTGATGAGGGTTAAGGTTGAAGCTGAAGCCACCGCGCCTTTGGCAATTGCCACGGCGGTCACGGTCTTTGCCAGCACTGCCGGCGCGGCCTGGACGGAGTTGGTAGAAATTGCCCCGGCGATGATGGCCGTCGTCGAATTCACGCCGCGTTTGGAAAAATAGCGATGCAGCTTTTCCAGCGCGCGGCTGACCCGCTTGCGTGCGGTGTCTTCGCCCGCGCCCAATTTGTTCCCGACTTCGGCAAAACTTTGGTTTTCAAAAAATCGCAGCAGTACGGCTCGCCGGTCGGTTTCCCCGAGCGTTGCCAGCGCTTCGTCCAGCAGCGGTGACATTTGCTCCCAGAACAAATCTGGCGCGGAAGGTTGAAGTTCGGATTGCATGTGTGCCTCCTGCTCACGTTGCCGGCGTTTCGCGGCGGCGCGCGTCTGCGCGATGGCGGCGAAGCGCGTGGTCTTGAACAACCAGCCGGCCAAAATGGTTTTATCGGGAATCTTTCCCGCCTTCTGTGCCAAGATGATGAACACCGCTTGCGTGACTTCCTCGGCCAGATGCGGATCGCGCACCTGCCGTATCGCCGCCGAATAGACGAAGTTCACGCGCCGCGAAACCAGCGTCTCGAAGGCCGTCTCGGAGTTGTGCGCGGCATATTCCCGCAGCAACGCCATGTCGTCCATTGTCTCCATCCACCTATTAAATGCCTGTTTCCGCCAAAACCGGACAACATCTTTTGTCGAAAGTCGAAAGCCGATGGTCGAGAGCCAATTAGTACCAACACCTTTTGCTCGCGACTCTCGGCTCTCGACCCTCGACTCGTTCGCGTCTTTGCGTTAAAAATCGCGCGTGCTGGTTTTTCTTAATGGACAATTTGTGCCTGAACCACAAGCCGTCGTCCCCATCAACGACCGGGGCTTCATGTACGGCGATGGCCTGTTCGAAACGATGCGCGTCAGCGACGGGCGGCCCTTCCGCCTGGCGGAGCATCTGGAACGCCTGACGCGTGGCGCGGATTTTTTGAAAATCAAATGCCCGTTCACGCCGGGGGAAATGCAGAAGTTCACCGGACAACTCATCGAAAAAAATCAAATGCCCGAAGCCATCCTGCGTGTGGTGTTGACGCGTGGCTCCGGAGAACGCGGGTACACACCCCGGCCCGGTGGCCATCCGACGGTGGCGATGACGTTGCATCCCGTGGCGACGTCGTGCCGGCCGGTGCGGTGGAAGCTCGTCACCGCGTCGTA
>DATNHI010000141.1:0-12073 GCA_035605035.1 Verrucomicrobiia bacterium
GGACGCTTTGTTCCGTGGCCAATCTGACTCGCAGCGACGGGGAGGAATTTTTTAAGCTGGCGCCGGGTGTGCCCGTGCGCACGACGGTGCAAACTTTCCCGCTGGCTGAGGCGAATGAAGCGCTCGCACGTCTGCGAACGGGCAAACTCCAGGGGGCCGCCGTGCTGGTGCCGTGATGTGAAGCGCCAGCCGTGCGCCGCCGAAGGCTCGACGCTACAACAAAGCTGGTTTAACGTCGCATCATGAAATGCGGTATCCGCGTTGCCACGCCACCGTCCAAACCGCTGATGGTTTTCGACGGCGATTGCAATTTCTGCACGCTCTGGATTCGTCGCTGGCAGCAAATGACCGGTGACCGCGTGGATTACCTGCCCGCGCAGGACCCAAGCATCGCCGCTCAATTTCCCGAAATTCCGCGCGAGCAATTCGACACGGCCGTTCAGCTCATCGAAACCGACGGCGCGGTTTATTCCGGCGCGGAAGCCGTGTTTCGCGCGCTGGCGCACAGTCCAAAATGCCAATGGCCATTGCGCACTTACCGAAATTCATCAGCTTTGGCAGACCTCACCGAATGGGCTTATCGCCTGGTCGCCAAAAACCGGTCGCTGTTCTCCCGGCTGACGCGTTGGTTCTGGGGCCGGCACGTCGAGCGGCCGACGCATCTGCTCACGCGTTGGGTTTTCCTGCGCGCACTGGGGGTGATTTACCTCATTGCCTTTGTTTCGTTGTGGATGCAAATCGGCGGCTTGATAGGACATAACGGCATTTTACCGACCGACCAGTTCATGACGGCGGTGCGGCAGCAATGCGACGCACACGGAATTGGCATAGAACGATATCACCTTCTGCCAACGCTCTGCTGGCTCGACGCGTCGGACAGCGCCCTGAATTTTCAATGCGCCGCGGGTTCCGTCCTGGCGGCATTGTTGATTGCGGGAATCGCGCCCGTCCCCTGTCTGGTCTTGCTCTGGCTGTTCTACCTTTCGCTGGCGACCGTCGGCCGGGATTTTCTCGGGTTTCAATGGGACAACTTGCTGCTCGAAACCGGTTTTCTCGCCATTTTCTTCGCGCCGTTGCAACTCCTGCCGCGCGTGGCGGCGACGCCCTCGTCGCCTATTGTTCGTCCAATCTCCAGCTTTCGCCTGCTATGGCAACGAGGCGTTGCCCTCACCTTCGGCGACGGAGGCGTCGCGGCCACGCCGCCGCCGTCGCGATTGGTTCTTTGGCTGCTGCGGCTGTTGCTCTTCAAACTCATGTTCTCGTCCGGTTGCGTGAAGCTCCTCAGCGGCGACCCGAACTGGCGCAATCTCACCGCGCTGACGTTTCATTATCAGACCCAGCCGTTGCCGACGTGGATTGGCTGGTATGCGAACCAACTGCCGCTCTGCTTCCAGAAATTTTCCTGCGCCGCCATGTTCGCCATCGAACTCGGCGCGCCGTGGCTGATTTTCGCGCCGCGACGCATCCGGTTTCTCGGCGGTGCGGCCATCGCGTCACTTCAGGTTTTAATCCTGCTGACCGGCAACTACACGTTCTTCAACCTGTTGACACTGGCGCTGTGCCTGTTGCTGCTCGACGACTTCGTGTGCCTGAAATTTACGTCCGCAAAATTTCGTGCCGCTTTTGTTCCCGTCACTCGTCACCCGTCAACCGTCGCTCGCACGCATTGGCCTCACTTCATCACCGTCCCGCTCGCGGTCGTGGTGACGATTCTTTATGTGTTTCAGGTAAGCCTCACGCTCGGCACGCGGCCCGCGTGGCTGTTTCCGGTGGCGGTTGCAGACGCCTGGCTCCAGCCCTTCCGCACGTTCAGCGGCTATGGTTTGTTCGCTGTGATGACCACCGACCGCCGTGAAATCATCGTCGAAGGCAGCAACGACGGTGTGAACTGGCTGCCCTACGAATTCAAATACAAACCCGGCGATGTGGACCGGCGACCGGCGTTTGTCGCGCCGCATCAACCGCGTTTGGATTGGCAGATGTGGTTCGCTGCGCTGGGCGATGCCCGGCAAAATCCGTGGTTTGTGAATTTCTGCGAACGGCTGCTGCGAGGTTCGCCGGACGTTTTGAGTTTGCTGGCGAAAAATCCATTTCCCGGTCATCCCCCGCACTACATCCGCGCCGAATTCTACGATTATCGATTCACGAATTTCGCCGAACGCCGTGCCACGGGCCTTCGCCGCGCCGAAGCGGCTTCGTCCACGCAGGCGGGTGCCTGGTGGCAGCGCGAATTGATTGGTGAATACTTGCCGCCGATTTCACTTCAGGAATAGACTCCGGTCCCAAGCTCATGAGCGAAACATCCGAATCCAACGCGTTTAACTGGTTCACGCCCGGACGATTCGCGCTGTTGCTGGCGTTGCTGATTTTCGCCACGTTCCCGCAAGTCCTGCTCGGACTGCAAACGTTTGTCGTGCGCGACTACGGTTTCTTCGCCTATCCCCTTGCCCATTTTCAGCAGGAATGTTTCCGGCACAGCCAACTGCCGTTCTGGGATCCCTGCAACAATTGCGGTGTGCCGTTCCTCGCTCAATGGAACACCATGCCGCTCTACCCACCATCGGTGATCTATCTGCTGCTGCCGCTGACATGGTCGCTAAGTTTTTTTTGCCTGCTCCACCTGTGGTTTGCCGGCTTCGGCATGTATTGCCTCGCGCGCCACTGGACAGGAAATGGCTTCGCGGCGGCCTTCGCCGGCGTGGCGTTTTCATTCAACGGGCTGTCGCTCAATCTGCTCATGTGGCCAAGTCATATCGCCACGCTCAGTTGGATGCCGTGGGTCGTGCTCGCGGTCGAACTGGCCTGGCGCGAGGGCGGACAAAAAATCATCCTGGCCGCGCTGGTGAGCGCCATGCAAATGCTCGCCGGCGGACCGGAAATCATTCTACTCACCTGGCTCTGGCTGCTCGCGCTCTGGATCCAACAATTCATTCGGGGCGAATCGCCACGCGGTTCGATGCTCTGGCGTTTTCCGCTGGTCGTGTTGCTCGTGATGGCGCTGACGGCAGCGCAACTGCTGCCGTTCCTCGACCTCTCCGCGCATTCGCAACGCAGTGTCGGTTACGCGGACACGCGGTGGTCCATGCCCGGTTGGGGCTGGATGAATTTTCTGGTGCCGATGGCGCACGGCAGCACAAGAACGGAAGGCGTTTTTTTCCAATTCGGCCAAAGCTGGACGTCATCCTATTACCTCGGCGTCGGCGCGCTCTGGCTGACGTTGCTGGCGTTGTGGACGGCGCGGGAGCGCCGTGTATGGCTGCTGGGCGCCGTTGCCGTAGTCGCGCTGATTTTTGCCTTTGGCGAAAACACGTTCGTCTATCCCGCCTTGCGCAAAATCATCCCCCAACTCAGTTTCGTCACCTACCCGGTCAAATACGTGACGCTCGTGGCATTTCTGGTACCATTGCTGGCCGCATTCGGACTGGCACGCCTGCGAAATTTGGAGTGCGGTGACACGTCACCGCTTTCCAAAGCGCCGACACGTCGGCGCACTCCAAAATTCTTCAACTGCGTCACATTTGTCGGAATAATCCTGTTGACGCTCATTGCTGGAATCCTGTTCTGGACATGGCGATTTCCACTTCCGGGCGATGATATCCACGCGACCCTGTTCAACGGGCTGTCGCGCACATTTTTTCTGGTGGTGACCGGCGGGCTGCTAATGCTCCTGACGCAGGAAGCCGGACGGGGATTGCGCCGGCTCGCACCGCTACTTTTGATTGTAGTCGCGTGGCTTGACGTCTTCACGCATGAACCGACCCAAAACCCGACAGTTTCGCCCAGTGTCTATGAATTGAATCTGATGCGCACAAAACTGGCGATGGACCCGCAACCGGAACTCGGAGGTTCGCGGGCCATGATCACCCCGACGGCGTACCTGGATTTCGTTCAAATCGCGTTGCGCGATCCAACGACCAATTTCGTGGCGAAACGGGCCGGTTACTGCGCCAACGTCAACCTGCTCGATGCCGTACCGAAGGTGGACGGATTCTTTTCACTCGCACCGCGTGAAGGCGACGATGTGAACACACTGCTTTACACCACGACCAACGAATTCACCCCGCTCGAAGATTTCATGGGCGTTTCGCAAATCATGGCGTCGGGTCAAACGTTAGGCTGGGAGACGCGCACCAATTTTCTGCCACTCGTGACCGCCGGCCAAAAACCGGTTTTCCTCGACGACGCCGACACGTTGCGCGCGCTGACGCAGCCGGATTTTGACGGTAACAAAGTGGTTTTCCTCCCGCCGGAAGCGAAACCGTTCGTGACGGTCACGAATCAAACCATTGCCCGCGTGCTCAAATCGCATTTTGGAATTCAGAGTGTGGACATCGAAATCGTCGCCGAGTCACCGTCGCTGGTGGTCGTGGCGCAGACGTGGTATCACGACTGGCGCGCAGAGGTGGATGGCAAGCCGGCGCGGTTGTTGCGGGCAAACCACGCGTTTCAGGCAGTGGCAGTTCCGGCAGGACAACATCGGGTGCAATTAATTTACCGGGACCGCGCATTTGAAACCGGCGCAATCATTTCACTGGTGGCGATGCTCGCGTGTCTCATTTGCGTGATGACTGCTTCCCGACTGGAACCGACTAAGCACTAACAGCGCAGTAGCCCGCGCGGGTGACTTACGAAGGGATGTGATGGTAGTTCCAGCTCCGCTCCTTGCGCAGGCGACAAATTCAAGTAAGGTGAATTAAATCAGGTAACAGGCTCCAACTACCTGGCGTAAAGCGAGTTATAAGAGTAATTCACAGAGTTATTCACAGCGAAGAAACCTCTCTGCCTCGATTAAATCTGTGAACAACTCTATTGACGATTGGCCCGCGGCACGCTTTATTTTCCAGCATGAGAATTCGTCTTTCTGTTCTCATGCTGACGGTTATGTGCCTGGCGACCACTGTGCACGGCATGGACCGGTGGGCGGCGCTATCCATGATTGAAAGCGGCGATAACGACCGTGCCATCGGGCCGGGCGGTGAAATCTCGCGCTTTCAAATCCGGCCCGAGCTTTGGCCGGGCGGCAATCCGACCAACACACAGATCGCATTGTCGGCGGCGCAAGAGATCATGCTCCCGCGGATCGAGCGGTTCAAGCAATCGCACCAGCGCATGCCGACGGACTTTGAATTTTACATTCTGTGGAATGCGCCGTGGCAGGTGGACCACCCGAGCGCCACCGTCACTGAACGCGCCCGCCGCTTTTCCAACCTGGTTGATCTGGTTCAACGCTGACGGTTGATGATCGCATAAACTTTGAGATATTCGACCACGGCCTGGTTCCAGGAGAAATTCGCTTTCATGGCGTTGCGCCGGAATTGTTGCAGCAAATCACGATGCTGATAGAGGGCCAGCGCCTTGCGAATCGCCTTGGCCAGCGCCCGCGACGAATATTCGTGGAATTTAATTCCGTTGGCGCGCCCGGCGTCCTGCGACCAGTCAATCACGCTGTCGTCGAGTCCCCCCACCGCCCGCACAATCGGGATCGTTCCATAACACAGGCTGTACATCTGGTTCAAGCCGCTGGGCTCGAAGAGGGATGGCATGAGGTAGAAATCGCAGCCGGCCTCGATGCGATGCGCCAGACCTTCGTCGTAGCCCATCCGCACGGCGACCTTGGATGGAAACCGCCGCGCGAGTTCGTAGTAGCCCCGTTCATACGCCCAGGAGCCGCTGCCGAGCTGGACGAATTGAATGTCCGCGCTCAACATTTCCTCAAGCGCGCCGAGCTGGATATCCACGCCTTTTTGCTCGGCCAACCGGGCAATCGTGCCGAGCAACGGCGTGCCCGCGGTTTCCGGCAGTGCCATTTCGTTTTGCAACGCCAGTTTACAGGCGGTTTTCCCCGCCAAGCGTCTCGCCGAATATGTCTGGGGCAAAAGCGGATCGGTCGCGGGGTCCCATTCCTCGTGATCCACGCCGTTGAGAATTCCAAAAAGCCGGCTTTGCCGCTGGCGCAGCAGGCCATCGAGGGCGCAGCCGCATTCTTCGGTCATGATTTCGCGGGCATAGCGCGGGCTGACCGTGGTGATGGCATCGGCGAATGCAATTCCGGCCTTGAGACAGTTGAGTTGTCCGTAGAACTCGGCGCTTTCAATCCTGAAAAATTCCCCCGGCAGGTTGGTCAGCGCAAACGCCGTTGGCGGGAAAATTCCTTGATACGCCAGATTGTGAATGGTCAAACAGGTGGGCGGCGGATTCAGCCATCCTTTCGCGCGCCGTTGCTGCAAAATCAACGCTGGCACGAAGCCGGTCTGCCAGTCGTTGAGGTGGACCACGTCCGGCCGCCACGGCAAATAGCGCGCCAGGTGCGCAATGCATTTCGAGAAGAAGATGAACCGCTCCGCGTTGTCCGGATAGCTGAGGTCATTTTCCTGGTACAAACCGGCGCGCTGGTAAAATTCCGGCTGGTGAATGAAATAGACCAGCGGCCCGTTTTCGATTGCGAGCGACCACAATTCGGCCTGCACCTGCCGCACACCCAGCGGCAAATCGAACGACCAGTCCACGCGCTGGATTTGCGGATATTTTTCGCGAATGCCCCGGTACAAAGGCGTGACAATCCGCGTTTCGTGGCCCGCGTGCGCCAGCGCCTTGCCGAGCGCGCCCACCATGTCGGCCAGCCCGCCGGTTTTGGAGAACGGATGGACTTCGCTGCTGGCCAGAAGAATTTTCATTTATGATTCAAGATTGGTGATTGATGATTTGCATCGGAAAAATCGTAAATCGTAAATCATCAATCATAAATTCAGGCGACAATCCGTTCGGCTTTCAAATAGGGTTGGAGTGGTTTTGGCACCAACACGCTGCCATCCGCCTGCTGGTGGGTTTCAATCAGCGCCACGAACAGCCGGGCCAGCGCCGTGCCGCTGCCGTTGAGAATGTGCGGAAATCGGTTTTCGCCCGACTCGGTTTTGAACCGCAGATTCATCCGGCGCGCCTGGAAATCCTCGCAATTCGAGCAGCTCGAAACTTCGAGATAACTCCCCTGCCCTGGCGCCCAGACTTCGAGATCGTAAGTCTTCGCGCTCGCAAATCCCATGTCGCCCGTGCACAACAACAGCACGCGATAATGCAGCCCGAGCAATTGCAGAACCTTTTCCGCGTTGGCGACCATCGCTTCCAATTCGTCGTAACTTTGCTCCGGTTTCACGATTTTGATCAACTCGACCTTGTCGAACTGGTGCACGCGAATCATGCCGCGCGTCCCGACACCCGCTGCGCCCGCTTCGCCGCGAAAACACGGTGTGTAGGCGCAGTACCGGATCGGCAATTGTCTTTCCGCCAGAATTTCCTCGCGATGAATGTTTGCCACCGGCGTTTCCGCCGTCGGAATCAGATATAATTTGCCGAGCTTCTCGCGGTCGTCGCCCTCCGCGACGCCATAATACTGGTCCTTGAATTTGGGGAATTGCCCGACGCCTTCAAGGCATTGCGGCCCGACCATGAACGGCGGCGAAACTTCGGTGTACCCGTGTTCCTGCGTGTGCAAATCCAGCAGGAATTGAATCAGTGCCCGTTCCAAACGCGCGCCCCAGCCAGTGTAAAGAATGAAGCCGCTGCCGGAAAGTTTTGTTCCCCGCGCGAAATCCACCAGCTTGAGCGATTCGCAAAGTTCGATGTGCGGTTTCGGTTTGAAGGCAAAAGCCGGCTTCTCGCCCTGCACGCGGACGACCGGATTGTCTTCCGCGCCTTTGCCAACTTTGACCGATTCATGCGGCAGGTTAGGCAGTTGCAGCATGAGCGCGTTGCGTGACGCTTCAACTTCACCGTTCTGCCGGTCGAGCGCGGCAATGCGATCGCCCAATTCGCGCGTCTCCGTCTTTTTCGCCTCCGCCTCCGCGGTTTTCTTCTGACCCATCAGCGCGCCGATTTCCTTCGAGACGCGATTGCGCTGTGATTTGAGGGCTTCGACTTCCGCCAGAATTTTCCGCCGTTGCTCGTCGAGCTTGAGCAATTCATCAATCCGGGCTTCATCCCCCGCCCCGCGCGCAGCAAGCCCCTGCCGGACAAAATCCGGTTTCTCGCGAATCAATTTGATGTCGAGCACCGGTGTAATTTAAGAAACGTGCTTGGTGACAGCAAGCCGATTGGGTTCAATGAGCGCAGCCAATGAAGCTATCGGAGAAATTGAATCGCGCGGTCCGTGTGCCACGCTTGTCGCGCCGGCGAATGATCGCCGCGCTGACCGTTGCCGTGGTTGCGGACGGATTGCAATTTCTGCTCGTCTGGCTGCCATTCGCCGATCAAATCATTGATGTGATGGCGATGGTGCTGACGAGTTGGATAATCGGTTTTCATTGGCTGCTGTTGCCCACGTTTGTCATCGAATTCATCCCGCTGGTGGATGCATTACCCACCTGGACGGCCTGCGTCATCGCCGTCATTGTCTTGCGGAAGCGGGAACAACGCGCGTTGCCCCCGGAAAAGCCGGTCATTGAAATCTGATTGAAAACCGCGCCGGCTCGCGGCACATTGCCACCATGAAATCTGTTTTTACCGGGCCGGTCTATGTGGTGCGCGATAACATTGACACCGACCAGATCATTCCCGCGCAATACCTCACACTCGTCCCGACTATTCCCGACGAATACGAGAAGCTCGGCAGCTACGCACTCGCCGGCCTGCCCGAATCGCTCTATCCCACGCGCTTTGTGAAGGAAGGCAAGCTCGACAGCGAATATTCCCTTGTCGTCGCCGGAAAAAATTTCGGTTGCGGCAGTTCGCGCGAGCACGCGCCCATCGCGCTTGGGTCGGCCGGATGCAAAGTTGTCCTCGCCGAAAGTTTCGCGCGCATTTTCTTCCGCAACAGCGTCGCCACCGGCGAACTGTATCCGTGCGAACTCACCGAACGCCTCTGCGACAAATTGAAAAACGGCGACGTCGTGACGGTTGACCTCGACGCTGGAACGGTCACGGTCAAGGCAACAGGCAAGATCATCAAATTCAAACCGCTCGGCGACGTGCGCCCGGTGGTGGACGCAGGAGGTTTGTTCAATTACGCGCGGAAAACGGGAATGATTGCGAAGTGAACATTTCACTTCTCGTCGAATGACAGCAAACCGTGAATATGTGAAGCCATTTGCTATTACTTGCAAACAGTGCGGACATATTAATGTATTCAAGCAACCATACGCTTATCACGCCGGGTTTGCGGACCAGGGTTTTCTTTACAATGACGAAGGCAATCTAACTTTGGTTTGGAGTGCTTATGATTCCGACTATGTAAAAATAGTAGGTCAAGCAAATCCGTGGGTGATAACCGAAGAAAAACAGAAAGCTTTTGAAAACTGGCTGCCGCCAGCGCCAAAAGGTGGCAATTGGGGCTTCAAAAATCCCGGACGCTGTTTGAAATGCAAAGCTGAAATCACGCCGCCGATTGGACTAAACATTTATTACGTTTTATATCCGGACAGCATTGTTGTCGATGGCCATAATTCCGGTTCATTGAAAGATTTAGCGAGAACTTGATTTCCATCGAGTCTGTGATTGCAATGGATTTGAACCTGCTCCCCTGCCCTCGCTCGCTGAAAATGCTTCGCGGCACGTTCGCGTTGCCGAACAAGGCGGGGACGCAGGGCGTCGGCTCCAGCATTAAAATCGTCCGCGACAAAAGCCCGCCAGATCATCCCGAAGGTTACGCGTTGACGATTTCCAAAACCGGGATTGAAATTACCTTTCGTGAACCCGGTGGGTTACGCGCGGCCGCGGCGACGTTGCAGCAATTGCTGCGGCAATACGGCCGCCGCCTGCCCTGCCTGAAAATCCGCGACTGGCCGGATTTCGCGCGCCGCGGCGTGATGCTCGACGTGTCACGCGGGCGCGTGCCCAAACTCGAAACCCTGCTCGACCTCGCCGAACACCTCGCCGAATTCAAAATCAACGAACTGCAACTCTACACCGAGCACACGTTCGCTTATCGCAAATACAAATCCGTCTGGCAAGGCTGGGGCGCATTGACCGGCGAAGAAATCCGCCGGCTGGATGCGCGTTGCCGCGAGCTGGGCATTGACCTCGTGCCGAACCAGAATTCCTTCGGCCACTTGCGCTATTTTCTGGAACATCCCCGGCTGAAAAAGCTCGCCGAAGTTTCCGGGCCTTACGCCGACCCGCGCGGCGAGTTTGTCCGCCGTCCAGCCACACTCGCGCCAAATCATCCCGGCGCCCTGCCCTTCCTGCGCGGACTTTACGACGAACTGTTGCCGAACTTTTCGAGCCGGTTTTTCAATGTCGGCTGTGATGAGACGTTTGATCTTGGACTTGGCCGGAGCAGAAAACTCTGCGAGCGGATTGGCAAAGGGCGAGTTTACCTGGAATTCCTGAAAAATATCCATCGCGAAGTTTCTCGCCGTGGCAAACGGATGATGTTCTGGGGCGACATCATTTTGAAATATCCAAAGCTCGTCCCGGAATTGGCTTCGTTTGGAATTCCGCCTTCGGGCGGTAAATCGTCCAAGCCGCCTGAAGGCGGAACTCCGAGCTTGATTGCGCTGAACTGGGGTTACGAGGCGAATCATCCGTTTGAAAAAGAAGCCGCCCAATTTGCGAAAGCAAAGATTCCGTTCTACGTCTGCCCTGGCACTTCGACGTGGCAAACGCTGATTGGCCGGCACGACAATGCGCTGGCAAACTTGCGCGCCGCCGCCCGGGCCGGAAAAAAGCTCGGCGCGATCGGCTATCTCATCACCGACTGGGGCGACGGCGGACATCCGCAGCCGCTGGCGGTCAGTTGGCCGATGTTTCTCGCGGGCGCGGCGTTGGCCTGGAACGCAAACGGGTTGGACGAACGAAAACTGGTTCCGGTGTTGAGCCGCGACGTTTTTGGAGATTCAAAAATTGCCGGCGCAGCTTTCAAACTGGGCTTTGCCCACAAGAAACTCGGCGTGCATGCACCGAACGAAACGCCACTTGGAACGGCCATCGCCGCTCCACCGCCGCCGGAACGCGAATTATTTTGCCGGAACGGACTGAAATGGTTCGTCAGGATTCCGGCGAAGAACGTCCGCGCAGCGTTGAAGGAAATTGAGAAACAGCGGGCAAAATTAAATTCGGGACGGCGTCCTCCTTCGCTTCGCTTCGGCGCGACAAGCCACGCCGTCCCTCCCAAATTAAGGATTTTGTTGCGCGAACTGGATATGGCGGCGCAGATGGCGGCACAATCGTGCAAATTCATGTTGTGGCAGCAAACGATGGCTGCCGGCAAAAGTTCGGCAGCCAGGCGGCTGGCCCGAACCGGCATCCGTGAATTGCGCAAACTGGACAAGGATTTTCGTGCTTATTGGCCGTCGAGAAACAAAGCCACGCCAATGCATTGCTCGGCGTTTTTGAAATGGCGGATTCGGGATTACTCCAAGCCGGCGGCGCGCACGGAGTGACGCGCCCCACCCTATCTGCCTTTGACATCCCAGGCATCACGGAGGCCGTCGCCAAGAAAATTCAATGCGAGCAAGGTTGCCACCAGCACGCCGCCCGGAAAGGCAATCAGCCACCAGTAGATGCGGATGGAATTGATCTGGGCGACGCCATCCGAGATGAGCGTGCCCCAACTGGCCATCGGCGGTTGCACACCGAGGCCGAGGTAGCTCAAAAACGATTCGTAAAGAATGATGGCCGGCATCGTCAACGCGAGGTAAGTGATGACGACGCCGAAGATGTTCGGGATAATATGCCGCGCCAGGATCCGCATCGGCCCACCCCCCAGCGCGCGGCTGGCTTCGACAAAAGCGCGTGTCCGCAGCGAAAGCACCTGTCCCCGCACGATGCGCGCCATCGTCAGCCACGACACCGCGCCGAGGCCGACGAACAACAGCGTCACGCGCAATCCACCCTCCAGCGCCGGAGAATTCTGGACGAGATGCGATTGCTTGAGCAAAGCGCCCAGCGTCGTCAGCAGCACGATGACAAAGATGATGGAGGGCAGCGAGTAAAGGATGTCAACAATTCGCATCAGCGCGCTATCCACTCGTCCGCCCACGTAACCGGCAACCGCGCCCCACAGCACGCCGATGACGAGGCTCACCATCGCGCCCACGACGCCGACGAGCAGCGAAATTTGCGCGCCGAATAGGACGCGGGA
>DATNHI010000142.1:0-4791 GCA_035605035.1 Verrucomicrobiia bacterium
TGATGCCCAGGCCGCCCGCTTCCACGCCAACCATCTTCACGGATTTGTCGTTGAGGAACGGATAGAACAGGCCCATCGAATTCGAGCCGCCGCCGACACAAGCCACGAGCAAATCTGGCAGCCGTTCCTCTTTTTCCAAAATCTGCCGGCGCGCTTCGTCACCGATGACGCGCTGGAAATTCCGCACCATTTCCGGATACGGATGCGCTCCATAAACCGTGCCGAGGATGTAATGCGTGGTGCGCACGTTCGTCACCCAGTCGCGCATGGCTTCGTTGATGGCTTCCTTGAGCGTCTGCTGGCCAGCCTTCACGGACACGACCTCCGCGCCGAGCATTTTCATGCGATAAACGTTGAGTTCCTGCCGCTGGCAATCCACCGCGCCCATGTAAACGACGCATTTCAAGCCAAACATCGCGGCGACGGTGGCGGTGGCGACGCCATGCTGGCCCGCGCCGGTCTCGGCAATGATGCGCGTCTTGCCCATGCGTTTGGCGAGCAGGATTTGGCCGATGGTGTTGTTGATTTTGTGCGCGCCGGTGTGAAGCAGGTCTTCGCGCTTGAGATAAATTTTCGCGCCGCCGAGTTCCTTCGTAAGCCGTTCGGCGAAGTAAAGCGGCGTGGGCCGGCCGCAGAATTCTTTCAGGTAATAGCTGAACTCGCGCTTGAACGCCGGGTCTTTCTGTGCGCGCCGGTATTCGTCCTCCAATTCCTGCAACGGATGCATCAGCGTTTCCGGCACGAACCGTCCGCCGTACGGACCAAAATGGCCTCGGGCGTCCGGAAGTTTGGAACTGGCATTTTTACTCATCGGCCAATTTTCACGCAAAGGCGCAGAGACGCAAAGTATTTATTTTTAACCGCGGATAAACACGGATTTACACGGATGAAGGCAAAACATTCAGAGGTAGGGCGCGTCACTCCGTGCGCGCGGTGGTTTGCGCTCGTTCAGGCGGCGGGCAGCGGACTGCCCGCCCTACCGCAGTCTTTTCATCCGTGGCAAAAAACATTTGATGATTACCGAACCCATTTCACTTCCGTCGGCGGCTGGTAGGTTTCAAAGCAGTGCAGCAATTTTTCCGGGTTTTCTTCCACCATGATCAACTCGCGGTGTTTGGGGCGGATGAACCCTTCACGGGTGGCATGGTCGAAAAATTCCAGAAATCCGCGGTAAAAACCCGCCACGTCCAGCAGGCCGAAAGGTTTCCGGTGCCAGCCAAGCTGGCTCCACGCCAGGATTTCGCAAAATTCCTCGAACGTTCCGTAGCCGCCGGGCAACGCGATGAAGCCATCGGACAGTTCGGCGATCAGCGCCTTGCGTTGGTGCATGGTTTTCACCACGCGCAAGTCCGGGAGTTTTTCGTGCACCACTTCTTTGATAACGAGCTTCTCCGGAATCACGCCGATAACGTGGCCGCCGTTCTTAAGCGCCGCATCTGCCAGAATGCCCATCAGGCCCACGCAACCGCCGCCATAGACCAGCTCGATCCCGCGCCGGGCCAGGGTCGAACCGAGACTTTCCGCGGCCTGGGCGTAAGCGGGCCGGGCGCCCTTGTTCGAGCCGCAATAGACAGCAATGCGTTTCATGTGATTCAGCGTTGCGGCAAAAGAACGCCGGGTAAAGGAATTTTGTTTGCCGACGCTTCAAGCGGTGGTTGTTCGCCGCCTTTGATGAATCACTGGCGAAGGAAAACCAGATCGCCAGCCTCCTGCTCGCGGCTTGTGCCGGCGCTCTTCCGTCGGTACGGGCGCGGCGAGGCCCACGGAAAGGCGGCCCGCGCCATCTCAGACTGGAACCAGAACCGGCAGAAAAAGGGTCCACTGTTCCCTCAGAATCGCGAACCCCGCAACAAAAATCCCGGGTTTTTCCGGCAGGCGCTTGCCACAACCCGACCTGAATCTCGACATTGGAGTGACCGTTGCTTAACTTCCTTCCCGTTTTGAAATTCCCAATCCACACGATTTGGAAAAATGAGGCGACGAAGCTGGCTTTTCTTTGCTTGTTGTTGGCAGGACTCGCGTTCTGGACGTTTCTTCCGTCTCTGTATGGCCATTTTATCGACATTGACGAAGGTGTTTTCATCAACCGAAATGTTCACATTCATTTTACTCCGGCGAATATCGTTTGGACGTTGACTCACACGGAATGCGCCAATTGGCTTCCGCTGACCCTCTGGTCGTTCATGTTGGACCACCTGCTTTACGGATCCAACCCCTGGGGCTACCACCTGACCAACGTTTTGTTGCATTCGATCGATTCCGTCCTGGTGTTTTTAGTGCTGCGCCGGATGACCGGAGCCACCTGGCGAAGTCTGATCGTGGCCGGCCTGTTCAGTTTACATCCGCTGCGGGTGGAATCGGTCGCCTGGATTTCAGAACGGAAAGACATGTTAAGCTTGTGTTTCTGGATGTTGTCGCTTTGGGCGTATACGCGCTACGCGCAAAAGCGGTCGGGAACCGGGAGCCGTATCTTGCCGGGTGACCCGGCTGTTCCGGGATTGCTCGCTTGCTTCTCGAGCCGTGACTATTGGTTAACGCTGTTTTGCTTTGCCTTGAGCCTGATGAGTAAGCCGATGGCAGTGACGTTGCCTTGCGTCCTGTTGCTGCTGGATTTCTGGCCGTTGTGCCGGCGTGCGGATGGTGGCTGGTGGCGGCTGGTGGCGGAAAAGATCCCTTTCTTCTTTTTGTCCGCACTGGTGTGTGCCGCCACCTACGCGGGACAAAAAAATGCGGGCCTGACGAGTGCGGTTGTGACGGGATTGTCATCGTCTTTTGGCGCCCGATTGGAGAATGCTTTGGTTTCCTATTGCCGATACTTGGGCAAGCTGTTCTGGCCGACAGGACTCTGTGCGTTCTATCCGTTTCCGGATCACTGGCCGCTGGCTGAAGTTCTGCTGGCCGGCATGTTTGTGCTAACGCTCTCGGTTCTCGGGTTTGCGCTGCGGCGCCGGCAGCCCTTTTTGTTGATCGGCTGGCTATGGTACCTCGGAACTTTGGTGCCGGTGCTCGGATTGGTGCCGGTCGGGGCCCAAGCCATGGCCGACCGGTATGTTTACATTCCGTCCATCGGCATATTGATCGTTCTCGTGTGGGGACTGACCCGGCTGACGAACGTGTGGCGGCACCAACGCGTTGGCCTGGGTGCCGTCGCCGCAGTCTCAATCATGATTTGCATCGCCCTGGCCCATCAGCAAATCAGCTATTGGAAAGACGGCGTCAGTGTGTGGCGGCGCGCGGTCACGGTCACGGAAAATAATTACCAGGCGCACAACTGGCTCGGCCTTGCGTTATATTCCCAGGGACGATATGGCGAAGCGATCCTCGAGTTTGAGGAAGCCGCCCGCCTGAATCCATCCTTCGCGGAAGTTTACACCAGTCTTGGACAGGCGTTTGCCGTCGAAGATCAGTTAGATGAAGCCATCTCTGCCTGTCAAAAAGCACTGACGATTCGCCCCGGATTTATTTCAGCCCAGAATGATCTTTGCGATTTTTTGCTTCGATCCGGACGGACGAACGAAGCGGTGGTCCAATGCCGGTTGGCGGTGAAACTCGCGCCGGACAATGTAACGGCCTTGAACAATCTCGGTGACGCCCTGGCATTAGAAGGTCAATCGGTTGAGGCTCTGGCGTGTTTCCGCAAGGCTTTGGAAATCCAACCGGAGGATGGCACGGTCCTGACAGCTCTCGGTTCCCTCCTGTTTCGCCTGGGGCAATACGACGCGGCCATCTCCCGGTTCCGCGAAGCTTTGAAACTCCAGCCGGACCATGCCGAAATCCACAATAACCTTGGCGGCGCACTTCTGGCCAAAGGACAAACGGACGCGGCTGTCGTAGAGTTCCAGGCGGCCGCCAGATTGGCGCCCAACCGCTTTGAAGTCCGACGCAATCTGGGCCATGCTTTGATGAAACAAGGCCGCATTAATGAAGCAATCCTGGCGTTTAGGGACGCCCTGGCCCTTAACCCGAACAGCCCTGCAGCCAGCAACGATTTGGCCGCAGCGATCAATCTGAAGAATCACCCGGAAGCGCCGCTCTCCGCCCCGAGACCCTGAATCCGGAAATTTTTGCGGGCAGGCCTGCCTTTCAAGAGGGTTTCCAACGCCGAACCTCGTCACGTGATATTTGTCAACCCTGCGGCTTTCATCAAACGGCCCGGCGTTCCTTTAGCGCGATGGCTGTCGCGCATTCTCCAAGCAATGAAGCCCGCGGTGTTTTATCAATTCGCCTTCACCGCCGCGACCAGCGCGTTGAGCGAGGCTTTCGCGTCGCCGAAGAGCATCCGCGTGTTGTCCTTGTAGAAAAGGTGGTTTTCGATGCCGGCGAAGCCCTTGGCCATCGAGCGTTTCATCACGATGACGGTCTTGGCATGGTCGGCTTCGATGATGGGCATGCCGTAAATCGGGCTGCTCTTGTCCTCGCGCGCGGCGGGGTTCACGACATCGTTCGCGCCGATGACCAGGCAGACGTCCACGCGGTCCATCGAGGGATTGATGGCTTCCATTTCCTGAAGTTGGTCGTAGGGAACGTTCGCCTCGGCCAGCAGCACGTTCATGTGGCCAGGCATGCGGCCGGCGACCGGATGGATCGCAAATTGCACTTCGACGCCGCGCTTGCCGAGTTCGTCGGAAAGCTCGCGGACCTGATGCTGTGCCTGCGCCACGGCCATACCGTAACCGGGAACAATCACGACTCGTTGCGCGTAGGCCAGCAGCAACGCGGCTTCGTCGGCTTGAATCGGTTTGACGTTCCCGGCAACGCCGCCCGCGGCCGCTTTGGCGCCGCCGCCGGAAC
>DATNHI010000143.1:0-12301 GCA_035605035.1 Verrucomicrobiia bacterium
TCACCGCGATTTTGGGCAAGTCCAAGACGACGTGCATTTTCACGAACCAATTGCGCGAAAAGGTGGGCGTGATGTTCGGCAATCCCGAAACGACGCCCGGCGGCAAGGCGCTGAAATTTTACGCGAGCGTCCGCCTCGACATCCGCCGCAAGGACACGCTCAAGGACGACGCCGGCAACGCCACCGGCAATCACGTCCGTGTCAAGGTGGTGAAAAACAAGGTCGCGCCGCCGTTTGCCGAGGCCGAGTTCGACATCATTTATAATCACGGCATCAACAAGGAAGGCAGCATTCTCGACGTGGGCATCGAACACGGCGTGGTGGATAAAAAAGGCGCGTGGCTGCAATTCGAGGGGGAATTGATCGGCCAGGGGAAAGAAGCCGCCCAGAAGGCGCTCGCCGAAAAACCCGCGCTGGCCAAAAAAATTGTGGATGCTATTCTTGCCAAACGCGCGGCATCCTGATTGCTGCAAGCCGCTTGAAGCATGAGCAGTATTTCTGACGTCGAAATTGACCTGGAAAAGCTTTTCCTGCCCGCGTGGGCACAGGAATCGCCGTCGGCGAATCGTTACGCAAAATTCGCGGGCGAACCCGCCGCGCGCGATGACCGCCCGCGCGAAGGCCGCCGGGGCGGTCCGCGCCGCGAACCGTTTGGCGAACGTCGTGGTCCCCGTCCGCCGCGCTCGGGTCCAAAATTCGGCGACCGCAAGGAGGGATTTGCCCGCCGCGAAGGCCGCCGTGACGACCGCCGTCCCTCCCAGCGGGACGAACGAGCCGAGCCGCTGCCTTTGCCGGAAATCACGGTCGCCTTTTTGCCCGATGAAAGGGGCGTCGAGTCGCTGGCGCGCCAGATTAAAATGACCGGCCGCGCGTTTCCGCTGTTCCAGATTGCGCAAATCGTCCTGGCGAAGCCGGAGCGTTATTCCGTCCAGCTCAACGTGACGAAAAACGCGGACGGCACCGTCAAGCAGCCGCTGTTCGTTTGCGCGCTCGACGACACGCCGTGGTTGAGCGAGGACGAAGCCGTAGCGCACGTGCTCGGGAAACATTTCGCCACGTTTTACCAGGCTGAGCGCACGGCCATCGAACCGCCGAAGGGCAAATACACGTTTGTCGCGCAATGCGGCATGAGCGGCGTCATCCTCGGCCCGCCCAACTATCACGATTACCAGAACCAGCTCCGCAAGCTGCACACCGAGCGTTTTTCCCGGATGCCGTTCGAGGTGTTCAAGGCGCGCGTCAAAATTGTGCGCGACGAGGCCGTCGTCAAAAAATGGGTCGAGGACCAAAGTTTCCGGACCGAATACACCTGCCTCAACGTGCCGGAGCCGCTCAAACTGCCGAGCCGGGAGGAAGTCGAGAAACATTTTCGCGCCGTGCACAAGGACGCCATCATCAAGCCGGTGGAAACCCACACGGTCAACGGCGTGTTGAGCCGCAACCTGCGCTGCCGGGAATTGCAACAGCTCGTGCGCAACGATTGGGAACGGCAGAAATATTTTCCGCTGCAACTGGCCACCGGCCTCAGCCGGCAATTCGCCGTGCACGGCCTGCAGTTTTTCAAGGTCAATCGGACCTACACGCATGTTTCCGTCGCCCGCCCGCAGTTTCTCGACCTCGAAACCACACCGGTGTCGGAAGGCGTCAAGCGCATTATCGCCTACATCAATGCGCATACGAAATGCACGCGGCGGCAGTTGATGGAAGCCCTGGCGCCGGCGCCGGCAGTCATCGAAATCAAATCTGAAGCAGCGCCGAGTACTGCCCCGGCTGAAGGCGCAACTCCAAACGCACCTGGTGCCGCGCCGGCGAAACCCGCTGGACCGCAATCGCCTGAACCGACCCCGGAGCAGACCGCCGTCATTTCCGATTTACACTGGCTGGTGCATCAGGGGCACGTGATTGAATTTGCCGATGGCCGGATGGACACGGCCAAAAAGCCGTTGCCCCGGCCGCCGAAACCGGAAAAGAAACCCACGGAAGAAAAACCGGCCGCCGAGGGTGAAACCACAGCGATTGCCGCTGTGCCGGCGGGTGAAATCCCGGTTTTGACCGAGGCGGAAATTCCCCCGTCACAACCAGAGCCGGCGATTGAGCCGGAGCCGGCGGCGGAAGCAACGGCGGAAACTCCGGCATCAACCGAATCCGCTACCGAGGCGTCCGCGACCGAACCGGCGGCTGCGGTTGAGACTGCGCCGGCTGAATCTGCTGCCACACCTGCGGTTGAACCGGCTCCTGCCCCGGCGATCGAACCGGCGGCCGAGGATAATCCGTCACCTTCGTAGCCGCCGTCGTGACAATTTCATCGGAGGGACGAGTTACACGAGTCCCCGACTATTCAAATACGGCAGATGGGGGCTGGTGTAACTCGCCCCTCCGAATAAAATCCTTGTTTCCCTGAATCCGCCACACTGGTAACCTGCCTCATGCCTTTCATCAAGTTGGGCCTTTCTCCGGCGGTTCTCGACGGCGTGCGCGCGGCGGGTTACGTCACCCCCACGCCCATCCAGCTCCGCGGCATTCCGCTCGTGCTCGCCGGACGCGACATCATCGGCAGCGCGCAGACCGGCACGGGCAAGACCGCCGCGTTTGCGCTGCCCATTCTCACGAAGCTCGGCCAGCACGTTCCCGGCCCGCGCGCGCTCATTCTCGAACCGACGCGCGAGCTTGCCGCGCAGGTGGAAACCGCCTTCCACGATTACGCCCGCTTCACCAATTTGAAAACCACCGTTGTTTTTGGCGGCGTCGGTTATGGCCGGCAAAACGACGAGTTGCGCGCCGGCACCGACATCGTCGTCGCCACGCCGGGCCGCTTGCTCGACCATCTTGAACGCGGCACGGTGCGGCTGGACAAGGTGCAGTTCCTCGTGCTCGATGAAGCCGACCGGATGCTCGACATGGGATTTCTGCCGGACGTGCGCCGCATCCTCGACCGCTGCCCGCGCCAGCGCCACACGTCGCTGTTTTCAGCAACCATTCCGCCGCAAATCGAAACGCTCATTCAATGGGCGATGAAAAATCCGGAAACCATCGAGATTGGCGCACGCCGGACGCCGGCCGAAACGGTGAAGCACGTCATCTATCCCGTTTCCGACTCGCAAAAATCCGACCTGCTGCTGGAACTGTTGAAGCGCGTAGATTACAACTCGGTGCTGATTTTTTGCCGGACGAAACACGGCGCCGACCGCATTGCGGGCCTGCTCAAGCGCAACAATCACGCCGTGGCGGTGCTACACTCCAACCGCACGCAGCGCGAGCGCGAGCAGGCGCTCAAGGGTTTCCGTGACGGACGATATGCCGCGCTGGTGGCGACGGACATCGCCGCGCGCGGACTCGACATCGCGGACGTGAGCCACGTGGTCAACTACGACGTGCCGCAGCATCCGGAGGATTACATCCATCGCATCGGGCGCACGGGCCGCGCGGAGGCGAGCGGCGACGCCTTCACCATCATGACCGCCGAGGACGCCAGCCATGTCTTCGCCATCGAACGGTTCATCAGCCAGAAAATCCCGCGCGTGAAACTGGAAAATTTCAATTACAAATACACCATGCTGTTCGAGGAAGGCAAACCCGGACAACCCAAAGGCGGTTACCCCGGCAAAGCCCGCGGCGCACGCGTCCACGGCGGCTACCATTTCGGCATGTCGAGGCGGAGAAGGTAATTGTTGGAGTTCAACCTTCAGGTTGTTTTCGCCACGCTGAAGCGTGAACTCTAACGTATTTACCCCTCCGAAACGGCACAATTTGTGCGGTGTTAGATTGGTTAAATGCGATATCTCAAACTCATTTTTGGGATTGGTAGCTTTGTAGCTGCTCTTTTACCAGCCAGCATCGCGTTGTTGGTATTTTCTCAGTTGGGTGGCCCAGAGACGCTGCTGATTTTTTGTTGGTCCTTGGTCCTTGCGATTTTGGCCACAAGCCTGATTTGTGCCGGTTGGTTCTTGATAGCTCAGAGGAATTCACGAATTTCGCGAAACGCCAGAATTCTGCTCCTCCTGCCCTTTCTCTGTACCGCAATATTTGTTGTTTTAGTGGCAATGCCAAATCGTATCGGACCGAGAAGAAGTGGTCCTGCGTGGAACGCAAATGGTTGTATCAATAACCTTCGCCAAATTGATGCTGCAAAAAACGAGTGGGCAGTGGAAAATAAAAAAACCAATGGAACTGCTGTTACCGAAAGTGACATCAAGCCTTACATCAAACTGGATACGAATGGAAATCTCCCAAAATGTCCGTCGGGCGGAACATACACCATTGGAAAAATTGGCGAACCTCCAACTTGCTCGCTCGGCACCACCGTCAGTCCGCCCCACGTTTTACCATGAGCCGCGTTTGTAGCCTCCATGATTTCAAAATCACGCATTCGGACCATGAACCAACAGGCTTGTGCCAGCGCGCCAGCGTCTTGGAGTGCGGTGGCCCTCTACCGCTTTTGCCGCCACCGACACGCCGTGCCAAAGCGCCAGAGGTCTGGCGCACTCCAAAACCTGGCGGCTGTTCGGGTGGTTCATGGAAAGCGCCGTAGGCGTGAAATCTTTGTAGCACCCAAACCAAACAACGGCTCAAGCTCCGTAGGAGCGACATATTCCCAGATTATTTCGCTCCTACGAAGCTTGGTTCGTTTTCAATTCCGATTCTACAAATATGCCACGCCTACGGCGCTGCGAAATGCCGCCGCAGGATGTGAAAAACATCCGTTGATTCAATTCCCTTCGCGCCCAACAGTTCCGGCCGTTCCGTGATGAACACCGGCCAATCCTTCTTGTCCGCCGGGCGCCGGCCATGCGAACCTTTCACCAGCGAAGCGTCCAAGGGTATCACATCCATCAACATCCGGAACCCGAGTTTCTTTTGCAGCAGCCGCCATGCAATTTTCAATTTCGGCAGCGGAATTTTCGGGTCGAGAAACAGTTCCACCGGGTCGTAGCCGGGTTTGCGGTGGATGTCCACCGTCCGCGCAAAGTCCGGCGCGCGCGCGTCATCCAGCCAGTAATAATAGGTGAACCACGCATTTTCGGGCGCTATGGCGATGAGGTCGCCCGCGCGCGGATGGTCAATGCCGGCCTCAGCCTTTTCGTTTGCGCCAAGCACGGTCAAATCGACTTCCACCTGTTTCTCCAACACTTCGCGCACCTCTCCTTCCAGCGAACGGTCGTTTAAATAAACGTGCGCGACCTGATGGTCCGCCACGGCAAAGACCTTGCTCGCGCCTGCGTCGAGAATTTCCAACCCCAACTCATCCCTGATGGCCAGCCAGCCTTGTTGTCGGAATAGACGATTGAGGGGGACCGGTGTGTCCACGTTGGTGATGCCGCATTCGGAAAGCAACACGACTTGCACGCCGCGTTGGCCGAAAAAGTGGATCAGATCGCCGACGATGGCGTCAATCGCGTGGAGGTCGGGGTGAATGATGGGATTGATTTTGGTTTGGAGTTCCGCCTCCAGGCGGTTCGCAGGTGGAAGCCCTTCGACTTTGCCGCCTGAAGGCGGAACTCCAAACGGGCCATGCCGCTGCAAATTGTAGTCCAGATGCGGCAGGTAAATCAGGTTCAGCGTTGGTGAATATTTGTTTTCAATCCATTTCGCCGATTCGGCGATCCAGCGCGTGGCGCAATCGGCCGCGCCTTGTGGTGTTTTGATTCCGGCCGCCGGCCCCCAAAAGCCAAAGAAAGGAAATTCGCCGAGGTCTTTCTTGATTTCGTGCCGGATTGGCCCCGGCTGCGTGTAGATGTCAAAGATCTTCCGGCCATCGGCGGGATACATCGGGCGCGGCGTGATGGAATAATCCACGCTGGAATGCATGTTGAACCACCAGAAACAATTGGCGCAGGTGAAGTTCGGTCCACGCACGCGAAGGTCGTCCCAGATTTTATCAGCCAGGACGAGATGATTTGATTGTTTCCAGAAATGGACTTCAGACAGTTCGCGGTTGTACCAGCCATTGCCGACGATGCCGTGCTGTGCCGGCGTCGCGCCGGTGAGATAATTCGATTGCGCGGTGCAGGTGACGGCGGGAAACGCGGGCGCAATGTGCGCCAGCGCGCCGCGGCGGCGAAATTCCGCGAGGTGCGGCGTGTGTTCGCCGATGAGCGATTCAGTAAGGCCGACGACGTTGATGACGGCAAGGCGTTTCACGGATTCGCGCAGCGTTGGAGTTCACGCTTCAGCGTGTTTTGGGGCAAGCTAAAGCTTGAACTCCAACCATTCATGTTCGGGTTCGGCCCGCGCATCGTTCCCGGAGTTCGTGAATTGCTTCAACCAACTTCGGTAAATTCATTTCGTGGACTTCCACGGCTTGTCCGATTTCCTTCAAGAGCGTGACGCTCAGTTCGCCGCCGAGGTGTTCGCGGAATTCTTCAAGACCGTTCAAAACATGCAGGTGGTCCATGGCATCGGCGCTCAACAATTCATCGGCGAATAATTTGAAGCCGAGCCGCTCGAGCAAATCCAGAATCCGTCCGGCGGATTTTGCATCCAGCAAGCCGGTGTCGCGCGCGTAGAGCGTGTCAAGCGCCAGGCCGACGGCGACGGCTTCACCGTGGCAGATCTGGAAACCGGAAAGTTGCTCCAGTTTATGTGCCGCCCAATGGCCGAAGTCCAGCGGCCGCGCCGAACCGGTTTCAAACGGGTCGCCGCTCGTGGCGATGTGATCCAAATGCAGTTCGCCGCAGCGATGAATCAATCGTTTCATGGCCGCCGGCTCGAAGGCCGCCAGTTGGTCCGCCGTGCGCTCGATTTCTTCGAAGAAGGCGCGGTCGCGAATGCAAGCGACCTTGACGGCCTCGACGTAGCCGGCGCGTTTGTCGCGCGGTTCGAGCGTGGCGAGCAGGTTGAAGTCGTTGATGACGGCGTACGGCGGCGCGAACGTGCCGATGAAATTTTTTTTGCCAAAGGCGTTGATGGCATTTTTCACGCCGATGCCGGAGTCGGCCTGGCTCAAGGTCGTCGTCGGGATGCGCACGAGGCGCAAGCCGCGATGCGCGGTGGTGGCGGCAAAACCGGCGACGTCCAGCAACGCGCCGCCCCCAACGGCAATCAGATACGATTGGCGGTCAATGTGGTGCCGGTCAATGTGTGAAAGGATGTCGGTGACCAGCGTCGGGGAATTCTTTGCGCTTTCGCCGCCTTCAACAAAAAGCGGCGAGCGGACGAGTTGCAAGACCTTGGCGTGGGCGGAAAAATAGCGTTCGATGCGGGTTTCGAGGCCGGGCAACGCCTGGGCCAGCGAATCTTCGAGCACCACCAGGACCTTGCGCCGGGTGGCATCCGCCAACGCGTCTTTCAGAACCGGATTGCCCGGATTGAAAACGTCCTCGGTGAAAAAGACGCGCAATTGCCAGCCGACCTGAATTTGGCGCTGAATCAAATCCATCACCTCCAATCTGGTACTCGGGACGGCGCTTTTCGAGTATTATTTGGGGCGGGAATAATTCTCTTTAACACCGGGCTTCAGCCCGGTGATGGGATCCGTCGCGTCAGGGAAGCCGTTTTAACGGCTTAAATTCACCGGCGGTCGATCTCGAAAACCGTTGAAACAGTTTCCCCATTCGCCTGTCTTCAATTACCCGGCTGAAGCCGGATGTTAATTGTAAACGCGCAAATCCGGATGCCTGCGCCCAATAAAAAACCCTCCCGGCGCGAACCGGGAGGGCGTCTGGAGATTCAACGATCACTTTTTCAACTGCTGGTCCACGGGAATCCGCATGCAATAAAACGAGCGATAGACGAACGTCAACGCCACCAGGAAGAAGAACGCGCCAATGGCCGTCTTCAAACCCTTGCTTTGCATCGTTATGGCGATTTGTGCCGCGAGCAGGCCGAACAGCGTGGTGAATTTGATCACGGGGTTCATCGCCACCGAACTGGTGTCCTTGAACGGATCGCCCACAGTGTCGCCGACGACGGTGGCGGCATGTAGTTCGGTGCCCTTTTGTTTCAACTCCACTTCGACGATTTTCTTGGCATTGTCCCACGCGCCGCCGGCGTTGGCCATAAAGATGGCCTGGAACAGGCCGAAGAACGCGATGCCCACGAGATAGCCGACGAAGAAATAGGGATTGAAAAATGAGAGCGCCAGCGCCATGCAGAAAACCACAATGAAGATGTTCTTCAATCCTTTCTGCGCGTAGATGGTGCAGATTTCGACGACCCGTTTGCTGTCGGCGATGGAGGCCTCCGCCTTGTCGAGCTTGAGATGTTCCTTGATGAACACGACCGCGCGATAGGCGCCGGTGGCAACGGCCTGCGTGCTCGCGCCGGTAAACCAGTAAATCACCGCGCCGCCCATCAACAGACCGAGGATGACCTGAGGATGCACCAAGCTCAGATGTTCTTGGACTCCGCCATAGACCCGATCGAGCAGGATGATGATGCCGAAAATCATCGTGGTGGCGCCGACGACCGCAGTGCCGATGAGGACGGGCTTCGCCGTGGCCTTGAAAGTGTTGCCCGCGCCGTCGCCTTTTTCCAGTTCAAGCTTGGCGTTCTCGAAATCGGGTTTGAACCCGAAATCCTTTTCGATTTCGGCGCGGACGTTCGGCACGGCTTCGATGCGGCTCAATTCATAAATAGACTGGGCGTTGTCGGTGACCGGCCCGAAACTGTCCACCGCAATGATCACCGGCCCCATCGCCAGGAAGCCAAAGGCCACGAGGCCGAAGGCGAAGATGGGCGCGGCCCACACGAGCTTGTCCGGCATCAGGACGAGCAGGGCCGGATTCTGCGAAAACTTGTAGGCGGCGGCCATCAGCGTGATGATCACCAGCCCCATCCAGAACGCGCAGAAATTGCCGGCAACAAAACCGGATAGGATATTCAGCGACGCGCCGCCCTGGCCGGATGCAGTGGTGATTTCGCGCACGTGCCGCGAATGGGTGCTGACGAAGATTTTGGTGAATTCCATGATGAGCGGACCGGCCAACGTGCCACAGGAAACAATGCCGGCCAGCACCCACCAGAGATTCGGATCCGCGGCGCCAGTCTCGTCTGTGAAGTCGCCCAGCAGGAACTTGCTGGCGACGAAGGTGGCCGCGATGGAAACGATCGAGGTCAGCCACACCAGATTCGTCAGCGGCTGTTCCCAGTTGAAATCTTTTTTGCCCTCGAAAATCGAGTCACTGGCGACTTTATTCGCGTAAAAGGATGCGAGCGAGGTGATGACCATCATGCTTTGAATGGCAAAAATCCAGACGATGAGCTTGGCGCTGACTGCCGGCGTCGCTGTCAGGGCCAGCCCGAGAAAGGCAATCAAGGCCACACCCGTCACGCCGTAGGTTTCAAAGCCGTCTGCCGTGGGGCCGACCGAATCGCCCGCGTTGTCACCGGTGCAGTCGGCGATGACGCCGGGGTTTTTCGGATCATCTTCGGGCAGGTTGAAGACAATTTTCATCAGGTCCGAGCCGATGTCGGCAATCTTGGTGAAGATGCCGCCGCCGATGCGCAGCGCCGCCGCGCCGAGCGATTCACCGATGGCAAAGCCGATGAAGCAGGGGCCGGCCAGTTCCGGCCGCACCCACAGCAGAATGCCGATCATGCAAATCAGTTCCACGCAAATCAGCAGCAGGCCGATGCTCATGCCTGAGCGCAGCGGGATCATGAGTGTCTGGAGCGCGCTGCCCCGGAGCGAGGCGAACGCGGCGCGGCTGTTGGCGGTGGTGTTGATACGGATGCCAAACCACGCCACGCCATAACTGCCTAGAATGCCCAGCACCGAGCAACCCAGGACGACGATGCCGTTACGAATCAATTCGCCATGGGTCCTGGCGGGATCATTCCACGGCAGACCGACGAAGTAATAAACCATGCACACGGCAATCACCGCCCAAAGCACCACGAGGAATTTTCCCTGTTGCGCCAGATAGGTTTTGCACGTCTCCCAAATCATGTTGGAGACGTCGCCCATGGACTTGTGCACCGGCAACGCGCGGCAGCGTTTGTATTCATAGAAGCCGAACAACACGCCAATCACGCAGACGGCCAATCCCAAATACAAAAGGACCGGACCGCTCAGGCTGCCGCCCAGAAAGGTCACACCTTTCAAGTCAGGCAATACGATGTCGGCATCTCCCGCAAAAGTGTTGGTTCCTAAGGTCAACAACGCCAACAACATTGCGCCGCGGATAAACGATTTGGTCTTCAGCATAAGTTTGTTAAAACTACCGGAAGGGCGCAAACTGGCCAACCATATTTTGGCAAAGACTTCCTCTGAAATTGCCTTTTGGCTGTGGATGCCGAAGGCTTTCTTATCAGGAATCGTCCACCATTCGATTACTTGTCCTTGTGCCCGAATGCAGGCAGTTTGATCCTCGCGTGGAACGGCTGCGGAAACGGGAGCAGCCGTAAGGCGGTTATTTTTTGGATGTGGTCCGCTCGGCAATCCACCTCAGGTCGGGATTACCGGCGGCCGGGGTGCTATGCCCGATGTAAGTTCCACTACCGAGATGCGGCATGGTCCGGGCATCCTGCCAGCGGTGCGGCTCCACATGTCCATCCGCGAAGGCGATGACGGCGCGTCGCCCATGCAGGTCGGACGGGTAATGAATCCAATAGGTCAGGGTCATGTCCACCCCGAAGCCAGGCGTACAAATGTTGGCGGGATTGACATCCATGAAAACGAACCGGTCGGCCGGCGAATCCCTGGCGATTTGCGAAGACTTCAGATAGGTCTTGAAATTAGCGCTGATGGACAGCGGACTGATGGTGTTGGCCGGGGTGATGCCAATGTAAGAGTTCATGGCATAGCTCCGTATTTCGGGAACGAATTTGATTGTCGATGCGAACGTCCACAACGGCCAGATTGAAAGGTCGGCCGGGCATTTATAGATTTGCTCGCCGGGCAACAACGGAGCGAAGAGCGCGTAATTCGCCCCGGAAAGGTAGAGTTGGTTGGTCAGCGTCTCGGGCGAACCGTGGTTGCCGCCATAAACCCACAGGTGCGGTCGCGTGCTCGCAACGGCACTGTCGCCGCCGTTCAACGCCAACGCGTCGTTGTTGTCGCTGGCATAAATCGTCCAAGCCGTGACCAATTGATTCTCGTTGTTCACACAACTGATGCGGTAGGCTTGTGCTTTGGCGCCGGCCAGGGCCGGCAACAATAACGCCGCCAGCACGGCGATTACGGCGATGACCACCAACAACTCAACCAACGTAAACCCCCGAGGGTTCACGGCAGCGGACACGGATCTGGCCTCCAGCGGCATGATATCATCTGACTCCTGCTGAACATGCACCCGCGGGCCACCATTTGCAACTGTGGAGAAGAGTAATTTTTCGCCGGCTGTTTCGTCCGGCGCCTGATTCCCCGTGGTGGCCATCCGCGCTTTGCCCTTGCTGCTGGATTTGAGTTTCCCCATGCTGGCGCGCGATGGCGGAACGTCCCATCTCCACCTTGAACAAACCGGACGCCGCGTTGGAACTGACGCTGCGACCCTCGCTGTTTTCCGAATTCACCGGCCAACCCAAGGTCAAGGAACGGCTCGAAATCGCCGTCGCCGCCGCCAAAAAACGGAAGGAAGCGCTCGACCACATCCTGTTGAGCGGCCCGCCCGGCTTGGGCAAAACCACGCTCGCCTACATCCTCGCCAAGGCCATGGGCACGAACATCAAATCCACCAGCGGCCCCACCATCGAGAAAGCCGGCGACCTCGCCGGCCTGCTGACCAACCTCGAAGAAGGCGACGTGCTGTTCATTGACGAAATCCATCGCCTGCAAAAAACCATCGAGGAATATCTTTACCCGGCGATGGAGGATTTCAAACTGGACATCATCATTGACCAGGGGCCGAACGCGCGCAGCGTCCGCCTGAATCTGCCGCGCTTCACGCTCATCGGCGCGACCACGCGCAGCGGCCTGCTCACCGCGCCGCTGCTTACGCGCTTTGGCATGCGCGAGCGGCTGGATTATTACGTCGGCGATGATTTGCAGAAAATCGTCCTCCGCTCGGCGCGTTTGCTGGATGTCGAAATCGAGGAGGCCGGCGCGCATGAAATCGCCCGGCGCAGCCGCGGCACGCCGCGCATCGTCAACAATTTGCTCCGGCGCGTCCGCGATTACGCGCAGGTGCGGCACGACGGCCGCATCACGAAGGAAGTCGCCGACAAGGCGCTGGCGATGCTGGAGATTGACCAGAACGGCCTCGATGAAATGGACAAGCGCATCCTCGAAGCGGTCATCGTGAAATTCGGCGGCGGGCCGGTCGGCGTGAATTCGCTCGCCGTCGCCGTCGGCGAGGAGCCGGACACGATTGAGGAAGTGTATGAACCGTATCTCATCATGGAAGGCTACCTGAACCGCACCTCG
>DATNHI010000144.1:0-7785 GCA_035605035.1 Verrucomicrobiia bacterium
TTCGACGGGCTTGCCGTCGTAGTTAACCTGAATGCTCGTGTGCGGGGGCTCTGATTGTGCGTCTTGGAACGTATGCACGCCGCCACCGGCTTCGCAGTAACGCAGGAACCCGACGCGGTCAA
Source organism: Verrucomicrobiia bacterium (assembly GCA_035605035.1). GTDB lineage: Bacteria > Verrucomicrobiota > Verrucomicrobiia > Limisphaerales > UBA11358 > UBA11358. The sequence continues at coordinate 123 of DATNHI010000144.1, forward strand.
AGGCATCGAGCACGACCGACTTCGGCATGTGCCGGTGATTCTGAAGAGAGTCCAGTCCAAGGGCTTTCATCGCCGCGATCTCGCGTCCCACCGCAGCCTCGTCGGGAAAAATGCCGTTCGGGGCCCAGAAACCCCATGAAATCGAGGAGCGCGGCACGATCCGGTGGCCGTTCAAACAAAGCTTCGCGTCGGCGCCAAGGCCTTTGACCTCCAGCCAGCGGAAGCCAAAGGTCGTGCTGCGATCGGAATGCCCGATGGCCGGCAAGCTCGCCGAGGCTTGATAGAGATTCGGCCGCTCGATGTCCCAGAGCCGGGCGTTGGTGACGGTCGCATCGATGGAAGTGATAATGGTTCCGCCAGGCGGAACATGAACATCCTGGCTTTGTTTGAAGACCACGTTGTTGTCCCGGGCGATGGAAAAGTTGACCGGCCCGTCGTACGCCTGCGCGGCGGACGAGATTTCGGCCTGGACGTGAACCGAGCGAGCGTCGGGTTTGTTCAAAACCGCCAGGTCGCTCACGCTGACCGGCGCACGCACTTGCATTTCCACGCCCCCGGCCAGGCCGCCGAAGGCATGGGTCGCCGGCAGCGTGTATTTGCCCCAGTTCATGGTCAGGAAATCCATCCAATCCAATCTGCCTCCTGGATTGGTGATTCGCACGGCGAGCAGGTTTGTTCCGTCGGGGTTGATCGCATCCGTGGCATCCGCGGTGAACGGCGCCTCGGAGATGATGCTATAACCTACGAGCTTGCCATTGACATAAGCCTCGCAGCGCAGGCGGCCGGCGGGGAAATAGATGACCAACCGCTCGCCGGCTCGCAGGGCCGGCGGCGTAAACGGCCGATACCACCACGACACGCCCCGGTAATATCCTTCGGCCGCGACGATCTCCGATGGCGAGGTCGAAGCGACCGTGCGCGCGGGCGCCTTGTTGAAGTGGTATTCTTCAACGGTCGCCGGCAAGGACACGCCAATGCCGGCTTGATCGTTGAGCACCGCCCATCCCCCTGTCGGCGGATTCACCGGCAGGTTCGTGAGGTTCACCTCTTCCGGAAGATAGAGGGCATCATCCTGCCAGGCCGCTTTTGGGTCCAGCCATAGTCGCCATCCCCGATCGAGATTGGTAGCGTCAGATACCTCCGAACGCGCGAACGAGACGAAGATGAGTTGAAAAACGATACATACGACGGAAAAAGTTTTTACCATATGTTTAGAGTCATTTCACAAGAATTGAACGAAACTGTTGGCTTCACGGATGTCCATGTGGAGATACAACAGGGTCAGCCACATTTTCTTGCCGGAATCGGTCGCCGGCAAGCCAATTGTTTGGCGCCCAACGGGCGGCGAATCGGCAGCCGAGAGGTGTGCGACAAGCAACGTGGCGCACGCGCTGGCAATCAGCAGTTGGAATGGGAATGAATTGGTTTGCACCATCACCGTCGCTAGGGAACGTCTAGCGTCAACAGGATCAATTTGATTGGGTTCAGTTTCATAGACTTTCACGGAATCAACCGGACAACCATTTTCTTTTGATCGCGAGAGACTGACGGTCTGCCCGCCGGTGGCGCCGCCGTTCAGCCGGAAGCTGATGCTATTGTAGTGCATATAATCATGATAAATTCCTAAGGCCGCCAGACAGCGCGATAAAATTGCGAGGCCGACAATTCAGAATTAGTGAGGTAGAAAGCGCCGGAGGCGGGCGCATTGGTGGATATGGCAATCCAGTTTGGCGAATTCAAATTGGTGCAGGTTTGAATCACATAAGGCACGCCAGGTTGTCCCTGAACTTGAAAGATAAATTGACCCGAGGCTCGTTGAGCCACCTGTGGAAGAACGATCGGCGCGGCCGGCGCGAGCACGAGCACGGTCGCCGAGTAGGGCGGGAAGGTGTCGTTGAAGCTCGTGCTGACGCCGGAGATATTGGTCTGGGCAATATCCAGGGAGCCGATTCCGGTGGCCGCAGCCTGGTCCTGCGGAATGCCGTAGGAGTAAACTGTCGCGTTGGGAGACGGCACATAACCGGCCAAATTGATGGCGGCGGTGAGGTTGGAGCAGGAGCTCTTATTGATCACGAGCAGGGCCAAAGAGCCGTTGGTGCGTTGCGCGGCATAGGTTCCCAGAAGTTCATAATCGTTCGTGGCGGTGATGACGGTATCGCCGCCGCGCGCAAAATATGTCAACAACTTGATACAATAGTAACTTGGGTAACAGCCGGGGTTGGGCGGCACGACCGAGCCACTGGCGACGCCTCCGTCGGAGAGGTAGTCACCGGTAACGGCGTCTGTGCGCCAGCCAAACACGGCGTTGTCCGGATCGGTGATGTCCGACGCGCCGTTGTGCAGATCCCACCGAAGGAAGGCGTTGAATTCGGTTTGCAGGCCAGCGCCGATGGTGTCGTCTTCGAACAACCCGCCCACCAGGCTAACGGGTTGTTTGTCACCTCCCGGACCATACTCGGTAACGCACAGCTCGATATTGGTGGCAGCGTTGGTGCCCAAATAGTATCCCAGATAGTCATTGAGCATCATGCGCAAATTCGCCGCATCGTTTCGCCAATGCATGGACGACCAAAGGAGATTATAGGTATCCCCATCGCCGGGCGCGTAAGAGTGATCAATGAGAAAGTCCGGCAGCGCATTGGGATTATTGGTTCGCATGGTATATAACATCACCGGGGTCCAGCCGTAGTGCGTCACGCCGGTGATAGGATTGACGGCGGCATGATTGTTGTAGTTGGCCGTGCCGTCTTCAGTCGTGTCGGCCACGGCGCCGATTTTGATGGTGGGGTCCACGGCCTTCATTTGGGTATAGTATTGCGCGAAGCGCATGGCATAGGTCCAGGGATCGTGCGGCTGCCAGGGCGGATTGGTGTTGCAGTCCAGTTCCCAACTGCCGCCGACCTCGTTGCCGATTTCCCAGTATTGAAAATGGCTATGGTTGGTGATATTCATCTCGGCGACTCCCCAAGCGGCTTCCTGGGGCGTGCTGCTGCCATAGTTGGCGATGATAAAGGCCTGGGCGTGCGCATTGGTGGCCGTATAAGTGAAGTCGGGGGTAAAGGAGCCCCAGGTGCGCGGGCTGGTGTAGCCGTACTGCATCGCTTCGTTGGTCCAGTGGTAGCCGTCACCCCAACTGCCGCCGGGCCAGCGCAGGGCCCCAATGCCCATGTTAGTCACTTGGGCCATGGTACCGGGATAGTATTTGCCGTTTTCAGAGCCATCCCAGGCGACGTTGTTGATGCCGAACACCCGGGCGTCCACCGTGCGCACCGGGGCTGCGGCATTGACGCCGACATGAACGACCGCGGGCTTCGGCGCGGCACCCAGCCTTAGATTAGCGATATAAAATGTGGGCTGCACTGTGGAAGAGTTCCAAATCTCAATACCGGTCAGATTGGTAGTATTGGCGACGCCGAGGGAAGCCAGGGAGAAAGTGAATTGTTTCCAGTTGTTGGCCGGAACTGTTACGTATTCGGTGTTCTGCCAGGTTGAACCTGCTTCAGCTACAATGCCCACCGTTTGTCCGCCGGTGGGACCGCCATTTAACCAGAAGCTCACGTTGGCATAAATGGTGGTATCAATGGGATCATGTTCGAGCCACCATGCCTGGTAACTGCCGGTAGCGGCGAAAACCATGGAATTGCTGCCATTAAAGTTCGGATTATTGGTGGCATAATGCGTCACCCAGCCCCAATCCGCCCAGCCATTGTTTAATTGGATGGTGTAAATGAGGTAATCGTCGTTGGCAGGAGTGATGGTATTGTACAGCGGCAGCACGGTCACTGTGGCGATGAGACTGGTGACACTGCCATAACTGTTCGAGACCACCAAATCGAATTGGAACGTGCCGGTAGAGGGCGGCGTGTAAGTCAAAGACAGACTGGTCGCGCCGGGAATGTTCGTCAGCGCGCCGCCGCTGCCGCCGTCAGTCTGCCATTGATACGATAAGGGCTGGCTTCCGGTCGCCGAGGACGTGATGGTAACGCTTGAGCCGAGGGAAATAACGCCCGAGGGCGAAACTGCCGGCGTGGAAACGGAGGGAAAATTGTTCGGAAGCAATCCAACGTCAAACACAGCGTCGAAGCTGTGGCTGCTGCCAAAGGTGACGGTTCCGCCGCCCGGAGGGAAAAGTCCAATCTGGCCCGCAGCATAGGGGTGGTTGGTGGCTACCGCCAGCGCTTCCCAACCGCTGGTTGAACTCGCTTTGCCAAACGACCAGGCATAGGCTGTGTTTGGTGACAACGTCAACGAAAGTCCGGTCCACTGGAGCCAGTCGCCGTCATTGAAAGAGAAATTGGCCGAGGTGTTGGTTTGCAGCGGGGTCACCGTGCTGCCGGACAGTGAGTAAAGGTGCAGGTAATAGGGTTGGGCCGTCCCAATGCCGTAGTCGCTGCCCAGACCGGCCGTCCGTATCGCCAGCGACAACAGGACATATCCCGCCGGGTTTGTACCGGTCAGAAAGGTTTGTCCGGGTTCGCCGGTGCCAAAAGAGGTTTGGTTATCTGTGTAATAATTTAAGCCATCGGGAGACGTCTGGTTGCCCATAATGCTTGACTGCGAAATATCATTCGTTCCGGGAATGGGAGCGGTGGCGCCCAAATCCAAAAGCGTCTGCGCACCGGCAGCACCGGCGAGGCCGACAGTGGCAATTGACAAAATGAAACGGTGAAGGACGATGGTCATACGATCATAAAGGTTCGTGGTATTGCAGTATTTGTTCATTTCATTTTTTACGCCGGTGCAATATGGCAAGTGATCCAGACGCGTCCCAGTATGGCCCAGGGCACACGGCCGGATCGGTGCGGAAGGCGAGGAGTTTGGTTTTCACGCTTCTTCTCTCAACAAAACGGGTGGAACGGATTCGGGGGTTCGGCTAAAGTTTGGTCATGTGCTGTTAATATATACTCCGAAGCTGGAGATTGGAAAGGGGAAGTAAATGTTGCCCTTGTCGTCACTTCTAACGACACGACTGGAAGGGCGGCACTGTGGATAACGGCTGGGGGTGTCAAGAGTTAGGTATCTTACGGCACGGACTGACGCGGCGCGCACGGCTGCGTATGCGCGACTGCCGCCGACGTCGCGAAGGAACCAGCCGGGCACAACAGGATCAATTTGATTGGGTTCAGTTTCATGGATATTCACGGAATCAACAGCATAACACATTCCTTTTGATCACGGGAAACCCCGATTTTCAAGGAACTCCCGGCGGGCAATGCCGGAGCTTGCCGCAGCAACGCCGCCGTGTCCGCCGTCTTCCGGCCGTTGACGGAAAGAATGACATCGTTTTTTCGCAGCCCGGCTTTGGCCGGGGCCGACCCTGCTGGAACTTCCAGCACCAAAACGCCCGTGACGCCGGGCAAACCGAACGCGGACATCTCGCCTTCGTCGGCAATGTTGCGCACGCTGGCGCCCAGCCACGTCGCCGAAGCCGCGTTGCGCGCGACGGATGCGGGCGCGGGCACTCTTGCTTGCGGCAACCGGGGAACGCGCGCGACGGCTTTGAGTTCCGGTTTCTGCACGCCGAATTGATCCATCGGAAAATTCACGAAGCCCAGGGCCAGCGCGGGCGAGCCATTCTTCACGCGATAGTCGCCGTGCGCCGGATCAATGAATTGCGCGTCGGCCACTATGGAATGTTCATCGCGTCCGCTTTGTTGCTGCAACCGCGTCGCGGGCGTCCCGCCAAGCGGGATCGCTGCGCCGTAATCCTGCACCAGGTTGAAATCCATTTCCGCGCCCCACGGCGGGCGGTGCATGTTGGCCGGACGATACGCGGTCCAGACGATGTTGTGCCGGAAAATGTCGCCACATTCGTCATACCAGACATGCGGATCGTAACCGCCGTCCACCATGATGTTGTTTTCGACCACGCGCCCGAAACCCTCGCGGTTCTTGATGCCGCCATGCAGGCAAAGATTGTTCGTGATGATATAAAATGACGAGCCGTCATCGAGGTCAATGTCCCAGCCGTGATCACAACGCCAGCGGTTGTTGGCGAGCACATTTGGCTTGACCGCGTCGAGTTTCGGCAAATCCGGAACCTGCCGCACCCACGCATTGACTTCGCCGATGTTGGGCCGCCAGAAACGGTCGCGTCCCCACGAGTTGAACGAGCCGTGGTCGCCCGTCTCCTTCACCGTGTCGAAGATGTCGCAAAATTCGATGACGTGCCCGCCCCAGCAGCCATCGCCGATGTTGATGCCGGCGCGCGGCATGTCGTAAATCGAGCAATGCCGGATGGTGATGCCCTGGGCAAGGTCTATTTCCACGCCGGCGGTTTGTTTTTCCACGCGTCCCGTCAGATGAATCAGGCAATCGTCCACCAGACAGTCCGCCGGGTAATTGTCACTCTTCGGTCCGGGCGTGCGGTCAATTTCTTCAAGCCGTTGAACCCGTCCATAGTTGAACAGCGGGCTGCGCGCCGCCTGCGGGTCGCCAACAAAACAAATCCCGCTCGCGCCCGCCTTGGCGATTTGCGTGCCGCGAACGGTGATTCGCCGATTGTAATTGTTGACGAAGACGGCGTTGCCGCCTACCTGGTCAATGAAGCTGTCTTCCAGCGCGCAATCCTCCGCGCCGTTGAAGAAAATCGCGCCGCCGCGATAGATGGCCCAGTCCGAACGCAGCAGCGGCTCTTTCGTGTCCATGACCGTGCGTGCTGCCTGGCGAAAGGTCAGGCCGCGGAGCGTAATCCACTTCACCGGATGCTGCTCGTCGCCGCGGAATTCCACCAGCGTCCGCAGTCGCGTCGCTTCCACGACGGCGGTTTTCAAATCAAGTCCGGCCGGCGGATAGAAATACAGCGTGTGTGTTTTGGAATTCAGAAACCATTCTCCGGGCGCGTCCAGTTCCTCGAAGATATTTTCGACGAAACGTATTTGAAGGTGCGCCGCCGCGCCGCGATTGTTCTGCCAGCCGCCTTCAAGCTGCACGCCTCCGTTGGTTTCCTTGCCGGTGATGCGCCAGGTGAAATCACCCCACAACGCCGGGTGCATCGCGTGGTAGTAACCTCCCTCGGGATCCGCCCACCGAGCCACCCGCTGCGGGGAAATGGCATCCGCCGCAAACCCGTCGAAGTATTGCGCCTGCGGGTCAAAGTTCGGGTAACGCGCCAGCACCTGCCGTTCGCCGTTGACAAAGATCTCCTCGGTCTGCAAATCCGCCGGAGCTTGTGCCTGAAAAATTCCGTTGGTGTAAGGCTGCCAGTCGAGTTTTTCCAGCCTGACGCCGCCGCTGATGACCGGGTGCTCATTTTGATAATTTTGAAAAACCACCGGCGCGTCTTTCGTGCCGCTATCTTGCGCGGTGTACACGAGCGTCGCGGGCAGATAGTAAGTTGCGCCGCGCAGAAAAACGTCGCCGCGCTTTTGGCGTGCCGCCTGTTGCGCGTGTTGCAGCGTGGCGAACGGTTTTTCCAGCGTGCCGGGATTCGCGTCGTCGCCCGCCGGCGAAACGAAATACGGCTGCGCGACGCAAACGCACATGGAACACACCGCCGCGGCACAGGCTGAAACGATTCTCAATTTCACGGCATGGAATGACACGTCAAGCGAAAGGCGTTCGCGCAGCGACTCGACAGCACAAGGGGTGTACGACAAGCAACGCGGCGCACGCGATGCCAGACAAAGCACGAAACGGCGTAATGATATGAATTTTCCATTCG
>DATNHI010000145.1:0-2894 GCA_035605035.1 Verrucomicrobiia bacterium
CGGCTCGTCAGGAGCCTCGCCCCACCAATGACCACAAAAGCGTTTTGGACAACACACCCTTGAGTCACGCCCCATCCGGCACTTTTGCCCGGATTTGGATTGGCACGCGCGCGGAATCCGGCAAATTCTGTCGGACGTGTCGTATGCCGTTGCTCGAAGTTAAAAATCTGAAAGTGCATTTCCCGGTGAAGCACGGGTTGTTCAGCGGCGTTCGCGAATTTGTGAAGGCGGTGGACGACGTGAGCTTCAGCCTCGAACCGGGAGAAACGCTGGGGCTGGTCGGCGAGAGCGGTTGTGGCAAGACGACACTGGGCCGCGCCATCGTGCGGCTGGTCGAGCCGACCGCGGGCAGCGTTTTGCTCAACGGCGAGGACATCACCCGGATGGGCGGTTCGCTATTGCGCGCGCGGCGGCGCAAGTTCCAGATGATTTTCCAGGACCCCTACGGCTCGCTCAATCCGCGCATGACCGTCGAACAAATTGTCGGCGAGGCGCTCGACATCCATAAACTGACCGACAGCAAATCCGCGCAGCAGAAACGCATCGCGGAATTGTTGAATGCCGTCGGCCTCGACCCGATTTACGCGCAGCGCTATCCGCACGAATTCAGCGGCGGTCAACGCCAGCGCATCGGCATCGCGCGCGCGCTGGCGGTCGAGCCGGACCTGATTATCTGCGACGAACCAGTGAGCGCGCTCGATGTTTCGGTGCAGGCGCAAATCATCAATCTGCTCCGTGATTTGCAGCAACAACGCGGCATTGCCTACCTTTTCATCGCGCACGATCTCGCCGTCGTGGAGCACATCAGCCATCGGGTGATGGTGATGTATCTCGGCAAAATTGTGGAAACCGCGGACGCCAGGACTTTGATTCGCGAGCCGCAGCATCCTTACACGCAGGCGCTGATTTCCGCCGTGCCGGAAGTGGACCCGGAAACGAAGCGGCGGCGGATTGTCCTGCCGGGCGACGTACCGTCACCGATTCATCCGCCATCGGGTTGTCCATTCCATCCGCGTTGTCCGATCGCCGAAGAGCGGTGCCGGACGGAAGTGCCGGCGTTCCGGGAGGTCAAGAAAGACCGTTTCGCCGCGTGCCATTTCGCGGGAACCCGGATTGAGGCCGCGTCTCAAGCCGGCGGCGTGGGTTCCCCAAGGCCCTGAAAAAATCAGCGGCCCGCAGAATTTGTTCCGTCGGGCGGTTTTTCACCGACCCAAAAATCGTGTTGTCCCTTCAGCGACCCGGCGGAAACAAACAGACGATAGGTGACGCGGTCTTCCAGCCGCCCCGGTTTCGCGCCCGCCACGACCGGCTTCATGCCGTTAATGTTCTCGCCGTAAAGAAAGAATTTTGTCGGCGCGGATTTGCGATCGCCTGCCAAATGCCAGACGGGCATGGCGGCCTGGTTGGTCTGCCAAGCCGCGAGCGGCACGGCTTTCACCTCGGTGAGCTGGTATTCCGTATCCAGCGCAAAGGCGACGGTCGTGGATGTCCCGGCAACACTAAAACGCGGGAGGGCGGCACGGGCGGTGGAGGAAATGTGAATGTCCTTGTGCTGGAACCAGCCGGTGAAATACCAGACATAAACAACCGCCAGCACCGCTGCGACGGCCAGAAGAAACCATTGCTTTTTTGGCATAAAACGCTTACGATAAACCCTGCTTGCATTCTCATGTTCAATTCACCGGGTGAAGCGGATGAACAGTTATGAAAATAACGGCGCAAAGGCAATTGGCGAGCCTGAAACAAAACATCAGGCGCAGAGGCGCTGCATTCACCTTGATCGAACTGCTGGTCGTCATTGCCATAATCGCGATTCTGGCCGCCATGCTCCTGCCGGTCCTGGCCCGGGCGAAGGAATCCGGCCGCCGCATTTCGTGCCTGAATAATCTCCGGCAATTGGGCATCGCTTCCAAAATTTACGTGGACGATAATCAGGGCGCCTACCCGCCACGCAGTGAAACCGATAGCTGGCCGAACCATTTTTACGACAACTACGGCAAAAACCTGAACATACTGCTTTGCCCCACCGACATCGCCATGCTTCTGTCCAACCCGGCAACGGTCGGCTCATCCTATTCGAACAATGTGCCTGATGCTTCGCCGCGCAGTTATCTTATCAACGGCTGGAACGATTATTTTCAAAATTCAGGCGACCCCGAAGGCATGAACGCGGGAGACAGCATGAAGGACAGTGCCATCGCCCATCCGAGCGACACGATTCTGCTCGGGGAAAAAAGACATGACGCGGGCGATTTCTACATGGATTTATTGGAGAACGGCGGCAACGATTTTACCGGCATTGCTGAACAAGGACGGCACGACAACAATGGCACGACGAGCAGTCAAGGCAACGGAGCGGGCAGTTCAGGCGGCTCAAATTATGCCCTGGCGGACTTCAGCGCGCGCTTTATAAAATTTCCGCAAGCAGTGAATCCTCTGAATCTCTGGGCAACCTCCGGTTCCAATGGCGTGGCCTACGCCATCACTTACTAGAAACTTCAAAACTGGAGCCTGTCTTCAACCCGGCTCAAACTTTCTTTCAGGAACCATGACCGCTCTTCGCGGGTATGCCTATTGTCCCGTGCCGACCGGCCTGAACCTGCCCTTTGGGGAAGGTGGCGAGCGCAACCTCCGGCATCAAGCCTGCTGCCAATTCTCTGGGTTGCGGTTACGACAAGCAATCAAGTGAACAGAACCGCACTTATTGTAACCCGCTTGTCGTTTTGTTCACGCCGTAGTTAAGACAAAATAAAATGAAAACGACCAAAACCGTCCGTAAGGCGGGCTTTACCCTGGTGGAAATCATGATCGTCGTGGCCATTATCGGCCTTCTGGCGGCGATCGCCATTCCCAACTTCGTCCGAGCCCGTGCCACCTCGCAAGCCAACGCTTGC
>DATNHI010000146.1:0-7528 GCA_035605035.1 Verrucomicrobiia bacterium
CGTCTACGCTTCGATCTGCCACGGAAACCCTCTGGAAGTGCTCTCCACCAAGAACAGCTTGCAAAACGCACCTCCCAAGAACATGCCTGTTATCACGCGAGTTCTGTGGCTCAGAGGGTATCCAAAAAATGAGATGCGCCCAGCCGAAACAACGCCCTTAAATTGAATGAGTAAAAATTTTATTTTTTCGTCGGAGTCCGTCGGCGAAGGCCACCCGGACAAGGTTTGCGACACCATCTCCGACGCCGTGCTGGACGCCTGCCTGGCGCAGGACAAATTCAGCCGTGTCGCCTGCGAGTGCTACGCCAAGTCAAACATCGTCATCGTCGGCGGCGAAATCACGACGCGCGCGAAGCTCGACTTTACCAAAATCGCCCGCGACGCCATCCGCGAAATCGGCTACGTGAACGACGATGACGTTTTCCATGCCGATCGGGTGTTCGTGAACACCATCATCACGCAACAATCGCCCGATATCGCCCAGGGCGTGGACGCCCGCAAGGCCAAGGGCAAAAAAACTGCCAAGCAGGGCGCCGGCGACCAGGGATTGATGTTCGGTTATGCCTGCAACGAGACGCCCGAACTCATGCCCGCGCCCATCATGTTCGCGCATCGCCTCGGCCGCGAATTGACGAAAATTCGAAAAAGTGGCAGGGGTCCGGCATGGCTTCGGCCCGATGCCAAGTCGCAGGTTTCCGTGGAATATCGGGACGACAAACCCGTTTCCATAACCAACGTCGTCATTTCCACGCAGCACAGCGCGGATGTGGAACATCGTGAGATCGAAAAGTTTTGCATCGAAAACATCGTCAAAAAAGTCCTGCCCAAACGGTTGCTTACGACGAAGACCGAATTTCTCATAAACCCGACCGGCCGTTTCGTCGTCGGCGGGCCGCAGGGTGACACCGGCCTGACCGGGCGCAAGATCATTGTGGACAGCTACGGCGGCATGGGCCGTCACGGCGGCGGCGCGTTTTCCGGCAAGGATCCCACGAAGGTGGACCGCAGCGCGGCTTACATGGGCCGTTGGGTCGCCAAAAACATCGTGGCGGCCAGGCTTGCCGCGAAGTGCGAAATCCAGTTCGCCTACGCCATCGGTTATCCCGATCCCGTCAGCGTCAGTGTGGACACCTTTGGCACGGCGACCGTTCCCGAGAGCAAAATCATCCGCGCCGTCAACCGCGTGTTCAGCTTTCTGCCCGCGGACATCATTGACCAGCTTAACCTGCGCCGTCCGATTTATTCCAAGACCACCAACTACGGCCACTTCGGCAAGAACGATCCCGACCTGACCTGGGAAAGAACCGATAAAATCGCCGCACTGAAAAAGGCATTGTAACCCGTCACGCATCACGATTTATGCCAACAATCAAACTTTCACCTCCTCGTATCAAAACCGCCAAAACCAACGGCAACGGCGCGAAACAGGATTATTACGTCCGCGACCTTTCGCTGGCCGACCTTGGCCGACGCGAAATGTCAGTTGCCGAGCAGGAAATGCCCGGGCTGATGTCCATCCGCGCCAAATACGGTCCGTCCAAGCCGCTCAAAGGCGTGCGCGTTTCCGGTTCGTTGCACATGACCATCGAGACCGCCGTGCTTATCGAGACGCTGGTCGAATTGGGCGCATCGGTGCGCTGGGCGAGTTGCAACATCTTTTCAACGCAAGACCAGGCCGCCGCCGCCATCGCCAAGACCGGCGTGCCGGTGTTCGCCTTCAAAGGCGAGTCGCTCGAGGAATACTGGCAGTTCACGCTCGACATGCTCACGCATCCCGTGGCTGCGACGCCCTCGTCGCAGGGCGCAGATGGGCGACGAGGCGTCGCCGCCACCTGCGGCCCGCAATTGGTCGTGGACGACGGCGGCGACGCCACGCTGCTCCTCCACAAGGGCTACGAAATGGAACAGGGCGACAACTGGGTCAACACGCCCGGCGACAGTCACGAGGTTTCCGTCGTGAAAAATCTTTTGAAGAAATGCGCCAAGGAACGACCGGGCTGGTTTACGCAGGCGGTGAAGGATTGGAAAGGTGTTTCGGAAGAGACGACAACCGGGGTGCATCGCCTTTACCAGATGCTTGAGGCGAAGAAATTGTTGGTGCCGGCCATCAACGTCAACGATTCCGTGACCAAATCCAAGTTCGACAACCTCTACGGCTGCCGCGAATCGCTCGCTGACGGACTCAAGCGCGCGCTCGGTGTGATGATTGCCGGCAAGACGGCGTGCGTCTGCGGTTACGGCGACGTCGGCAAGGGCTGCGCGCATTCATTGCGCGGATTCGGCGCGCGCGTCATCGTCACCGAAATTGACCCCATCAATGCGCTGCAGGCCGCGATGGAAGGATTCAAGGTTACGACCGTCGAAGACACGCTGGGCGAAGCGGACATTTACGTCACCACCACTGGCAATTGCGACATCATCACCCTGGAACACATGTTGAAGATGAAAGACCAGGCCATCGTCTGCAACATCGGCCACTTCGACAACGAAATCCAGGTGGACCGGCTGAACAATGCCAAGGGTGTCAGCAAAGTGAACATCAAGCCGCAGGTGGACCGCTACGACCTGCCCGGTGACCGCAGCATTTATCTGCTGGCCGAAGGCCGGCTGGTGAACCTCGGCTGCGCGGAGGGGCATCCGAGCTTCGTGATGAGCAACAGCTTCACCAACCAATGCCTCGCGCAACTGGATTTGTGGAAGAACAAGGACAGCTACAATGTCGGCGTCTATCGTCTGTCCAAGAAACTGGACGAGGAAGTCGCCCGGCTGCACCTGGAAAAAATCGGAGTAAAGTTGACCAAGCTCACGAAGAAGCAGGCCGACTACATCGGCGTGCCGGTCGAAGGCCCCTACAAACCTGAGCATTACCGGTACTAAGCCGGAACGATGCAGTTGACGCAAGAGTAGAAGCGACGCCTGCGTCGCCGGCCTCCCGTCAGAGAACCATTCGGTGTGTGTAAAAATGCGACGTGGGCGTCGCGTTCACCAGTTGGCGCCGAGGCGACGCCGCTACTTTGGCAACCGCCCAACTGCATCGTTCCGGCTAAGCGAGTTCGAATCTCAAAACACGAAAGGCGAACAGAGCAATCTGTTCGCCTTTGTTTATCAGGCTTGAACCGCCGCTTCGACCCTGCAACTCTGGCGCTGCGCATTTATGAAACGAAACATCCTTCTCCTCAATGCAACGGTCGTTGCGGCCGTCCTGACCTTTTCCGGCAAGGCCACCCGGGCCGAAGACCAGGCAACACCCAAAGTGATGGGGGTGGATACAGCCCTTGCGCTCAAGCATCGCTACAGCTTTGCCGCCGACGCGAGCGATTCCGTCGGCCATGCGGACGGCACATTGGCAGGCGCGGCCAGCATCAGCGGCGGACAGGTCCATCTCAACGGCACACGCGGCACTTACGTGAATCTGCCGGGCGGACTCGTAGCCGGTTATCGCGCGGTCACGTTTGAATTCTGGGCGACGCTGGGCACAAACAACAACTGGGCGCGCGTTTTCGATCAGGGCTCGACAAACGGCAACCGGGGCGGGCACGACCTGTATTTCTGTCCGCACAGCGGCCTGAAGGATTTCCGCCTGACGATCATGGATCCGCATCCGACCGAACGTGTCGTCACGGTTCCGGGCAATCTCGACAGCCAGATCAATCTGCAGGTTGCCTGTGTGCTGGATCCGGCCTCCGGTTTCATGGGGATTTACACCAACGGCGTGCTCGCGGCCGCACGCAACGACCTGGCCTTGCTCTCGAGCGTGGACACGAACGTCTTTTTCCTCGGCCGGTCACTTTTTGCGAGCGACGCGCCGCTGAAGGGTACCATTGACGAGTTTCGCATCTACGATACGGCCCTGAGCGCGGCGGCGATTGCCGCCAGCTACCGCAACGGCCCGAACGCCGTGCTCCCGGCGCACTGACACCGGCGTGCCGGTCGAAGGCCCCTGCTAACCGGAGCATTACTGGTATTGAGCGAAATCAGATCTCCATACACGAAGGTGGACGGCGTCCCGTTTGCCTTTTTCCTCTATCCGCAACGACGTAATCTGTAAGATCTCCAGAAACAAAAAAGAATTTCCATTCCGTGCAAACTGTGATAAGCTACACTACGACAATAATGTCGCTTGACTTATGATAAGGCACAACGAACCAGCCGGGTGCGCCGTAGGGGAGGGGTGTAGCCTCGAGGCGAATGGGCGCGGTTTAACCAGGGGCAAAGGCGGTCGAAAAATAAAAGCCCCGGTTCCGCAAAACGATGCCGAACGGCTTGCGGCCCTGAAGGAGTATCATATTCTCGACACCGGAACCGAGCAGTCCTACGACGATATCACCGCCCTGGCTGCGCACATTTGCCAGGTCCCCATCACCATGATTTCCCTCGTGGATGAAATGCGGCAGTGGTTCAAATCCCGGGTGGGGATTTCCCGGCAGCAAACGCCTCGCGAGATTGCGTTCTGTGCGCATGCCATTCTTCAGCATAAGCCCTTCATTGTCCGGGACGCAAAGAAAGACCGGCGATTTGCCGATAATGCCCTGGTCACGGGTGAACCCCATGTCCGGTTTTACGCGGGTTTTCCGTTGGTCAACCCGGAAGGATTAGCGCTGGGTACGCTTTGCGTCGTTGACCGGAAACCGCGCCAGCTTTCCGCCGATCAGGAGAAGGCGATGCGGGCTTTGGTGCGGCAGGTCATGGCCCTGTTGGAGTTAAGGCGGGTTTCGGTACACCTGGCCGATGCGCTCAATCACGTCAAAACGTTGCAGGGGTTGCTGCCCATCTGCGCCTGGTGCAAGCGCATCCGCGATGACGAGGGATACTGGGCTCAGGTTGAGGCCTATTTCCACAGGCACGCGGGCGTTGATTTTACCCACGGCATTTGTCCGGAGTGTTTTGAGAAGGTGCGTCCCAAAGGACGGCACGAACAATCCACGGCCAAAGTGGCGCAGTCCAGGATTTGATATTCACCGCGCAACGGCTGATCCGCTCACACCTGCGCCTCGAAAATTCAGCGTGAAACTGACGAAGTTGACGAAGGAACAGGCTGACTGCTTTGACGTGCCGGGAGAAGGCCCTTACAAATCGGAGCCCTCCGGTATTGAGCTGTTTCAAATCCGAAAGGCGAACGGCTATGCCGTTCGCCTGCCACAGAGACACCGAAACCGCTTTACACGGCAACGGTTGATTTTCGCAGTTTACGGTGACCGGCAAAGGCCAGAGCAATAAACCCGACGATCAACAATCCCAGCGAGGAGGGTTCGGGCGCAGCCACCGTCAGCACATTTATAAAGGCGCCAGGATCCCCCTCGATGCTGCCGCTATAAACATAAGAATATCCGGCGTCTCCGGTCAATTGTGCCGGCGAAAAGGTAGCGACATAATGAAATTGAATTGAATTTCCGGGAGCCAGATCGTTCAGAGATGAACTGGCGGCAAATTGAATCGAATCCCCGTCTATGAAGTATGCCCACCCGGATGGGGCCGAAGCGCTGGACGGGGAGGATGGGAGATAAAAAAAGGGCGATATGGTCGGTGTCCATGAATACCAAAAACTGCCAATCGGAACAGAGGCCGACGTGTTGTCGAGTGTTATGGTATAATCGTATGAACCGGCGTTCGGCACACCGCTTACCGTGCCGGTGGCCATCTCGCCTTGCGCGAAGGCGACGGACGCGGTGCCCAGCGCGGCCAGCAGGTTTAGAAACAAATTCTCCGGGAACAATTTTGACGCGATTTTCATGGCTTTTCCTTCAATTCTGTTTGGTGTTCTTATACAAAAAACTCACATTCAAGGGATAAGAGGGAGAAACCGTAAAAAGGTTCCAAATTTTTTCCGACACCGCCGGGAGCCAATGTTCGGGACCCTTTTGGCAGCTTTCTGAACGTGCGGTAAATCCGGGGGCGGCCCTTCGTTTGGAAGGGTACTGGCCGCGGCAAATGCAAATCGCAGTTGCAATTCCGTGGGCCAGTGTTATTTGTGTCACATGTGCAAGGTCGCCTCAGTGCCCGGTAGCCGCAGATTCCTGCGGCCCGCATTGAGTCGTTCCCATGGTCGCAAGCCGGAAAGGAAATATTTATGAGACCCCCGCGTCAGAACCGTCATGGATTGAATCGCCGTCAATTCCTCAAAACCTCCACCGCACTGGCCGGCACAGCCCTGCTGTCGCCGTGGGCGTTGGGCGAGGCTGGCTCCGCCGCCAGCCCGACCGTCAAGCGCACCGCGACGGACCAGGTGACGCTGGGCAAGACCGGCATCAAACTGAGCCGGCTGGGGTTCGGCACTGGCAGCGACAACGGATACATCCAAACCGCCGAGGGCAAAGACGCCTTCGTCAACCTCATCCATTACGCCTACGACCGTGGCATTACGTACATTGACACCGCCCAGGCTTACCAGACGTTTGATTTGATCGCCGACGCCATCAAAGGATTGCCGCGGGAAAAACTTTTCATCCAATCCAAGGTGGATGGTCGGCCGGAGGACGTGCTGGGCGTCATTGACCATCACCGCAAAACGTTCAACACGGATTATGTTGACAGCCTGCTCGTCCATTGCATGACGCGCGGCCAGTGGACGGACGATTGGAAACACGTCATGGACGCCTTCGATCAGGCCCGGGAACGGAAATGGATCCGGGCCAAGGGCGTTTCCTGCCACAGCCTGCCCGCGTTGCGCGCCGCCGTCGCCTCGGATTGGACCGAGGTGCATCTGGTCCGGGTGAATCCGCAGGGCAGTTACACCGACAGCGAAAGCAATGGCTGGAGCGCCCAACCCAATGACATCGCCCCGGTGATGGAGCAAATCAAAACCATGCACGCGAAAGGCCGCGGCGTGATCGGCATGAAAATCTGCGGCAACGGCACGTTCACCGACCCGGCCGACCGCGAGAAATCCATCCGCTTTGCCATGGCCTGCCGGGAAATTGACGCCGTGGTCATCGGTTTCAAAAACCGCGCGGAAATTGACGACGCCATCGAGCGCATCAACCGGGCGCTGAAGGAAGTTTAAGGGCGAACGGGACACTCGCCCGCCCCGCTCACAATTCCCGCAAAGCCGCCGCAATCGGCAGGCGGGCGGCGCGGATGGCCGGGAACAGGCCGCCAATCAAACCAATTACCGCGGCCCAGACCACCCCGCGCACCAGTAATTCCGGCGTGACTCTGAAAGCGAACGTGATCTGGCTGAAGCTTTGCCAGTTCATCGTCGAGGTGTGGAAATTATTGAAGGCGAGCCAAGCCAGACCACCGCCGACAGCGCCGCCAACCAGCGCCAGCAGCAGCGATTCGAGCATAAGCGAGACGACCACCGCGCCGCCGCCGAAGCCGAGCGCCCGGAGCGTGGCAATTTCCCGCGTCCGCGCCGCCACGGCGCTGTACATCGTGTTCAGCGCGCCGAACACCGCGCCGAGGGCCATCAAAAACGCGATGATAAAACCGAGCGTCGTGATCAGCCGCGTCATGGTTTCGGATTGTTGGGCGTAGTAATCGGATTGCCGGATGACCTGCACGTTGAGTTGCGGATTGGAAGTGAGCGAAT
>DATNHI010000147.1:0-18054 GCA_035605035.1 Verrucomicrobiia bacterium
ACTTCCAGAGGGTTTCCGTGGCAGATCGAAGCGTAGACGGCAAGAAGCACAACAAATCTATTGGGTTTTCCCAAAATTCCGTGTTGGCGGCCTCTTCCAAATCAACCGGTTTTAGGTGCATAAAAAATGAGATGCGCCCGGGCGTGTAGCCGCCGTAACTTCATTCTTGTCATCCGGCTTATTCATGATAACTTTGTGCCCCTTTTATGAAGACGGACATTCATCCGAAATATGTGGACGCGGAAATCCGTTGCGCCTGCGGCAACGTCATCAAGACCCGCTCCACCCGGCCCGTGATCATCGTGGGTATCTGCAACGTCTGTCACCCGTTCTACACCGGCCAGCAGAAATTCGTGGATACCGCCGGTCGGGTAGACAAATTCCAGCAGCGCGCTGCCAAAACGCAGGCCGCCCAGGTCGCGTTTGCCACGAAAAAGAAAAAGAAGGCTTAGCCGGCCGCTTTCCTTCCGCCTGCTTGTGCCGCCGCACATGCGGGCAGATTCTTTTTTGCTAAAATGGATTTAAGCCCGCACATTGAAAAATTCCGCAAACGCTTTGCCGAGGTAGAAGCCGTCCTGAATGATCCAAAGGTTTTCGACAACCCGCAGCGCGCACAGGAATTGTCCCGCGAATACGCGCGGCTCAAGGAACTGTTGGCGCAGGGCGAAAATTATTTGAAAACGCTCGCGGACCTCGAACAAAACCGCACCCTGCTCAAGAGTGAGCCGCAAGAATCCGAACTGGCGCAAATGGCGCGTGAAGAAGCTGCGCGTCTTGAAGCGGACGAAAAGAAATGGGCGCAGCAAATCCAATTCGGGATTTTGCCACCCAACCCGTCAGACTCACGCAATACCATCATCGAAATCCGCGCCGGCGCCGGCGGACAGGAATCTGCGCTGTTTTCCGCTGATCTTTACCGCATGTTCACACGCTATGCCGAGACGCGCGGCTGGAGGGTCGAAACCATGGATTCCAGCCCGTCCGACCTCGGCGGTTTCAAGGAAATTATTTTCTCCGTGACGGGCACGGATGTTTTCAAGCGGCTCAAATACGAGAGCGGTGTGCATCGTGTCCAACGCGTACCCGCGACCGAGGCGCAGGGCCGCATCCACACCAGCACCTGCACCGTTGCCGTCCTGCCGGAAGCGCAGGAAGTGGACATCGAAATCAAGCCGGAGGAACTGGAAATTACCGTCTGCCGCGCGTCCGGCCCCGGCGGCCAAGGCGTAAATACTACGGATTCCGCGGTCCAGATTTTACATCGGCCGAGCGGCTTGATTGTCCGTTGCGCGGACGAACGTTCGCAACAAAAGAACAAGATCAGGGCAATGAAAGTTTTGCGTTCGCGCCTGCTCGACCGGAAAACCGCCGAGGAAAATGCGAAATACGCCGCGCGACGCAAGGCGCAGGTCGGCACCGGTGAACGCAATGAACGCATCCGCACCTACAATTTCCCCCAGAACCGCGTCACGGACCACCGCATCGAGTTGACGCTTTATAATCTGCCCGCCGTGATGGAAGGCGACCTGGATGGGATCATCGAGCCGCTCATGGCGCATGATTTGGAGGAAAAACTCGCCGCGCTGAAGCTGTGAAATTGCCGTCGCACATCAAGGGACTGATTTTTGATTGTGACGGCACGCTGGCCGACACGATGCCACTGCACTGGCGCGCGTGGCAAATGGTCACGCAACGGCACAAACTTCATTTTCCGGAAGACCGCTTTTATGCCACCGGCGGCATTCCCTCGCGGGACATTTTGAAATTGCTCGCCCGGGAGCAGGGCCGTTCGCTCGACCACATCGCTGTTGCGCACGAAAAAGAGGAAGCATATCTGCCACTATTGCCACAGGTCGAACCGGTTCATGCCGTCCTGGAAATTGCGAGGGCGAATCACGGCAAACTTCCCATGGCGGTGGCGTCTGGCGGAACACAAAGAATTATCGGCATGGTGCTTGACCATTTGAAAATCCGGCATCTCTTCGATGCCATTGTGACGAGCGAAATGGTAAAAAACCAAAAACCCGCGCCGGACATTTTCCTCGAAGCCGCGCGGCACATAGGGGTGGACCCGGAATTTTGCCGCGCCTACGAAGACACCGACCTCGGCCTGCAAGCCATTCGCGCCGCGGGTATGGAAGCGGTGGATGTGCGGGAATTGCGCGCCAATAAAGGCCGGCTCAACCATCGGTAGCCTGCGAAACGGATGTGAGACCGGCTATTTGTGTGTCGCCAGACAAATTTTTTGTGCGTAACGCGCGAGTAGTTCCGGCAGTTGTCTCGACTTCAGGGCTTCCCATATTTCTCCGCGCGGCGGCGTGGTGAAACTGACGGCCGCGGTTTGAATCGTCCAGCCGCGATTGACAAATTCGCCTGCCTCTTTTTCCGAAACCAAAACACATGTGTAATCCGCCGCGACGGCCGGATTCAATGTGTCAGCCTGCACAACCGTCCAGTTTTTGCCGAGCAGCACACGCACGCGGCTTGCCAGTCTTACGTTGCCCACGAGCAGCACGGGTCCGCGCGGGCCGATTTGACCCTGCCGCAGTGTCACCGCAATTTGCCGGGCGCTATCGGGCATACGCAGCGGCATCGTGGCGGTGAAAAAAATAACCCAGCCAAGCAAGAGCGCCAAACCCAGCGCTTCTGCCACGGAGAGGGATTTGCCCCACAATGCACCCAAACCGAGCGTGGCAACGCCAAGCAAAAACCAACCGCAGATCAGTATAACCAGTATCACCGGCAAAGGCCACTGCGAATCAACAAAGAATTCCACCAGGATTGCCAGCGTGAGCACGGTCAAAATGATTTTAAAAAATCGCCTGAGCGAAAAAAACAGCTGCGTACTCTCGGCGCTCTGCAGCCAGTCGGCCAACAGCACCGCCAGCAGCGGCGTCGCCGGGAGCAAATAACGCAGCGAGACGTTGGCCCCGAGCGCAAATCCGGTAATCAACAGCCCCGTCCAGGCAAGAATGAATTGCCGCGCAGGAGGCGGTGTGCGGCCCGTCGCGCGGGGTTTTCCCCGGACGAACCATTCGAAAGCGGTCGCGCTCCAAGGCAGAAAATTGAAAATTAGAATGAGCGCGAATAAAGGAACGCGGCCGATGGCGAACCACCAGTGGCCGTGAAAATTACCCGTCACCTGGTCGTTGAAGAAAACGTTTATTGCCACCGCGCCTTGCCTCCAAAAAATGTAAACGAACCAGACTCCGACCAAAGCGACCGCCGACACAAGGCTAGGCAGATGGATGATTTTTTTGACTGCGCGCCAATCACGTGCCTGCCAGCAGGCAAACATCCATGCGAACACTACGATTCCCGCGCCCAGCAATCCTTTGCTAATCGCCGCCCCCGCCGCCCCGCCGTAAGCCATCCAAAAAGCACTGGCCGCGAATTCTTTAAACACAATCAATCGTAAAAAACCGAACGCACTCAGGGTGATGAAAAAAACCAGCAACGCGTCCGGCATGGAATGGATGGAGCAGAGGAAAAATTGTGGATGCGACAGCAACACAATCGCAGCCAGTCGTGCGGTTTCGACACTGCCTGTCAACCGTAGCGCGAGCCGATACGCCAGCCAGAGCGTTCCGCAACTGGCCAGCAAAAATGGCAACCGCGACGTGAACGCGCTTATCCCGAACGTCTCATAGCTCGCGGCAACCGACCAATAAGCCAGCGGCGGCTTTTGAAAACGCGGTTTCCCTGTGTCGGTTTTGGGCACGAGCCAATCACCGTACTTCAGCATCATCAGCGCCCCATCGGTGTAATGGCGCTCGTCAGGGTAGTACAGCGTGAACGTGGCCGCGAACGGCAGCGCTGCCAGCGCAAAAATTAAAATCCATTGGCCGATGTTCAGGCTTGGCTTCATCCGGTGTCAGGCTGGCAATACTGAAATCACTGCGACCATTCCAGATTTTTCTGTCGGGCGCGCCCCGGTTCGCTTAAAACAAAACAAATCCGCATGATGAACCTGAAAAAAATTGTTGCCGCCGTTTTTTGGATTCTGCTCGCGCTGGCCGGCGCCGGCGCCTACGCGGCGCTGGCTCTGCGCCGGAATGAACCGATCAATTCCGCTCACATTCTCATCGCGGCCATTTGCACTTACGCTATCGGTTACCGGTTCTATTCGAAATGGATCGCCACGCGCGTGCTCGCGCTCAACGACCGCCGTGCCACACCCTGCGAGGTCCACGACGACGGGCGCGATTTTGTGCGGACGAACAAATGGATCGTCTTCGGCCACCATTTTGCGGCGATCGCGGGACCGGGGCCGCTCGTCGGACCGGTGCTCGCAGCGCAATTCGGCTACCTGCCAGGCGCATTGTGGATTTTGATTGGAGTCGTGCTCGGCGGGGCAGTGCAGGACTTTGTCATTTTGTTTTGTTCGATCCGGCGTGACGGCAAATCGCTCGCGCAAATGGTCAAGGAGGAACTAAATTCACCAGCCGGCTATGTCGCGGTCCTGGCGATTCTGGCAATCCTCATTATTATGCTCGCCGTTCTCGCACTCGTCGTGGTGAAGGTGCTCGCGGAAAGTCCGTGGGGCATTTTCACCGTCGGCGCGACCATTCCGATTGCTTTGCTGATGGGGTGTTACCTGCGCTTTGTGCGTGTCGGCAAGGTTTTGGAGGCCTCGGCTTTCGGCATCGTACTGCTGCTCTTGGCGGTGTGGGGCGGCAAATTGGTTTATCAAAGCCCGCATTGGTCACAGTTCTTCGGTCTGCGCGACATCACTGTAGCATGGATCATTATTGGTTACGGCGTCATCTCCAGCAGCCTGCCGGTGTGGCTGCTGCTCGCGCCACGTGATTACCTTAGCACATTCATGAAGCTCGGCACGATTTTCGCGCTGGCGTGCGGTATCTTACTGGTGCTGCCCAATCTGCACCTGCCTGCGTTCACCCAATTCACCAACGGATCCGGCCTGGTCGTCGCGGGAAAGATTTTCCCGTTCTGCTTCATCACCATAGCCTGCGGCGCGATTTCCGGTTTTCACACGCTCATTGCCAGCGGCACGACGCCAAAAATGATTACGCGCGAAGGTTACGCGCGGCGCATCGGTTACGGCGCGATGTGTTGTGAATCATTTGTCGCCATCATGGCGCTCATCGCCGCCTGCGCGCTGGATCCGGGGATCTATTTCAGCATGAACATCAAAGGCGACCCCGCCGCGACCGTGGCCCAGGTCACCGCACTCGGTTATCCGGTGACCACCGAGCACATGGGCTTGCTGGCGAGTGGACTCGGCGAAAAGACGTTGTTCGGCCGCACCGGTGGCGCGGCGACGCTGGCGGTGGGCATGGCGCAGATTTTTTCCAAGGCCGTTAATGGCCGGTGGCTTGATCTGTGGTATCACTTCGCCATCATGTTCGAGGCGTTGTTCATCCTGACCACGGTGGATGCCGGCACGCGTGTCGGACGTTATTTGATTCAAGGCATTCTCGGCGGCATTTGGAAACCACTGGGTGACCGGAAAAATTACCGTGCCGTTCCCATCGCCGCCGCGCTGATGGTCGGCGCGTGGGGATACTTTCTGATTCAAGGCGTGCGCGACCCGCTCGGTGGTATCAATTCGCTCTGGCCGCTGTTCGGCATCGCCAACCAGATGCTCGCTGCCATCGCACTGTGCCTGGCCACGACCATCATTCTGAAAATGCAACTCTATAAGTCGAAGGCCGGGGGCCGGGGGCCGGGAAGTGAAAAACCCGCTCTGGCCTTCATCACTTTGGTTCCGCTGGTTTGGCTGGTGGCGGTGACGTTCTCCGCCGGCACGCAAAAAATTTGGAATCCCGATCCACGAATCGGCTTTCTGGCGCAGGCTCAAAACCTGGCGGAAAAAACGCCCCGCTTGCAAAAGGCGCTCGACATCGCAAACAACTCTGGCGATACGACGGCCATTGGCGTCGCTCAAAGAGCGTTGCGGGAGAGTAACACATTGCAATTCAACAACACCCTCGACGCTGCAGTTGCCGGAATTTTTCTCGTGCTGGTGACGGCCATCATACTCATGAGCGTACGCGAGTGGATACTGCTGTTGTCACGGCGCAAGCCTGCCGTGTTGCACGAGACCGAACCGGTCTGGCTGCCGGAATATGCACTGAAAGAAACCGGCCCGAATTTCAGCACGACCGCCGGTGCCGCCGCCCTGGCACTGGCGTTGGCAAAGGAATGGTCAGGTGAAACGCGTTTGGAACGCGCCCACCTGCAAGCACAGGCGGTTTGCACTTGTCATCCGGCCAGCGCGCAGCAGATTTACGTTGAAGTTACAGAACAACGGTTTAATGGTGTGCGGCGGTGCTGTTGAGATAACATGAAACTCGGTTTATTGGGCGGCTCATTTGATCCCGTTCACCTCGGCCATCTGCTGGTCGCGCAGGCAGCCATGGAAGAACTGGTTTTGGACCGGCTGTTTTTCATCCCGGCGGCGCAATCACCATTCAAGCCGGAAAACAAACCCACACCTGCACCCATCCGCCTGCAATTGCTCCGGCTCGCGCTCGCAGGCAAAACGAATTATGAAATTGACGAACAGGAAACCCGGCGCGGCGGCATTTCCTACACCATCGAAACCTTACGGGATTATGGGCGCCGCTTTCCTCGCGCAGAATTGTTTTATCTCATCGGCGCGGACAATGCGGCGAAACTCAACGAATGGCGCGAAGCTGAAGAATTGGCCGGCCGCGCGGAATTTGTCGCAATTCCGCGGCCCGGCGGGGCAGCGGCAAATTTTCCGCCACCCTTTCGCGGACGAACGCTCAAGGGCTTCCCGCTGGGCGTGTCGTCGTCCGGAATTCGCGCGCGGGTGAAGGCGGGTTTGCCGATTGACCCGTTCGTGCCATCACCGGTGGCAGAGGCGATTCGCGGCGGACGACTTTACCTCTCGTAAGCGTGCTCGTCCTCACACTCGTCTTGAAACCGTAATTGAAACTTTATCCGTGTCATCCGCGTATTCCGCAGTTAAACTCAGTCCGGCAACTATGGATTCCAGAGAACTTGCCCGGCTTTGCCGCGAATTCGCGGACAATAAAAAGGCGGAAAACATCGTCATCCTCGACGTGCGCAAATTGTCGTCGGTGACGGATTATTTTGTCATCACGTCCGGCACCAGCGAACCGCATTTGCGGGCCATCGTGGATGAAATCACCGACCGGTTGCGCGAGCAGCACGGCGTGCGCCCGCGCGCGGTGGACGGCACGGTACACGGGGCATGGGTGGTGCTGGATTACTTCGACGTGATTGTCCACATCATGCGACATGACATTCGTGAATATTACGATTTGGAAGGTCTCTGGGGCGACGCCCCGCGAGTGAGACCGAGGAAAGTTGCCGCGGCAAAAAAATAAACGCCGGAACACAGAAGCAATTATTTTACGCGCAGCCAAACAGCTCCGAGCAACAGCAGGGCGGCAACAATTGCTGTGTGAGCCAAATAATAAAGTTTGCGATGGAAACCCGACAACGTGCTCGGCCCGAAAGTCCAAAAGCGACGCTGGCGATAAAGCGGTAATCGCGCGAAAAAAAGAAGAACAATTCCTGAAAAACCGAAGCCCAATCCGCCCCAGTATAAATCAAAGACGTCCGCGGTCTTCATACGGCTTAAAACAGGCAGCGAGGCGCCAGCAAGAATCACAGTCGCCGGGATAATTACCCACAGCCCAAACAGAAATGCCCAATCTGGTGGAATATACCAATTGGACCTTTTCCCGCTCATGGGATTATTGAGACTTTGCCGGGATTTCGTTCGCCGCCTTTACCATTTCGTCGAGCAGCTTTTTGAAATCCTCCAAGCCGGGGGCCGGGACGATGATGTTATCGCGGCGGCCGCCGACGTCTTCGGTGATGCGCAGAAACCGTCCGCGTGGATTTTCCTTGAGGGTAAAGATGAAAGTTTTGCGCTCAATCTGCACCTGCCCGGATTTGAGCGTGTCTTCGTTGACCGGCGGTCTGGGCTGGCTGTAAGGCCGCCCGCCAAAAGGTGATGGTCGCTCGTTTGAGATCATATTTTCCCGCTGAAGACGCCCGCAGCGCCCAATCCAGCTCTCACGGAAATTTCAGCGACAACCGTATTTTGTCAACTCGTAAAGTGGAAACAAGCCCGGCCGTAACACGGGAAGTTGACCGCGAGTCTTCTTCGGCGATGCCTTTAACTTATTGATTACAAAATGTTTGCCGCTAACTCGGCCAGCTCGGATCGTTCGCCCTTCTGCAATTCGATGTGTCCAGCAATCGCTTCGCTGCGGAACCGGCTGACCACGCAATTGAACCCGTTCGACGACGAGTCCACGTAGGGATTATCAATTTGATACGGGTCACCCGTGAAGATGATTTTTGTGCCGCTGCCGACGCGTGTGACAATGGTTTTGGCTTCAAGCGGTGTCAGGTTTTGCGCCTCGTCAATAATCATAAACTGATTGGCAATGCTGCGCCCGCGGATGTAGCTCAACGCCTCGACAACAATGCTGCCGGAGCGCATCAGGTCGCCGCTCCGGCGATGGTCGTGGCCCATATTGAGGTCGCTCAACATTTCGAGCGCGTCGTGAATCGGCTGCATCCACGGCGCAAGTTTTTCCTCGAGGGAACCGGGCAAAAAACCAAGTTCCTTGCCCATGGAGATGGTCGGGCGGGCAACGACGAGCCGGCGAAATTCGCGGTCGAGCACCGTGCGCTTCAAACCGGCAGCCATCGCCAGCAAGGTTTTTCCGGTGCCGGCCTTGCCCATGAGCGTGACGAGCTTGACACGGTCGTCCAACAGCGCGTCGAAGGCAAAATGCTGCTCGCGGTTGCGCGGTTTGATGCCCCAAACTCCTTCGCGGCTGTCAATGATGGGCACCAGCTTTTGGCCGGTTACGTCCACCTTGGTGAGCGCGGTGCGCTTGGGATTCGTTTCATCGGTGAGTGTGCAATATTCGTTCGGAAAATATTTTCTGCCGGCGCCGAGCGCAAGTTCACCTTTGGCGCGGAAGGCGGCCATTTTGTCCGTGCCGACGGACATTTCCATCATGCCGGTATAAAGGTCGGTGATGGAAACGCGGTCGGTCTCGTAATCCTCGGCCTGCAGCCCAAGCGCATCCGCCTTGATGCGGAGATTGATATCCTTGCTGACGAGGATGGTCGGATTTTTCGGCTGCGACTTCTGGATGGTGGCGGCGAGCGAAAGAATCCGGTTGTCCGCGGTGTTACCATGGATATGGCTGTCTCCGCTGATATGCCCGTTCTTTTGAAACGCAATTTTCAGTTTGCCGCCGTTGGGCAGTTTCACCCCCTCACTCAGGCTGCCATCACCGCGAAAGCCGTCGAGCATCCGGGACACGGTGCGCGCGTTTTGGCCCAGCTCGGTGGATTCACGCTTGAAGCGGTCAATTTCCTCGATGACCTCGATGGGAATCAGGACGTGATTGTCCTCAAAGCTCAACAGCGAATGTGGATCGTGCAGGAGGACATTGGTATCAATGATATAATTCTTCACAATTCAAAACAGAAGATGAAATGGGCGGAAGGCGAAAGCGGGTTGGCGGGGCCGCCATTTTTCATTTGGTCTGATTCCTTTTTAGTTTGCGCATCCGCCGATGCCAGTCCGCGAGATGATTGTGCGCCGACGGCAACTTATAACGGCCCGAAAAAAGAAAATTTTCAAGCATTCCGAATAAATCAAAATCCACGAAGTGCGGGCTGTCGCCCAACAAAAACGGATGGTGCGCCACCATCTCCTCGAACGGCACCAACCCCTGCTCCAGCCGTTTCAGCCACTCGTTCTGCTGCTTGCGCCACTGGTCAATGCAGCCGCGTCCGAATTTGCGTTCTTTGAATCGCAGAAAATCCAGTTGCTCCGCCGGCGGCACATTTTCCCGCCAGTAAATGTCGTTGAGCCGGAACGTCGCGCCTTCAATTTCATTCTCGATGTAACGCCACAGAATGGATTGGACCCCTTCCAGTTCGAAGGGGAACAGGCCGAGTTGGAATTTCGCATCAAGATATTTGGCGATGACCTGGGAATCATCACCGAGTTCAAACATGACCGTCCTCCCGTCCTTGATGACAGGCACGCCGTAGTAACGCCGCTTTGTCAATTTCCAGACGAGAGACCGGTTTTGATTCGGGATATTGACGATCTTGAAACGGGCTCCGGCAAATTCCAGGATGCTACGCTGGACAATGCAAAACGGGCTCCAAGGAAATTGAATCAGTTCAATCATGCAAAACAACCGCTACTCTTCCTCTAATTTAGAACCGGTCTCACGGGGTGACAAGCGTAAAGCCGATGAACCACCTAACCCACGGTCGCAGCCCCGACGTCCACCGGCAGCGAAATGCGAACGACGCCGGATTTGCCGGATTGCGGCGGAACGATTTCGAGTTTGCCGTGATGCGTTTCGATAATTTTCCGGCTGACGGTCAAACCGAGTCCCAGTCCGACATTGCGCGTAGTGAAAAATGGTAAAGGCGCCTGCCTGGCGGTTTCCGTGGTAAAGCCGGAGCCATTGTCTTGCACTTCAATTCGCAGGTCCCGATGGCTGTTGTCGCCTTCGGTGTGCAATTTGACATCAATCTTCGGCTCCTTGGGATTGGCCTGAAGGGCATTGAGCATGACCTCGGCCAGGGCGTGCTTCAATGCCGCGCGGTCCCCGGTAACGACGGCAGGCTTGCCCCTGTTTTCGCAATGCAACTGCGCGGTCTCGACCGGTTGATGCTGGCGCGCTTCCTGATAGGCCTCCTGGATCAGCGGCTCGACCGGGAAGATTTGTAGTTCAACCTGTCCATCTCGCGCCAGGAAACGCATTTGATTGATGAGCCGCGTGACACGCCGGACGCCATCGGTCAACGCATGGTCGAGTGATTTGCGGAACTCGGCGTCCCGGTATTTTTCGGCGAGCAACTGCTGATGCGTGGAGAGCGGCACCATGGCATTGCCGATCTCATGCGCCAGGCGGTCGGCCATGGATTTGACGAGGCGAAGATTGGCCGCCTCGATTTCCAACCGCCGCAACTGATCGCTCTGGGTGAGGTCTTCGGCGGTCAACAACGCGGAAACGGGCACGGCGGAATCCTGCCGCTGGAACGGAACCACACTGACGTTGTAAACCGTGCCGGGCGAATTTTCCGGCTCGAATTTAAACGGGCCGACGGCCGCGCCGGTGTGCAAGACCTGATAGATTTTTGCCCCGAGCGACTGCGGCAAATCGGCAAACTCCAGTTCGCCGCTGCGCTGGTTCTTCCGACCGAAATGCCGGCGCGCGGCCTTGTTGGCGTGCAGCACTTTCAGGTCGCGCCCCACGACGATGCAGGCGCTGCTGAGTTCGCGTAACACACCGGTCATCATCTCGTGGTTGGCAGCCAACTGGTCGTACAGCCAGATATTGCGGAGCGCCAGTCCGACCTGTTCGAGCAAATGGAAAATCAGTTCCAATTCGTCGTTGGCGAGCGACTCACCGGTGACACGGCCGTCGAAAACGGCGATGCCGACCATGGTTTCGCGATCAAGGATCGGCACGGCGATTTGCGCGCCGAGCAGTTCAAATTCCCTTTGCGTCCCGGCATCCGCGCGTGCCTCGTCGCTGTTCCGGCGCAGGATCCGGCCCAGGCCCGCCAGTTGGGCGCCGATGCCGGAATCGGGTGACAGCTTAAAATGTTCGATCAGGTCCGGGGCGATGCCAATAGCGGACACGGCACGCAGACACCGGCTGTTTTCTCCCGAACGGGGTTCAACCGGCGGCAAATGAGGGCGGTTCAGGAAAATCGCAGCGCGGTTGACACTGAGGGTTTCGCGCAGAAAAAGCAGGAATTGCTTGAGCATCAGCTCGGCGTTGAGCGAATGCATGAGGATGGACGAAAAATCGCGCAACACGCCGAGGGTTTGCGATGCGCCAACAAACCGCGGCGCCGGCGGTTCCGCGGTCCGGGAAATCGGCGGCGACACAGGGACGCGCGCCGGCGCCTGGATAGCGCGTTGCGGAGCGGCCCACAAACGGTCCAACAGTTCACTTAGAAGCCGGATGCGCACGGGTTTGGTCAGCACGTGCGTCACGCCGTGCAGGTAGGCTTCCTCCTCCCATTCGGATTTTCTGCCGGCGGAGTAGGCGATGACCGGGCATTGGGCATCGTGCCGGCGAAGTTTTTCAATGGCCCAAATGCCCTGCACGCCGAGCAATTCCAGATCGAGAATGCACGCGCTGGCCAGGCCATGCGCCAGCAGCGGCTCGGCTTCCGGTACGTCGGCGCGATGGACGACGCGATACTGCTCCGGGTTCAGACCCGCACGAATTGTTTCGGCGAAATCCGGATGCGCAGCCAAGACCAGAAGTGTTTTCATGACATTGCCGTTCCGAATGGCCCAACCCTGTTCTCGGTTGGCGTCACTACCGCCGGATTGTGCATCACTTCTGGTTTCGGGTCAATTCATTATTGGCCAGAGCCGCGCGACAAAATTGGCTGCATGTGGACAATTTTTAAGAAGCTCCGCTCCCATTATTCAGACGAAATCAATTTTCCCCATAGTTCCTCGTTGAGCAGAACCTTCTGGAGAAATTCCTGCTCGCTGGGCTGTGCGGCATGTTCCGGATTGAGCGGGAGGAAAATGGTGAAGGTGGTACCGCGACCGGGCTGGCTTTTGGCGTCAATTTTTCCGCCATGGTGATAAACAATAAAGAAACAGGCCATGAGGTGAATGCCGTATTCAGATGGCGTGTCGCTGCGCACCACGAATGGATCAAACACCACGCGCAATGCCTCCTCCGGCAGGCCCGGCCCGTTGTCGCTGATTCGCACCAAGATCCCCGCTTTGGCACCGTCTTTTTGCAATTCCGCCGTCAGGGTGACGCGGCTGCCCGCCGGCAGGCTGGCCAATTCATCTTTGAGCAAAAGCTCGAACAGGCGGTAAAACTTCGGCTTGTCCACCTGCAGTGCCGGCAAGGAATCGGGAATCTGATTGTCAACCTGGATGTGCCGCGCGGCGAATGGATCCTCAAACGATTTGAGGGCCGCGCTGATGGCATCGTGCATAAACACCTTGTCGGTGAAATGAAACGCCGGCGTTCCGGACGCCGTCCACAGATCTTTGAGCAACCCGTTGATTTTTTCGATCTGCGATTGGACGTTTCGGTGGTATTCCTTCCAAAAATCGGGATTGCGCAGGCCTTTCATCGCCGATTTTTCCTCGGCCATTTTCACCGGCGCGAGGTCGAGAAATGTCTTCACCGCCACGAGCGAATTGCGGATGTGATGACTGAGGCCGGCCGCCAACAGGCCCAGGCTCACAATCCGGTCGGCAATCATCATGTTGCGGATCACCGACAGTTTTTCCGTGAGCAACTGGTCGCGCTCCAGCCGCACCATGAAATATTCCAGGCCGCGTTTGAGCGTCTGTTCGAGCTGCGGCGGGTCCCATGGTTTGGTGACGTATTTGTAAATCGCACCGCTGTTAACGGCGGCGATGGCGGCGTCCATGTCCGCGTAGGCGGTGACCAACACCCGAATCATGTTGGGGCGAAGTTTCCGCGCTCGTTCCAGAAGCCACACGCCTTTTTCACCCGGCATCCGCTGGTCCGTCATCAACAGGCCGATTTCATCAGCGTGTTGTTCGAGCAGCTTCAGGCCGTCCTGAGCGCTGGACGCCGTGAAGATGTGAAATTGATCGCCAAACGCGCGGGAAAAATTGGTCAGCGACTTTTCCTCGTCGTCCACGTACAGGACCGCGAACCGTTTATAGTTGTGCAAATTCTCCATGCTGCTGCTCCGACGCAACGGCGGGCGGGCGGTTCGCGGGAAATTCGAGCGTGAACTCGCAATACCTGCCTTGTTCGGTCCGGACGGTAATGCGTCCGTCGTATTCCCGAACAATGCGATAGCAAATGCTCAAGCCCAATCCCATGCCTTCACCCACTTCCTTCGTCGTGAAAAACGGATCAAAAATCTTGTCCAGGTGTTCCGCGTCAATGCCCGTGCCATTGTCCCGTACCACGATGAAGCTCCGTTCGTTCTCCACGCGGCCCTCGATCCAAATGGTCGGTTGCTCGCCAGCAAATTTTTTATGCCGCAACGCGTCCAGCGAATTTTGCAACAGATTTACCAGAATGTGAACCATTTTGTTGCGATTGGCCCAAACCGCCTGGCGTTCGGCCAGTTTCTGTTCAATCCGCACCTTGTCCCGCCATTCGCCGCTCAAAAACCGCAGTGACGCGCCAACCACTTCGGCCACCTCGACTTGGTCGCGCTGTTCGGTGTCGGGGTGGGTGAACGTGCGGAGGTCGGACACGATGTTGCGCACCCGCTTGATTCCCTCCTCCACGTCGCGGAGAATTTCCTCGTATTCGCCACGCTGCTCCGGGGCAAGCAGTTTGCTTTTGTGACGCAAGGCGAACAGGCCGGTTGTGGCGAAATTCAACGGATTGTTGATTTCGTGAATGATGCCGGCGCTCATGCGCCCCAGCGACGCGAGCTTTTCGGTCTGCACCAGTTGCGACTCGGTGTCCTTAAGCTGTTCGATGGTGGACTCGAGCGCCAGGTTTTGCCGGGACAACTTGCGTTGAAACCCGTGCGACTCGACCAGATTTTTGATGCGCACGTGCAACTCCGTCGTCGAAAACGGTTTCGCCAGGAAATCGCTCGCGCCCACCCCCAGCGCCGTCAATTTTGTCTCTTCATCGGCGCGCGCGGTAAGCAGGATGATGGGAATGTTTTGCGTGGGCGTGTGCGCGCGGATTTCGCGGCAGGCCTGCAAGCCGTCCTTCTCCGGCATCATCATGTCCAGCAGGATGATGTCCGGCAAAAACTGGCTCGCCTTCTCCACCGCCTGTTGGCCATCCACTGCTTCAATCACCTCGTATTGCGCGGCTAACTGCGATTTCAAAAAACGCAGCATGTCCGGCTCGTCGTCGGCCACCAATAACGTGGCGCGTCTGCCGTTGCCAGTGAACTCGACCGGCTTGATGGCCTGCTGCAACGGGGTCAGGGCCGGGAAAAGCTCCGCACGCCGGTACAAATTCGCCAGCCATTCCTCCGAGGTCACCGTCCCGCCGGCCTCCGGCTCGCCGGGGACCTTTTCCGCAGTTTCGGGCTTCGGCTCCTTTTCCACCACCTCGGCCTTTTCATAAGGCAACCGCACCGTGAACGTGGTTCCTTTGCCTTCCTGGCTTTCCACGGTGACCTTGCCGTTTTGAATTTCGACCAGTTCTTTCACGAGCGCCAGGCCGATGCCGACGCCCTGATATTTGCGCTTGGATGACCCATCGGCCTGCCAGAAGCGGTCGAAAATAAACGGCAGATTTTTCTCGGCGATGCCCATCCCGGTATCGCTCACAATTAAAAT
The DNA here is from genome assembly GCA_035605035.1 of Verrucomicrobiia bacterium. Taxonomy (GTDB): domain Bacteria; phylum Verrucomicrobiota; class Verrucomicrobiia; order Limisphaerales; family UBA11358; genus UBA11358. Next base: position 15,302 of record DATNHI010000147.1, read on the forward strand.
GAATTCTTCGCCCTGCTTCTCGGCGCGCAAAGACACGCGCCCGCCCGCGGGTGTGAACTTGAGCGCGTTGAACACGAGGTTCAGCACGATTTTTTCCAGCTTGTCGCGGTCGGCCAGCACCGTGTCCAGCGCCGGATCCACAAACGTTTCGAGTTTGATACGCTTGTCGTCGGCCACCTGTCGCGCCGCGCTGGCGAGGCCCCGGGCAAATTCCGCGACTTCGAGCGGCTCGTGTTTGACTTCCATGCGGCCGGATTCGAGGCGGACGAGGTCAAGCAAATCGTTGATGAGCTTGAGCAGCCGCATGCCGTTGGCGTGCATGGTGGTGAGCAAATTGCGTGTGTCCTCGTCGAACGCGCGATTGAAGCGCTGCATCAGCGATTCCAGCGGCGCGAGCAGCAACGTGAGCGGCGTGCGCAATTCGTGGCTGATGTTGGCGAAGAAGCGGCTTTTGATCTGGTCCAGTTCCAAGAGTTTGCGATTGCTCTCTTCGAGTGCTGCGCGGTTTTTATCCAGTTCGTAGCGCAAGGCAAATTCGCGAAAACGAATTTGATTGTAGAACCACGATCCGGTAATAATGAAAACGCCCGTCACGAACAAAAAGTAAAAGTTGTTAAAAAGAATACCTTGGACCCCGACTTTCCCGTTCAACATGCACGCTGCCAGATAAGTCGCCAGCGAGAGGACAAATACCATGATGCTGTCCAGCAATGTCCAGCGCAGGAGAATCGCAGCCCCGAGCATCACCAGATTCAGTCCCGCGTAATAGGGTGAATCGGCGCCATCGGTTGCGTAAATAAACCAGGAGATGAACGCGAGAGGTAGAAATGCCACCAGGAAGCCAAGGAAGCGGTAAAATCGAATGCCGATCTCGCTCTCCAACAAAAACCAGATAAATGCCAGCAATGCGGAACACAGCAAGCGCAACTTGAGAAATTCGAAAAGGCTTCCTCTATAAACGTAATAGTCCAATGAGGCGCCCGCCGGCATAAAAATGAACGCCAGGGCGCATCCGACCTTGTAGTTGGTAATCCGAACGCGCCTTTCATACACGGCAAATGCATCGTGAATTTCAGAAAGCGTTAATGGTGATGTCTCAGGCATTTCTTGGCTTTCTAATCTCAAGAAAGACATTCACTCCCGTCCCCACCGAACGAACGGTCACCAGGTCCGGCTGCGCCGAATCCGGCACCAGGGCGGCCAACTTTTGTCCATTGCGGTATATCAAATGCCAATCCAAAACGTATTCCATCCAGTTCCTTGAGGGATTTGATTCATCAACCTGAGTTATCGCCAGCAGTCCATCAGGAGCAACCAGATCGTACAGAATCTCAGTGAGGCGCTTGGATACCGGATCGGTCAGATAATCCAACAGGCCGGCGCAATAGACGACATCGTATTTCGCCCCGCTGCTTTGGTTCTTAAAAGCCTCTTTAAGCAGTTGGTTGACTGATTTCCGCACCATTTGAAATTGTGCGGAACACTGATTCTGCTTCTTGACCTCACTCAAAACCTTTGATGTGTAAGCCAGGGTTTCGTTATTGAAGTCAATGAGCGTAAAGTATGTCTGTTGGCCGGGATCACTGTCCGCCAGAAAATTTTGAATCTCTTTGGCCGGCCCGCATCCCATGTTGAAAATACGCGCAGCACGTTTATCGCAAAGAACACGCAGCGATTCGTCCCGGAGTAACCGGGTCAAATAGGTCAACCGATCGCGATGGGCTTCGACGGGCGGAGTGCTCAGAAAAATGCGGTTCATGATTTTAGCAAAAACCGAGCCTCCTTCGTACGGGTCTCGAACCATCATATTGACCATCTCATAATCGCCGGCGTACCCGAGCGGCTTGTAAAAGGTGCGATGAATGAACGGGGCGCACAGCACCAACGGATGGATTTGACGTCTCATGTAATGCATGTGCGCCGCCCGCGCGTCGGTCTCCACTTTTTGGGCCGCCAGTTCAAACTTTTCCAGGATTTGCAAAGCGGCTTTTACGATCGGCTCCTGCACCGCCAGGATCGCCTCGCGTTCGATCGCGATTCGTTCTCCAGCCGGCTGCGAACGCACCCCCAACTCGATTTGTTCAAGCCACAGACGCAAATCCATGAAAAAACTCTGCATGTCGGCGATGACGATTTTGAATTCAGGGAGAATTTTGTAGAGTTTCTGCCATTCGTTGATGAATGAGTTGAATTCCTGCGTCAGCCGTCCATCGCGGTTTGACAACAAACTGAGGTCAATGTCCCTCCAACACGATTCGTCCAGCTTCACCTCGCAGGTTGCGGTGTTGTCGGCGTCCACGATGCCGTGAACCACGGCGCGGCCGGAATAAACCGTTCGATCGTTCACCACGATTTCGAATTCGCTCAATACTTCGGAATGCCGCGGCACAACGTTTGGATTATACAGCTCGAACACGGCCGCGTGCCGCGTCACGCGTAGCGGCGCGCCGCGTAATTCCAGCCCTTCGGCGGTTTGGAACGTTACCAGACTTTCCTTTACGCCGGAGGGACTTGCGGCGGTTTCACTCTCCGCAGTTTTTTTGAGCGGGCGGAGTTGTTGTCCGCCTTCTCCATTTCCGTTGCTGTTGGTGGCCTGGTTCATTTTCAGAAGGAATGAATAGACCATTTTCCACGCCAAAACAAAGGGATTATTGGCCTTTATAATCGCCTGGGGCCCACTGCACCCGGCCTGTTGCAGCAGATTGAGTTGCTGCCTGGCAATGCTTGCGGGATGTCCTGTTTCTAGCCAGCCA
>DATNHI010000148.1:0-4591 GCA_035605035.1 Verrucomicrobiia bacterium
AATTGACGGCCCGCGAATACGCTTTGGTGGAATTTCTCGCGCTGCATCGCGGCGAAGTTGTCACGCGGACGCAGCTTTACGAGCATCTGTTCGACGAAAACGACAACACGCTTTCCAACCTGCTGGACGTTCACGTTTCCAACGTCCGCAAAAAGCTGGGCCCGGATTTCATCACCACCCGCCGCGGCCACGGCTATTGCGTAGAATGAAAGCCGAAACCCGAATTCCGAAATCCGAAAGAAGCCCGAAATCCGGTGGCCGAATAGCTGCGCCGGCGGAATTCGGATTTCTGGATTCGGATTTCTTTCGGGGTTCGGTTTTCGGCTTTCGGAATTTTCCGCCATGATTTTCAGATCCATCAAATGGCGGTTGCAACTTTGGTACGGCTTATTTCTTGCCGTAGTGCTGTTGGCATTCGGCAACACCTCTTATCAATTGGAACGCGACCGGCAACATCGTCTGATCGTTGATGATTTCGACCGTCAATTCAGGATGGTGGTGGATTCCATGCAAAGGCCGCCTCCGTTTCCGGAACGGCCGCCTGTGGATTTTGCGCCGGGGGATCAACCGCCACCTGCACGCCGGCCGCATGGGCTTCATCTGTCTCCTCGCACGACTGAACTGGTCGAAAACGCCGGTGCGACGGGTTTCTATTACGTTATCTGGTCGCCCGACGGGAAGGAATTGTTACGTTCAACCAACTCGCCACCAGATGTCACCCTGCCTGCCCGTCCCGGCGGTGAACAAATGCGCGGCGAAGTGCGTGAATTCGTCGCGCCCGTGCCGGCCACGCAGCCGGAGTTCATTGTGCTCGTCGGCCGCTCCATTGCTAAGGAATTGAAAGAACTTCGCCAGGCTGCCCTAAGGCTGACGGCGCTGGGAGGATTTCTGTTGCTGGTCGGCCTCGCCGGCGGCTGGTGGCTCGTCGGACGTGCCATCCGACCGATTGAAAGTATCAGCGCGACGGCTGTGAAAATTTCCGCCGGCGACCTTTCCCAGCGCATCAACGTGGCAGAAACCGAAAGCGAGCTGGGCCAGTTGGCGGCAGTGCTGAATTCCACCTTCGCCCGGCTGGAAACCGCCTTTGCCCAGCAGCAGCAATTCACCGCCGATGCCGCCCACGAACTGCGCACACCGGTTTCGGTGATGCTGACACAAACGCAGACGGCCTTGCAGCGCGAGCGCAACGCTGCCGAATATCGCGAAACCATCAAAGCCTGCCAGCGCGCGTCCCAGCGGATGCGGAAGTTGATTGAATCGTTGCTCGAACTGGCGCGGCTCGATGCCGGACAGGAACAATTGAAACGGCTGAAATTTGATTTGTCGCAAACCGTTCGTGGGTGCGTCGAATTGATAAAACCGCTGGCCGACGAACGCGGCGTGAAAATAATGTCCGAACTCGCACCGCTGGAAATAATCGGCGACGCGGAACGGCTGGCACAGGTCATCACCAATCTGCTGGCCAATGCCGTGCAATATAACAAGACCAACGGCGAGGTCCGCCTCAGCGCGAACGTGCAGGACAGCATGATCCTGCTGGTCGTCAGCGACACCGGGCCGGGAATTTCCCGCGAGGACCTGCCGCACGTGTTCGACCGGTTTTATCGGGCGGACCCATCGCGCTCATCGGGTCAGACCGGTCTCGGGCTGGCTATTTCCAAGGCCATCGTCGAGGCGCACGGCGGGTCCATTGAAATCTCCAGCAAAGAAAACGTAGGAACGACTTTCACGGTGCGCTTGCCGATGTAGGACCGGCGTCGCGCCTGTCTCTGATCAAAAAATGATGCCGCTTAAGCGGAACAAAAATGGGAGACAGGCGCGACGCCTGTCCTACCGCAAAAACAGTTCCGCCGCCGCATCGGCAAAACGCAGTCCTTGTGAGGTGAGCTGAAAATGATTTTCGTCCCGGGCGGCCCAGCCGCGCGCCGTCAATTGCCCCATTTCCGCCGCCCATTCGTGTCGCAAATCAAAATCCGTCGTCCGCTTAAATTCCTCAAACGGCCAGCCGGCAACCATGCGCAAACCGAACGCGGCGGTCTCGCCGGCGCGTTTCAGCGGTGGCAATTCCTCGCGCGATTCAACGGCACGATTTCCCTTCTCTAATTGCTCGCAATAAAGCTGCGTGTTCGACCAGTTCTTCGTCCGCACGCCGCGCACAAAACTCGTCGCGCTCGGCCCCAGACCGTAAAACGAGCCGCCGCGCCAGTAACTCACGTTGTGTTTACACGCGAAGGCGGGAATGTCCGTAGTCGCCAGCCCACAGTCCACAGTCGGTTCGCAGCAGGGCGCGGACTGTGGACTCTGGACTGTGGACTGTTTGGGCTTCGGTCCGCGCGCAAAGTTGGCGACTTCGTATTGCCGGAAACCGGCGGCGGTCGCGCGTGCCACCAACTCCTCATACATCGCGCAGGCCAAGTCCTCGTCCACGTCAAAAGCGCCGGCTTGCAGTTGCGCAAACAACGGCGTGTCGTCTTCGTAAATGACTTCGTAGCTGGACAAATGCTCGCTGCCGAGCGCCAGCGCCTCAGCCAGGGTCGCCCGCCAGATTTCCAGCGTCTGGCCGGGAATGGCGAACATCAGGTCCAGATTGAGATTGTCGAAACCGGCTTTGCGCAAAATATCGAACGATTTGAAAACCTGTTCCCGCGAATGAATCCGGCCGAGCCGCTCGAGCAATGTTTCGTCGAGCGACTGCACCCCCATCGAAATCCGGTTCACGCCAAAGTCGCGGAGCAGTTTCGCCTTGTCGGGCGAGACGGTGGCGGGATTGCACTCGACGGTAACTTCCTCCGCACCAAGCAGGTGCAAGCGCTCCATGGCGCGCAGGATTTGTTCCCATTGCCGAAGATTCAGCAACGACGGCGTGCCGCCGCCGAAGAAAATAGTTTTGGGCGCGAGATCGTCCGCGACCATTTCCAATTCACGGATCAGTGCGGCAACGTAGCGGTTGATGAGGTCGCCGCTGGAAGGTTCGGAATAAAAGGCGCAGTACGCGCATTTCTGCGCGCAGAACGGGACGTGAACATAAAGGCTCGCGACGCGGGCCGCGGACATGTGCGGCATGGACACAATTTACCCGCCTTTCCCGGCACGGGCGAACGAAAACCGCCGCCGCGAAATGGGCCAATCTCACGCGATGCCGGCCGCCGCTAGGTGGGGTGCAGGCGTTGCACGTTTTGGGCCTTCAAACCTTTGTCGCTGGATACGATTTCGAAGGAAACCTCTTCGCCTTCGTTGAGAGTCTTGAATCCAGCGCCGATAATGGACGAGTGATGCACAAAGACGTCCTGGCCGGTACCCTGGGCGATAAAGCCGAACCCTTTTTTGTTATCGAACCACTTTACTTTGCCACTAGCCATATCCAACTCCTGACTTTTTATCGAGGTTGCCTCTCAAAATAAAAACGGACACCACTGGAAAACAGCTAATGTCCGCAAATTACTTTCGAAAACGTTTCATGCCTCAATTCGGCGCGAGGTTATCGCCCGGCGCCAACATCGTCAAGCACAAGTTTTTAAACTTATTCACCCTGAATCACCTACTCCACCTGTAGCGCCTGATTCAATAGCTCCGGCAGATGATCCAGCAACGCCGTTTCGCTGACGACCAGTTTGGCGCCGGCTTTTTGGGCGGCGGACTGCAATTCCGCGGCCTGTTCGCTCGCAAATGCCACAACCGGAATATGTTGCGTGGCGGCATCGGACTTCAGCGCGGCAATGGCCTGGCAAACGTCACCTTCTCTTGATTCCAAATCCAGAAACACCAGCATGGGGCCTTCGCTCTGCGCGCAACGCTGGATGGACGCCAGATCGTTCATGGCCTGAACGCGATAATTCATGTCCTGCAGCCGGTTGACCAGTTGGCTGCCGGGCATCAACTTTTCGTAGAACACGAGCGCCAGCGGTTGCGTCATGCGCAAAGCATGGTGCGTGGCCCGGAAAAAAGCAAAATCTTTTGCGCCGCGCTTTCAACCGCGGCTTGTCGCGGCGAAGCATAGCGAAGACGGAAGGGGCGGCAGAAGAATCAACCGTCGGGAACACAAAGAACGCAAAAGGTCGGGCGGCTCGCAGAGCCGCGTCGCCAACGCCTTCGGATCGTAATTGGGGTGCTTGTAGCCGAAAGCGGTCTTGGCGGCGTAAAATAGGTTTTGGCCGTCAATGAATGCGACGACACGTTTGATGGCGGGTTCAGCGGGCATGGTTCAGAAAAGAATAACCCCGTCCGGGCCTTTCGGCGTGTCGAACGGGGAGTAGATAAATTTTAGCGCTCCCGCACTGTTGACTAATCTAGCAAGGCCCTTGCCAAGGTCAAGCCATAAAACCGGGCCAAAGTGGGTTACTAACCATCCCCATGCCTGTTTCTGACTGGTTTCCGTAGCCATACCGATTGGTCGGCATCGTAGGACAGAAGTGGGAATTGGCAAGGGCAAATGGGGTGTGGGTTTGAGGGAACCCGAATCCTTAGCCAGAGAACTGGCATGGTTTGTGAGGCGTGAATTTGGAGTGGTTGGGACGAGATTCGTTAAGAGCGTGGTGGGTGATGATGTTCTGAGAGTGCGTGAAAGTGTTTGGAGTGGTGTGTTGGACGGTTT
>DATNHI010000149.1:0-3264 GCA_035605035.1 Verrucomicrobiia bacterium
CAACTGGCGGCAGGCTCTATGACGAGCGCTGTCGAGGTGCTCATGGGTGTATCGTCCTTTCCAGGTTTGGGGTTTAGGTTCATCTCTACAACCCAGATACACCCGCTCTTCACCTTTTACACAACAACTCTTACGCTACCCTCCAGCGGCGCAACGCGTTTCCAGCTTGACAGTCGGTCCCAAATTTGTTAGTATGTTTAATGCCAAGCCCAATTGAAGATGAAGAGCGCGAATTCAGGACTGCCAGCAATTTGCATTATCCGACCGGCAATTGCTCCGGGCGCGCGCCCAAGCCATCGTCCGGGAGCTGAAGGCAAATTCTGAATTTCAACGTGATTTTCCAAAATCCAAGGCTGAAATCGCCGCCGCCCAAACCGCAAAAAATTCAAACTAATAACCACGAAAGGAAAATTCATGAAAACCGAAATCCGAACCCTGACCACAACCGTCGCGTTGCTTTCGCTCGCTGCTGTTGCCCAAGCCCAATTTAGTCCCGGCGACCTCGTGGTTGTCCGTGTCGGTGATGGGGTGGATACTCTCGCAAACAACACCGGCCCCATCTCACTGTTGGAGCTTGGCACCAGCGGCACCGTGGTTGGATCACCCGTCAATATCCCCAGTGGAAACAGTGGTCTGCAAATCAGCGGCACGGCCACATCGGAAGGCCAGTTGTCGCTGAATGCCGACGGTACGGCTCTGATCCTGGCGGGATATGTTCCACCGTTCACCGGCAGCGGCAGTCTTTCCAGCAGAACCGCAACACAAGCGCCGCGCGGCTATGTTACCATTGACTACAACCGCAACGTGTCATCCACCACGACTTTGCCGAACAGTCCCTATGGCGGACAAAATATCCGTTCCGGATTCGCTTCAGGCTCCAGTTTTTGGTTCGCCGGAAGCGGAACAGCCAGCGGCAACGGGCTGGTTTATTACAACGGCACCAGTTCTTCAACCATTCAAGGAATCAATTCCCGCGTCCTCGGTTATTACGGTGGGAACTTGTATTATTCCACCAGCTCTGGAACCCAGGGAATTTACAAATACAGCGGGCTGCCGACATCGGCTACGAGCGCCTCGCCCTTTCTAACGGGAGTTGCCAGTCAGGGGACCAGTCCTTACGATTTCGTGCTTTCACCGGATGGAAACACGCTTTATGTGGCGGATGACGCCATTGGCGTGCAAAAATTCAGTTTGACCGCCGGAAACTGGACTTTTGATTACAACTTCACCGACGGCCTCACCGCCAATGAAGCCTATGGCTTGACGGTGGATTTCAGCGGCGCGAATCCCGTCATCTATTGGACCAGCCCATCCGATATCTGGGAGGCAACCGACGCCGGCTCTGGAACCATCGGTGCCAGCATCCTTTCAGCAGGCGCAAACTATGCCTTCCGCGGTTTAGACTTTGCCCCGCAATCCATTCCCGAACCTTCCGCCTGCGCGCTCATGGGCATGGGTCTGGCCGGTCTGTGGGGCCTCCAACGCCGTAACCGTAAAGCCTGAATCCTCCTCTTCACCGCACGCGCAGGCGAACCCTGCGCGTGTTTTACTTTGTCGTCGAATTTAATTTCGTCTCCACCCGACGCGCAAACCGCCGTTGAATACGACCGGTGGAAACCGCCGACACGAACCAATTTTTGAAGAATCCATGCGGCCATGATTTCACAACCGGGCACCGGAAACCAGCTGTAGCCGTTCAGCCGGATACGGTGCTACGGCCCCTCAACCTTCAACCCTCAACCCTCAACTTCTATCCGACTGGCTGGATTTTACCGCGGAGGACGTGAATGAGGGCCTTGACGGTGAGTTCAATGAAGAGAAAGGGTTTGGCGATAAAGTCGTTGCCGCCAGCCATCATGGAGCTGGTGCGATTGTCGAAGTCGCTGAGCACGGTGACGAAGACGACCGGGGTTTTTTTGTGGTCGGGCAGATTGCGCAATTTGGTGCAGAGTTCGTAGCCGGTCATGCCCGGCATGTCCACATCCAGAAAGATCAGGTCAAACGGATTTTCGGACAGGAGTTTATAGGCCGTGTTCGGGTCTTCGACATTGACGGATTGGAGTTGGGCCTTTTCCAGGGCATAAACGATGGCGCGGCGGGAAATGGCTTCGTCGTCCACGACCAGAATATTCGCCGGCGGCAGCTCCTGTTTCCCGGGTTGCGTGCCGTGTTCGAAGAGGAGGCCGAGGAAATCCACGGCGGCGGCCACGGTGCGGAGGGTGGACGGGTTGATGTTCTTCGGTTTCTCGTAAAGTTCCTTGAGCAGGGCTTCGAGGGCGGCGGACATCTGGGCGATGATATGAAGCCCGGCAATGGCGGCGTTGCCGTTGAGGGCGTGGATGCGGCGGTAGAGTTCGTAAATGTGCTTGAGGCGGGTCACTTCATCATCAGCCTTGATGAGGCTTTGCAGGCCGGTGCGCAGGGTGGCGATGGTGGCGGGGAGACTGTCCACGAATTGTCTTCGCAAATCGCTCTGGAACGCCGCGTCGGCCTCGGCGTCGGCGTTGACACTGGCAGCCTTGGTTTTGGCGGCCGCTCCGTCGGCAGCCGGGGGCGGCGGCACCAAGACGCCGGGGCCAATGGTGTTGCGCACCACGTCAACCACTTCCCGGGGCGAGCAACTGGCCTTGGAAAGGCACTTGTTGGCGCCGGCCTTCCACGCCTGCTGAACCATGTTGGTCAGGTAAGTATTGGAAAAAACGACGATGGGCAGTTTGGAAAATTCCGACTCGCCGCGGACTTCGTGGATGACGTCCACGCCCGACATCTTGGGCAACATGAGGTCGAGCACGATGAGGTCGGGTTTATAGGTGCGCATGGTCTTTAAACCATTCTCGCCGTCCGGCGCGATCTCGGCTTGATAACCTTCCACCGAGAGTTTGTTGCGGTAAACATTCGCCACAATCAGATCGTCTTCGATGATAAGAATTTTTTTCATGGGTGGGAAACGGCCGGCATCGCGGCCGGCGCCGGCAACGCCGCCAGAAAGTTCTGGATCAGCTGGAACTCGCGCGTGACATTTTCGCAGAGCTGCGCCACATGGGTGAGGGTACCGGACGCGCCCTGTTTTTCCAGCTCGCGGAGCAGCGGCACGAGCCGGGTCATGCCGAGGGTCGCGCTGGCGCCGGCGCAACTGTGCGCCACGCGCCGGATGTCATCCGCATTTTGGGCGTGGACGGCGGTCGCGAGTTGCTCCATTTGTTGGGTGGTCTGCTTGAGGTACAGCTCGACAAGTTCGCGCAGGCCGGCCGGGTCGCCGTCCAC
>DATNHI010000150.1:0-11506 GCA_035605035.1 Verrucomicrobiia bacterium
CCGCCGCCGCTGAAATGCATCCCACCACCGCCGATATTTGCTCCACCGCCATTAAAGTGCATTGCCCCGCCACCAGAATTTCCTCCGCCGCCCCAGGAACGCGTTTGGCCAACCGATGGCGCCGGACTGCTGAAATGTGGCGCTGACCCGGATGGCGCGCTTCGCCCGGCATACGAAGGTGCGGCATGCCAGACCGGTGCCGAGTGCCAGGCGTAGGAATTCTGGCCATAACCCGGTGCCGGCTGCGAGCGCGTCATCTGGGAATTTTCGACGCCGCCCCATCGTCGCATAACTTCGCCTCCGTGCAGATCATTCCACGCACCGCGGACCGTTGAATTTGGCGGCCCATTCAGACGGGCAGATGGGAAACGCGCCGCATTGCCAGCCACGCTGCGGTCGGTGAAACCGCCGCGCCAGCCGGCCGATTGCGGCTCATGACCCGGCAGGAAAGGATTTCGTGGCACGGAAATGTTCCGGTCAGGCCGGTAAATCACCGCGCTATTACCGTTTCGCGTCAGCCGGTCGGGCATGGTGAAATCTCCGGAGCGTCCGGCCCCGCGCGGCAAGTCGCGTACCGCCACCTGCTGAATCGGCCTGTGTGTCGCCGCCTCAATCCGCGACGGATCAATGCCGCGATTGATGAAGCCATGATGCGCATCCACAGCGAAGTTGTTGTTCACCCTTGAATCACGGAAAAAACGGTCGGCGTCACGGCCATGCCGGAAGTGGCCGAATGGATGCCGGCCACAGAAATCGTCGAAATCACAAAACGTGAAGCAGCCCGGCCCGAGGCCAAATCCAAAATCAAAGCCGACTCCAATCCCGTTGAAGGTCCATCCCAGACCAGCGGCGAAACACGCCCCCGGCGGCAATGGCGCCCAGCCGCAGTAACCCGGATAATCCCGCCAGCACACCCACGCCGGTCCCCAAATATTATCGGGACACCACAGCCAGCCATAATGCGGATACTGGCACCAGCGGCCATAATGGAATGGCGCCCAACCCCACGCATAATAGGAATTCCAATACCATCCGTTATCCGTCCACAACCAGGATCCATCGTTGCAGTAAGGTTGCCACGCCGGATTCACCGCCACCACCGTCGGCTGCCAGCACCAGCCGTAATCCGGTACGTCCACCCACGTTCCATAAGGCGTCAGCGCGTCGTAGAAATTATCCGCCGCACCGCTCACCGGCGGCGGTGTTTGCGAAGAACCGTTCTGCGCAGCCGTCGCGCCGCTCGATGTCTCCGCCTGTCCGTCGGCGGCGGCCTGACCATGCGCCACCAGCGCGTTGAGCACGGTGGACGAAACGCCTACATCACGGAGATAAACGATTTGATCCGCGTCCAGGTTATAGGTGTTCGCTGAACTCTGAATGTAGGAGGTTATCACGCCATCGCTGATGCCGGCCTCGGACATGCGAAGCACCTCGGCCGCGACCTGCGGCAGGTTCGCTTTGGCCGGCGAAATGACCTTGGTCGGCGGTGCATCCGTGCCCGGTAATGGAGAAGGTCCCGCAGTTGAATTGCTCGCGTAATCCGCCATCGCCGCGGACAGCCCCAGCGCTGCCAGCGCGGCCACAGCCGTCTTATTCAAACTCCACCGTTTCATATAATCAAAGCGTTTGCTGTCGCGCGCTTGGTTTAACTTACGCCGCGTCAGCCGGTACGCAAGCAGGCGTGCCCAAAGAGTTAGACACCGGTGGACGGCAAAATGTTCCGGAAAATGGCAGGGAAAACGAAATAAGCCGGCCTTTTCTGTCCCCGAAACGCAGGGAAACTGAACAATTATTTGCTCGATTCAGGGCCGGTTGTGCCGCAAAATATCACCGATACCTTTGGAAGGTGAGCCATGAAAATCCTTTTGACTTTCACAGGCGCGCACGACCCGTTCGCCGGAATCTCCGGCACGGGCGAAAAAATGGCCGGGCCTGTCCTCACCGTGGCCGCAGCGCAGCCATTTGATTGCATCCACCTTTTTTCCACAGCCGCCACGGCGGAGAATTCGACGCAAACAAAAGCGGAATTACATAAGCGGAACGAAAACTTGGCGGTTGAAATCTCCACTTTGCCCCTCAAAAGCCCGGCAGACCCCCTGGGAATTCCCAAACAACTCAAGTCCTGGTTCAGAAAAATCAGCCGGCACAACCCCGAGGCCGAATACTTCATTGGTGTGTCCTCCGGTATTCCGCACGTGGACGCCGGCTGGCTTATGTTGGCGGGCGGCGGAGAAATTCACGCCCGCATCCTGCAGACCCGGGCCACAAAATTTATTCCCGCCGGACCGGGCCGGGTCGCGGAAATTGATTTCACAAACCTTCGGTCACCCCAAATCAAGCCGTTCGGTGACCTGCCGGAGGCGGACGGACACTATGATTTTCGGTCGCTCAGTGACGACCTGTGCCTCGTTGGCGGCCATGCCCCGTTTCTCCGGGAACTGAAAACCGCCTTCTCCATGGCGGAAACGGACTGCCCGATTCTGCTTTTGGGAGCAACCAACACAGGCAAGGAAGCTTTCGCCCGCCTCATCCATTGCGCCAGCAAACGTGCGGCCAAACCATTCATCACCGTCAATTGCGCCGCCTTCCCGGATGCTCCTGTCGAGAGCCGGCTGTTCGGCCACGTGAAAGATGCCTTCACCGGCGCTGACGGGGACCAAAAGGGCGGCTTCGAGCAGGCCGATGGCGGAACCCTTTTCCTGGATGAACTTGATGGGTTGCCGGCGTCATGCTTGGAGAAACTGTTGCGGGCGCTGGAGCGTGGCAAAATCCAGCGGCTGGGCGAGGACCGGAATTTGACCGTGAATGTTCGCGTGATAGCCGCGACCAACGTGGACATCAGAGACGTGATTGCAGAAAAGAGACCGCGCGTAGATCTTTATCAATCATTCTATTTGCTGCGGTTCAGCGCGAAGACCAGGACGAAATGGGACAGGTTCCTGCGCGTGCAAAAGCCGGTCTTGCCGGAGGAACCGCCGGTTCAAACCAACATTGTGCCCCTGCCGAGGGCTGCCGGCGGCCACTGCTCATCCTCGGATCGTTAGGCATCATGCGAGCATCACTTCCATTCAAGATGTTTCTCGTCACCATTGCGGCGGTGGTGACCGGCTATTACTTGGTTGTGTCCGTGAGTGTCGGCGGCCTGATGCCTTACGATTACACGGCGGCAGATGTCATCCGAAGCAGCTGCCCCTTTCACCTCGTTCCTGCCACCTGGGTATCTGGCAGCAACGAAGCAGACCTATTGGTGCGTTGGAGCTTTGCCGAGACAAAGGCCAGACTGGCAATGTTGCTTGCATTGTGGATACTGACGATGTGCCTTTCTGTTTGGCTGCATTTGCGGAGACGAAGATGTGACCCCTGACACTGCGCCGGAACCAACGGCCACCGCTCCTTCCGCCTACGCTGCGCTTCCGTTTTATATCACTTCGAGGAGACCAGCCAGCGCGACAAGTGAGTTTTTGGTTGAAGTTATGAAGCTTGACAACCTTGGCGCTAACTCTTGCCCTCACTTGCTTGACCCTCCGCGCCACCGCCGGAGATGACAATTCAACCGCTGATCCCATCGTCAAGGCCCCTCCGCCATCAGCCATTCGATGGCATCCTCGAAAGAAGTAAATACATTGACGAGGAAACCTCGGTTTTGAGCGCAGAGGGCAAAGAAACCTACCCGGTCAAATCGTTCACGTGGACAAAGCAGGGCCGTCTTTCGAGAAAACGACTTGCCCAGTTTGCTGAGTTGAGCCGCCAGATACCAAAGGTCGGACGAAGACATTCCCGACTCCGCTTTGCGGGTGTCTATCAGTATTCCGCAATCATTCGACGTGGCTGCGACTGACGCGATGTCTATAAACAGTTTCTTCATATTTTCGCGGCCGAGCCGTCCTTCCGGGGTCGCTTTGATGAAGGCGTGCGTCTGGATGATTCTAATATCAGCCAGCATGGTTGCCTCCTTGCGCTTTTGTTGACGCCTGTCAGTGTCCTTCATCATGGGTTTATGAAATCAAGCCTGTGTGTTTCCATCAAGAATAATTGCCAAAACACTGCCACCCGCCGCCGCCGTGCATCAAAAATGGGTGTTACCGAAGAGTGAGGCCGGAACGGACCGGTTGCCTCAAAAAAGGTGTTGCCCAAATTCCCCACTTGGAAACGAAGGAAGCCGGAGGGCAACCCGCCAGTCCGACCTCCCTCGCTCCCGTGTTTTGGGGTGGCTGTTTTTAACCACATCACCCCAAAGGTCAAGCCGGTATTGGTCGTCTGTTGAGGTCGATTTCTTTGAGCTGACGATCCACTTGCCGGCGCAAAGCAAACGGATTGAGTTGACGCTTGGTATCCTGGAGCCGTTGCTTGGTTTCCTGACTCACCTCAGAGCAGGCCAGCACCCGGGTTAAGGGCGTGGCCGCGGGTCCGTATTGGCGGAGGATCCGGCTGCCTTCGCGACGCTTGCTCTCCAACTTCATCGTCGGCAGGAAGAAGTTGAGCAACTGTCCCAGCGCTCCTTTGCACAGAGCGTTGATCAGCGGCACGACCTCGGGGTTGTCGTAGCGTTCGTAACCAAACCACTGACGCACCTGCGTATAGTTCTTCTGTTCGATGTGGGCGTTGTCGTTCTTGCGATAGGCCCGGCTGCGGGTGAAGGGTACGGGCCGCTCACGCCTTTGAAGATACTTGAGCAGATGGTGATTAATGAACTCGCCTCCGTTGTCGCTGTCCAGGCCGCACAGCGGGAAAGGCAAACTCTGCTCCACGTCACGAATCTGCTCGACGGTGGCCACTTCGCCGCGGTTGGCCAGGGCGCGCATCTCGTTCCAGGTCGTGTGAATGTCAACCCCATCGACCATCCAACTGTGTCGATCATCCAGCACTCCGCCGCACAGCGCCACCGTATCGACTTCGAGATAACCCGGAACCTGTTCGGTCCATTCGGTGCGGATCGGAATCTGTTGACGCAAAAGCGTGCCGGGCCGGGTGGTGACGCGCCGACGATGCAGCACGCGCAACGGATGCAGGAGCCGGTCCAGCGTCGCCGAACTGGCGTTGAGCAACGCCCGCTTTACATCCGCGTTGACAGGACGATGATCCGCTTCATAGGCCGGCAACCATTCCGGCAGAGCGCTCACCAGGCGTTTGCCGCAGGGTTGCAGCGCCGTCAGCCAGATCGCCTTGAGCGGAACCAACAGCTTGTCCGGGTCATACTCTTTAGGCCGGCCCCGCACAAACGGACTGGGCGGAGGCGGTGGCCGCAAGGCCCGGATCGCCGCCTTGCGGTGATAGCCCAACAGTTCAACCACTTCGGTGATGATTTTGCCTTTATGTTCCTTGCCGGCCCGCGCATAGCGCAAGCGCTTCCGGACCAGCACTTCTTCTCGCGTAATCTGGCTCATTTTCGGGTGCATCGCTCGGTAACACCCTTTTTGATGCAACGTATGGTTTACTCAACCATCTTCTCCTCTCCTTCGGTAACAATCTTTTTGATGCAAATCGGCCAACAAATCCCTGCGCTGAATTCACTTTACTCGCCCCACCACCAGCGTATCCTTCCATTCCTGATTTTTTTCGTTGTCAGGACAATTTTATGGCTAAATTGACAGTTCGTGACCTGGACGTCCGCGGCAAACGCGTTTTCCTGCGCGTGGATTACAACGTGCCGCTGGAGGAAAAAGACGGGCAGATGGTCATTACCGACGACACGCGCATCGTCGCCACGTTGCCGACGCTGAAGCTTTTGATCGAGAAAGGCGGCAAGCTCATTCTCACCGCGCACTTGGGCCGGCCCAAGGGCAAACGCGACGTGACCATGTCGCTCAAGCCGGTTGCCGCCAGATTGTCCGCGTTGCTCGGCAAACCGGTCACGTTCGTGGACGATTGCATCGGCGACAAGGTCGAAAAGGCCGTGGCCGCGATGAAAGATGGCGACGTAGTGCTGCTGGAAAACGTCCGGTATTACAACGAAGAGGAAGAGAACGACCCGGCGTTTGCGGAAAAATTGGCGAAGGTGGCCGACGTTTATGTGAACGACGCGTTCGGCGCGGCGCATCGCGCGCACGCTTCCACCGAGGGCGTGGCCCGCGTGGTGGCCAAACGCGGAGGCAAATGCGCTGCTGGATTGTTGATGGAACGTGAACTGAAGTTTCTTGGCGATGAATTGGATAGGCCGGCGCGTCCGTTTGTCGTGATTCTGGGCGGGGCGAAAGTTTCGGACAAAATCAAAGTGATTGACCGGTTGCTGGAAAAGGCGGACGTGCTTTTGATTGGCGGGGCGATGGCCTACACGTTCCGGCTGGCACAGGGTTACAAGACCGGCAAATCCCTCGTCGAACCCGACAAGACCGATACGGCCAGGGCCGCGCTCGAAAAGGCCAAGGCGAAGAAGGTCAAATTCCTTTTGCCGGTGGACGACGTGATTGCCGTGCCGGTCAAAACCGACAAGCTCGATAAGAAAGGCAAACCGGTGATTGAATATCAAAATGCGCGCACGAGCACGGACATGAATTGCCCGGACGACGCGGCGGGCCTCGACATCGGCATCGGCACCATCAAGGCGTATTCGGCCGAGATTGCGAAGGCGAAGACGATTTTGTGGAACGGGCCGATGGGGTTGTTTGAGAACAAGCAGTTTGCCATCGGCACCAACGCCATCGCGCTGGCCGTGGCGGATGCAACCCGGAAGAACGGCGCCAAGAGCATCATCGGCGGTGGCGACAGTGTGAAGGCGTTGAACAGGGCGAAGCTGGGCGACAAGGTGACCTTTATGAGCACCGGCGGCGGGGCGAGCCTGGAATTCCTGGAAGGCGCGGTCCTGCCCGGCGTCGCGGCACTGTCAGACAAATCAATTTAACGCAAAGACGCAAAGACCCAAAGACGCGGAGATGAACGAGAATGAAATTAGCAAGGTCATTGTGGACAGTGCGATTGAAGTTCATCGGGAATTGGGTGGCCCGGGCCTGATCGAGTCAATATACGAAGAGGCAATGGTAGAAGAATTGGTGCGTCGTGGGATGAAAGTTGAGCGTCAACTACAAGTTCCAATCGTTTATAAGGGCAAGCGGCTCGCCAATCCGCTCCGGCTCGATTTGAAAGTAAATGGTCTGGTCCTGGTGGATAACAAGGCTGTGACTGAGTGGAATCCGATTTTTGAGGCGCAAATGCTGACATATCTGCGTCTGACCGGGTTGAAATTAGGGTTGGTCATCAATTTTGGCGAACAATACGTGAAGAACGGAATTCACCGGGTCGTTAATGGTCTGTAGAACTTTGCGCCTTTGACCCTTTGCGCCTTTGCGTTAAGCTTTTTAAAACATGAACAAAGAACGAAAATTGATTATTGCCGGCAATTGGAAGATGAACAAAACGGTCGCCGAGGCGCTGGCCCTCGTCAGCGGCCTCAAATTGGAACTGGCCAATGTCAAGGAGGTGGACATCGTAGTTTGTCCGCCGTTCACCGCGCTGGAGTCGGTGTCGAAGGCGGTCCTGGATTCCAATCTCCGCCTCGGCGCGCAAAACATGAGCGAGAACAACGTCGGCGCCTTCACCGGCGAAATCGCGGCGGGGATGTTGAAGGAATTTTCCGTGCGTTACGTCATCCTCGGCCATTCCGAGCGACGGCAATACCAGAAGGAACCGGACGCGCTCATCGCCAAAAAGGCGGCGGCGGCGCACGCCGCCTCGCTCAAGCCCATCGTTTGCGTCGGTGAAACGCTGGCCGAACGCGAGGCCAGCCAGACGGAGAAAGTTTTGGAAACGCAAGTGCGCGGCAGTCTGGCCGGTTTGACGAAGGAACAGGCGGTTGAAACCATTGTCGCTTACGAACCGGTCTGGGCCATCGGCACGGGAAAGACGGCGACGACCGAACAGGCGCAGGGCGCGCATGCCTTCATCCGCGGCGTGCTGGCGAAACTGTTCGACAAGGCTGCCGCCAAAAAAATCCGCATTCAATACGGTGGCAGCGTGAAGCCGTCGAACGCGCGTGAATTGATGGGCCAGGCAGACGTGGACGGCGCGCTGGTCGGAGGCGCGTCGCTCGAAGCGCGGAGTTTTGCTGACATCATCAAGAATTCAATCTAGGATCGGGTATGAGTTTTATCGCCGGAGTTCTGACGTTTTTATTGGTCATCAACTGTCTGTTGTTGATTTTACTGATTTTGATGCAGTTGCCGAAGAAGGACGCCGGGGCGGGCATGGCGTTCGGCGGGGCGGCGGCGGACGCGTTGTTTGGCGCGGGTTCAGGCAATTTTCTGACCCAAACGACGCGCTACGCCACCATCGTGCTCTTCGTGCTGTGCCTGGGGCTGGGTTACCTGGAAGACCGCCTGCACAACCAGAACAGCGGGGCCGAATTCGAGAAGGCGGTCCAGCAAAAACAATCGGAGACGCCCATGACCGCTCCGTCGCCGGTGGTGCCGGCGGCTTCACCGGCGGCCATGCCAACGAACAACTTGCTTCTGCCGCCCGTCACGCTGCCGCCCCCCACGCCAGCCGCTCCGGCAACCGCCAAGCCGGCGGTTTCCGGCAGCAACGCGCCCGCAGCGCCGACGAAATCAAAATAACACGATGGTCATCTTCAAACGCGCCGCCGCCGGAAGTCGGGAGTCGGAAATTGGATGCCGGGAGGCGCGCGGAGTGTGGCGCAATGCGATTTTTTGTCTGTTGGTTTTTGCCGGTTGCCTTCCAAACTCCGGCTGCGGCCGCCGCGAGCCGCCGGCCGATGTCACCTTGATCAACAATGCCGAGCCGGAGACACTTGACCCGGCCATCCTCTCCGGCATCCCGGAATTTCGCATTGTTATGGGCAATTTGTTTGAAGGCTTGACGCGGCTCGACCCGAAGACCGCGCGGGCAATTCCCGGTCTGGCCCAAAGCTGGGACATTTCATCGGACGGCTGCACCTACACGTTTCATCTGCGCACCAACCTGGTCTGGTCCACCGGCGAGCCGCTCACGGCGGACGACGTGGTTTACTCCTGGCTGCGCGCGGCGAACCCGGCGACGGCGTCTGATTACGCCGGGGAATTCTTTTATTTGAGAAACGGCGAGGATTTCGTGACCGGCAGGATCAAAGACCCGTCGCTCGTGGGCGTTCACGCGCCGGACAAATTCACCGTCCGGGTGGAGTTGAACCATCCGACGGCCTTCTTCCTCGATTTATGCGCATTGCCCGTGATGAGCGTGGTGCCGCGCCAGGCCATTGAGAAATACGGCGACCGTTGGCTGATGGCCAAACCGTTACCGGTCAGCGGGCCGTTTAAACTCGGTTACTGGCGGCCGAACGACAAGGTGCGCCTCGTAAAAAATCCGCGTTACTGGGACGGGGCGAACACGCGGTCGCAAATCATTGACATCCTGCCGCTCGGTTCGCCGGACACGGCACTGAATCTGTATGAAAACGGCCAGGCGGATCTGGTGCTGGACCGGACGCTCGTGCCCGGCGAATTGCTGGACGTGCTGTCCAAGCGCCCGGATTTTCATCCCTTCGATTATCTCGGCACTTATTTCATCCGCTTCAACGTAACAAAAAAGCCGTTTGACGACCCGCGCGTCCGCCAGGCCCTCGCGTTGGCCATTGACAAGGAACTCATCGTCAAAAAGATCACTCGCGCCGGCGAAGTGCCGGCGGCCACCCTGGTCCCGCCGTGGACGGCGAATTACACCCTGCCGCCGGGACTCGGCTACGACCCCGCGCTCGCCCGGAAATTGCTGGCGGAAGCCGGTTATCCCGGCGGCAAAGGTTTTCCGCGATTTGAATACATGTTCGACGCGGCGGCGGGCGGCGGCAGCAAACTCCACCAGGACATCGCCATCGAGTTGCAGCAAATGTGGCGCGGCAACCTGGGCATCCAGATGGATTTGCGGCAGGTCGAGTGGAAAGTCCTGTTGAGTTCGTATTCACATCTCGACTACCAGACCGCGCGCTCCAGTTGGATTGGCGATTACAACGACGCGAACACGTTTCTGGACTGTTTCACCAGCAACGACGGGAACAACCGGACGGGCTGGAAAAATGCGCGCTACGACGCGCTCATCAACGAAGCCAACGGGCAAACCGATTTGAAGAAACGCGAACAGCTTTTCCAGCAGGCGGAGACCCTGCTGGTGCACGACGAACTGCCCATCATCCCGGTTTTTTATTACGTCGGCCTGAATTATTTTGACACGAACAAAATATCGGGATTCTACCAGAACATTCTGGACGACCATCCGCTGGAATACATCCACAAGAAGTCAGCAGCCGATAGTCAGTTGTCAGTAGCGCGAGACAGTCTGGCCAAAGGACCACTGACTACCAACCACTGACTACCGACATGTATTTTGTCCGCCGCCTCATCTTCGCCATCCCATTGTTGCTGGTCATCAGTGCGCTGGCGTTCGCGCTGGTGCATCTCGCGCCCGGCGGCCCGTTCGATCGCGAACGCGCGCCCGCGTCGCCGGAAATCGAACGCAACCTCCGCGCCGCCTATCACCTCGACGAGCCGTTCTGGAAACAATATCTGCGCTTCTTTGGTCTGGTCTGGCAGAAAGACGCGGCCGGCCACTGGCAGCATGAGCCTGCCAGTTTCAACATTTCCTACAAATACCGCAGCCACCGCGTCAGCGACATCATCGGGCAGGCGCTGCCGGTTTCCGTGACGCTCGGCGTGCTCGCGTTCGGTTTTGCCATGTGCATCGGTCTGCCGCTGGGATTTGTCACAGCGGCCCGGCGCGGACACTGGCCGGATTATGCCGGCAGCTTTCTGGCCATGCTCGCCGTCTGCGTGCCCGGTTTTGTTGTGGCGCCGCTGCTCATCCTGATTTTTTCCATCAAATTGCATTGGCTGCCCGTCGCGCTGTGGGAATCGCCGGCGCACATGATTCTGCCGGCGATTGCGCTCGGTCTGTTTTTCTCCGGCAAAATCGCCCGGCTCTTTCGCGAAGGCATGTTGACCGCCACGCAATCCGAGTTCATTGCTGCCGCCCGCGCCAAGGGGCTGGCTGAAAACAGCCTGTTGCTCAAACACGCCGTGCGGATTGCCATCCTGCCGGTCGTTTCGTTCTCCGGCCCGATGCTGGCGGATTTGTTGACCGGCTCGTTCGTGATTGAGAATATTTTCCAGATTCCCGGCGTCGGCGTGTTTTTCATCAACAGCGCCTTGAATTCCGATTACACCGTGGCCGTGGACCTGGCGTTGCTCTACGCCGTCCTGCTGGTTGTTTTGAATTTAATCGTGGACTTTTCCTACACCTTGCTCGACCCGCGCGTGAAATATGCATGAGCCAAGCGGCAACGGTAGGGCGGGCAGTCCTCTGCCCGCCGCGAGCGCGAACGACAGCGCCCACGGAGTGACGCGCCCTACCCATATTTCTCCAAGTCGAGACGCTTGGCAGCGTTTCAAGCGCAATCGTCCCGCCGTCGTCAGCGCGTGGTTTCTTGCCTTGTTGCTGCTGGCTGTCGCGGCCTGGCCATTCATTTTGAAAATCTCCGGCGCGAACTTCGCCCAACTTCACGACCCCGACCAGCTCTCCGACGCGCAAT
>DATNHI010000151.1:0-6504 GCA_035605035.1 Verrucomicrobiia bacterium
TGGTCACCCTGCTCAAGGATGGCGACCGTGTGGCCGGCGCATTCGGTTACGACCGCGAGCGCGGACGTTTCAAAATTTTCCGGGCCAAAGCCATCGTGCTGGCGACCGGCGGCATCGGCCGCTCCTATAAAATCTCGAGCAATTCCTGGGATTGCACCGGTGACGGCCAGTCACTGGCCTATCACGCCGGCGCGGAACTGGTAGACATGGAATTCGTGCAGTTCCATCCGACGGGCATGATCTGGCCGCCGAGTGTGATGGGCATGCTCGTGACCGAAGGCGTGCGCGGCGAAGGCGGCGTTTTGCGGAACAAGGACGGGAGGCGTTTCATGTTTGACGACATCCCGGACAATTACAAGGCGCAGACAGCGACCGACCCGGAGGAAGGCTGGCGTTATTGCGCGGGTGACAAGAACGCGCGCCGGCCGGCTGAACTGCTGACGCGCGACCACGTGGCGCGCTGCATCGTGCGCGAAGTCAAGGCCGGTCGCGGCAGCCCCCACGGCGGCGTATTCCTCGACATCTCATGGATCAAGGAGAAAATCCCGAACGCCGCCGAGCACATCAAACGCAAGCTGCCCAGCATGTACCACCAGTTTTTGCAGCTTGCCAGTGTGGACATCACCCGCGAGCCGATGGAAGTCGGCCCGACCACGCACTACATCATGGGCGGCGTGCGGGTGAACAGCGACACCCAGATGTCAACCGTGCCGGGTCTGTTCGCGGCGGGCGAAGTGACCGCCGGCTTGCACGGGGCGAACCGGCTGGGTGGCAATTCGCTGTCGGATTTGATTGTGTTCGGGAAGCGGGCTGGAGAATTTGCCGCCAAATTCGCGAGGGAACACGGAGCTGGCCAGGTCAACGACGATCAGCTTGAGGAGGCCGCGCGCCGGGCGTTGGAGCCGTTCAATCGCGGGGCGTCGGCGGGCGGCAGCGCCGAAGGCCCTTATCAGGTGCAATACGATTTGCAGGAAACGATGCAAAACCTCGTGGGCATCGTGCGGCGCGAGGAGGAAATGGTCCGCGCCGTGGACGCGATTGCCAAACTGAATGAACGCGCCAAACAAGTCGCCGTTTACGGTCACCGGGAATTCAATCCCGGCTGGCACACGGCGCTGGATTTGAAGAATTTGCTCACGGTTTCCGAAGCCATCACCCGCTCGGCCATCGAGCGCAAGGAAAGCCGCGGCGGACATTTTCGCGATGATTTCCCGAACAAAGATGCGGCAGCCGGCAAGATGAACGTGGTGGTCTGGAAAGGCCCCGACGGCGCGATGCGGGTGCGGCGCCAGGCGATTCCCGAAATGCCGGCGGAATTGAAACAAATTATTGAGGAAATGAAGTAGCAGCGGACGTCAGTCCGCTCAAATTAAAATGAGCCGACTCACGGCGGCTGCTACGAAAAGGACGATTTGAAAGTGAAAACAGCGACGTTCAAAATCTGGCGCGGTGACGCGCAGGGCGGGAAATTCGTGGAGTACACCACGGAAATCACCGAAGGCATGGTGGTGCTCGACGCGGTGCTGCACATCCAGGCAACGCAGGCCAACGACATGGCCTGCCGCTGGAATTGCAAGATCGGCCGTTGCGGTTCGTGCTCGGCGGAAATCAATGGCATGCCAAAGCTGCTCTGCATGACGCGGATGGACCAGTTGCCGCTCGACCAGCCCATCATCATCCAGCCCATGAAGACGTTCCCGCACCTCCGCGATCTGACGACGGACGTTTCCTGGAACTATCGGGTGAAGAAAAAAATCAAGAAATTCAAGCCCCGTCCACCGGACGCGCCGGACGGCACCTGGCGCATGACGCAGGCGGACGTGGACCGCGTGCAGGAATTCCGCAAGTGCATCGAATGTTTCCTCTGCCAGGACGTCTGCCACGTATTGCGTGAGCACCACCAGCACGATGAGTTCATCGGCCCGCGTTTTCTGGTCTATACCGCTGCGCTGGAGATGCATCCGCTCGACACCGAAGACCGGCTGCCGGAATTGAAGCAGGCGCACGGCATCGGCTTCTGCAACATCACCAAGTGCTGCACGAAAGTCTGCCCCGAAAGCATCCACATCACCGACAACGCCATCATCCCGCTCAAGGAACGCGTGGTGGATGAATACTACGACCCGCTTGGCCGGTTGTGGAAGAAGCTGCGGCCGAAGGTTTGAACATACGAATCCCCTGCGGACCCGACCGTTTCTCCGGGTCCGCATCCCGCGTGCTGAAGGAAAGCCAATTTAGACTTCCACGCCCGCTTCCTCGGTTTCCATCGCCGCCACGAGGTCTTTCTCCGCCAGCACCCAATCCGCCAGGGTCAGCGGATGCTCCCGCAGTTTGTCGCGATACAGGCGATACGCATGTTCGCGCACCATGCCTTTGGTGACGCCGGGCGTGACCGGCTTGGGCTGTTCGACGGCTTTTGATGTTTTATCTTTCGTTTTCATACGAGACTCCTGATTAAACATAAGCCTCCCCGCCTGCTGCGCAAGTGGGGCAAAAGGGTTGGTGGCTCTTAAGTTGAAATCGGCTGCCGAACGGCCTGGCTTGCCGGGTCGAAGCTTGAAACGTCTGTAACGAGTGTGTGACCGGCGGCCCGCCTTCGCCCGGCTACGGCGCGGCAGTCTTCGCTCTCGCTACGCTTCAAGCGCAGGCTGGTGCGCGGTACAAGGCTTGAACTTGTCACCCCTGCCGTGTCGAGGGAGCACTCTATCAACCGAGCCAGCCGTGCGCTGGAGGGTTAAAACTGGCCTTCCTCGCCGATATAGGAACGCAAATTGGCCGTGAGGCCTCCTTTCACGATGCAGAAATCTCACATAACTCTGCAAAATCTTGATGGTGATTTACATAGGAAGCGTGTTATAGTGTGCCCCAGCAGGCTGCTCAAAAGCCATGGATTTGAACGTTGTTGCTCAAATTCATTGGGAAAGTCGCGTGTTTCTCGGGCAAAAAGAGTTTTAAACAGCCGGTGAGTCAACCTGCACTTCATGAGCAAATTCCTGACATTGGAAAAATTTTCGTTTGGCATAGGCGATCGTTTTGCGCATCAGGCGCAGGCCCAACTGGCAGCGTGTATGATGGTCGCAAAACAAGGCGTTGACATCATTCCAGTCTGGAACAAATCCAATCGCGAGCACACCATCATCGGTTCCGAACCCGCCAGCACCCGCGCCGCCGCCGCTGCCGCGATCAAGGCCTTGGGCTGGACACAGCCCTGGCATGTGGACGCCGACCACATCCGGTTCGACACGGTGGACCGTTTCCTGCCGCACTCGGATTTCTTCACCATTGACGTGGCCGATTCAATTGGCAAGCCCGCCGATCCCAGGAGCGTAAAGGCGTTTGCCGACCGCCACCTGGAACTCGCCGGCCGAATCCTCATTCCCCGGATTGACCATCCCTTTGAAACCACGCGCGCCGAAGTGGAGCGCGTCGCCGGCAAATATCTGCTGGCCGTGCAGGATGCGGGAAAAATCTACCGGTACATTGCGCAGGCCAAGGGCGAGGCCAGCTTCATCACCGAGGTTTCGATGGACGAAACCGACAGCCCACAGACGCCGCCGGAGTTGTTGATCATCCTCGCCGCTCTCGCCGACGAGCAGGTTCCCATCCAGACCATCGCGCCGAAGTTCACCGGCCGTTTCAACAAGGGCGTGGATTACGTCGGCGACGTGAGACAGTTCGAAAAGGAATTGAATGACGACCTTGCCGTCATCGCTTTTGCCATCGCAAAATATGGCCTGCCGGCCACTCTCAAACTGAGCGTCCATTCCGGCAGCGACAAGTTTTCCATCTACGCACCGATCCGCCGCGCGCTGAAAAAATTCAACGCCGGGCTGCACATCAAAACCGCCGGCACAACCTGGCTGGAGGAACTCATCGGCCTGGCGGAGGCCGGCGGCGACGGCCTGGCTTTGGCCAGGGAAATTTACGCCGACGCGCTCAGTCACGTGGACGAGCTTTGCGCGCCGTACGCCACGGTCATTGACATCAAGCGGGGCCAATTGCCGACGGCGGCGACGGTCAACAGCTGGACCTCGAAGCAATACGTTTCGGCGTTGCGGCACAATCCCAAGTGCAAGGAATACAATGCGAGCTTCCGGCAATTGCTGCACGTGGGCTTTGAAATCGCGGCCAAAAAGGGCGACCGCTACCTCGGTGCATTGAAGCAGCACGAAGCTGTCATCGCCTGGAACGTCACCGAAAACCTGTTCGAGCGGCACATGAAACCTTTGCTGCTCGGCAAATAGCCCGTTCGCTTCGTCCGCGAAAACAAAACACGCGGTTTCCTCTAATTCATCGGCTCGCCTTCGGATCCCAGCCGTCCGTGCCGCTCAACACTTGTCGCAACGTGATGGCGTCGGCCGCGGTCTTGGTCATGATATCTGGACGAGCAAGCCTTTCGTTTCAATCTGCGTGAGGAAAATGACGCAACGCGGTTTTTGAAAGCCGTTGGCTCCATCTTTGGAAAGCGGTTGACATATTCACAGTTGCTTAACGAAGGCAGACCTGTATGAATCAAAAAATCGGATGGGGGAAATCCCAGCCACCATCGTTTCGGCCAGAGCGTGCAGACCGTCACCGCCATGGCGAAGGCGACGGTGGTGTGCGACGACGGCCAGCCCCAGAAAACTCCGCCGCGCAGAAAACCGAAATGGAAGACGTGGCTGATGTCCGTGCCGACATCGTGCGGCGGATGGACGCGGCCGGTAAATGCTTTGCAGGCGGCTGTGATTAACGCGCCGATGATTTCAGCCTGCCCGATGGCGAAGCCGGTCAAAACGACTTTTGCATTTCGGGCAATGAAGCCAACGACCAGAACAATAAACGGCAGGCAAACCGGCAAGAACATGCCAATGACAACGGCGGGCCACATCCAGTAACGCAATTCCGGATTGCGGGTTACGAGGAAATAACGCCAGTCGAAACCGGACATGACAAGGATGAAGGTGAACACGATGGCAATGAGATGCCAGATAATCCTCCGGCCCGTGAAGCAGCCGATGAGATTGCGCGGCAGCGTTACCAGAAATTGTTTCATGCAACGATGGTCTTCACCACGATATGTTTTTACAGAAGCAAACGAAGAGAACGAAGAAAAAACTTCACCTTTCCCTTCTTTGGACTTGGTCCAAATCACTGATTCGCACCAGGCAGGATCAGGCGAACCACTCCATCAACGAGTTTCATTTCGTGGAAATTGATGATGAGTCCCGCGGGCACATCGAGCAGTTTCATGTAACTCAGCAATTGTGCTTTGTGAACGGGCAAAATTTCTTGCACGGATTTCAATTCCAGCAGGAGGCAATCTTCCAGCAGAACGTCGAAGCGCAGTGGCTCCTCAAACACCAGACCTTTGTATTCAATCCGGACCAGACGCTGGTTGACAGCGGTGAGACCGCGCAATTCCAATTCTCGCATCATGCACTTTTCGTAAATGCTTTCCAGCAAGCCGGGGCCTTTGAGCCGGTGAACTTCAATGGCCGCGCCAATTGCCGTATGGCTCAACTCGTCCGCTTTCTTGAACAACGGGTGCATAAATTTCCGAACAGAAGGCAACAAAGGAAACAAAGAAATTCAGCCGCATGCACCTTCTGCCTTCGTTCCCTTCGTTTTCTTCTGTTAAATCTCTAAACCGCCTGCTGCCCGCCGCCATCCGCACCCGTGCCATCCAGGTCAATTAAAATGTCGCGCGGCTCGGCGCCTTTGCTGGGACCCACGATGCCGCGGTTCTCCAGTTCGTCCATGATGCGCGCGGCGCGGGTGTAGCCGAGGCGCAGTCGCCGTTGCATCAACGAGACGCTCGCCTTTTGTTCGCTGCGGATGACCTCAATGCATTGCTGAATGAGCTCTTCGTCCTCGTCAATGCCGGTTTCGGTTTCAAAACTGGCGGCAGGCGCCGAAAGCTGCTGGTGAATTTCCATTTCGTAACTCGGCTTGGCCTGCTTGGCAATGAACCCGACGATGTTCGAGATTTCCTGGTCGGTGATGAGCGCGCCCTGCGCGCGGATGAGTTTCGCCGAGCCGGGCGGCAGATAAAGCATGTCGCCCTTGCCAAGCAATTTGTCGGCGCCCATCGCGTCGAGGATCGTGCGCGAGTCCACGCGTGACGCGCACTGGAACGCGATGCGCGCGGTGATGTTCGCCTTGATGACGCCGGTGATGACGTCCACGCTCGGCCGTTGCGTGGCGACGATGCAATGGATGCCCGCCGCGCGCGCCATCTGCGTGATGCGTGCGATGGCCATTTCCACATCCGCCGGCGCCACGAGCATCAGGTCCGCGAGTTCGTCAATGATGACGACGATGTAGCTCAGCTTTTCGGGGATGACGATGTCCTCCTCGCGCGGCACGACAATTTCCTCGTCCACCTCGACCGCAAATCCTTCCGCGCCCGGCTCGACCTTTTCCTTTTTGGCTTTGAGCGGCAGTTCCAATTCCTGCTGTGGCAGCGGTTTGTTTTTTGGCCGTGAATTGAACGAATTGATATTGCGAACACCGACGCGCGCA
>DATNHI010000152.1:0-5775 GCA_035605035.1 Verrucomicrobiia bacterium
TTCGATAAAGGGTAGATAAAATCCGGGTTTGCGGAGTCGTGAGCAAACTTGTTCCGCCAACTCGGCATCGCCAGCCACAATAACAACTTTTTCAAGATTAACCACGTGCGGCGATGGACACGCCTTCAGGAATACCGGGTAAAGCAGGCGTTTTGCTCTACAACCCCAGTTTCTTGAACCGGCTGTTCACTTCCTTGAAGTGGAACTCCAGGGAGCAAAGCTTCTCCAGCTCGCCCTTCTTGAAATGTTTTGACACGTCCGGATCGGACTTGAGCTGCTCCACAAAGTCGGCGTCATCGCGACCGGCATGTTTCACTTCCCAGGTTTTCATTGCGGCATCCTGCACCAGTTTATAGGCGGCTTCCCGCGTCAGGCCTTTTTTGATGAGCGCCAGCAGCACGGTCTGCGAATTCCACATGCCCAGGCTCAGGCCGAGATTCTTTTTCATGTTCTCCGGATAGACCGCCAGCCCATCCATCAGGCGTGTCAACAGGCCGAACATGTAATCGAGCAGCGTGCAGGAATCGGGGAAGATGATGCGCTCGACGCTGCTGTGGCTGATGTCGCGTTCGTGCCAGAGCGCGACGTTTTCGAGCGCGGCAACGGCGTTGCCGCGGAGCACCCGGGCGAGACCGGTGAGGCGTTCCCAAGTGATGGGATTGCGCTTGTGCGGCATGGCGCTGCTGCCTTTCTGCCCCTTCGTGAACGGTTCCTCGGCTTCGAGCACTTCCGTGCGCTGGAGATGGCGGAACTCAACCGCCCAACGTTCGATGCTCGCGCCGACCAATGCCAGGGTGGTCATGAATTCGGCGTGGATGTCGCGCTGGACAACCTGCGTGGCGATGGTTGCCGGCCGCAAGCCAAGCTTTTTGCAGACATACGCCTCGACGCGCGGCGAGAGATGCGCGCTGGTTCCAACGGCGCCGGAAAGTTTGCCGACGGCGGCGGTTTCGCGGACGCGTTCAAGTCGTTCAAGCGCGCGGCCAAATTCGTCGTGCATCAGCGCCAGCTTCAAGCCGAACGTGGTCGGTTCGGCATGGATGCCGTGGCTGCGGCCAATGCAAGGCGTGAATTTATATTGACGCGCCGGCTTCGCGATGGATTTCCGCAACGTCTTGACATCGTCAATCAGAATGTCCGCGCTTTGGACCATCTGCACGGCAAACGCGGTGTCAATGACGTCGCTGCTGGTCAGGCCGAAGTGAAACCAGCGGCGGGCCTGGTCCTTGATTTTTTCAGTAGCGGCCTCGGTGAAGGCAATCATGTCGTGGTTGAGCGTTTTTTCCAGTTCCTTCTGGCGGGCGATCAGGCGGGCCAGGTTGCCAAACCACGGTTCACAGCCGGCCTTGATTCTGGCGAAATCGTCGCGCGGCACGACGCCTTCCTTCACCAGGGCTTCAAGCGCAAACAACTCGATTTCGAGCCAGAGGCTGGTCTTGTATTCCTCCGACCAAATGGACCGCATGGGGTTTCTGGAATAGCGCGTAATCACATCGAAAGATTAAAGCCTCCCGCGTCGGGTGTCGAGAGTCGAGAGACTGTAGCGGCGTTCTGTGAACGCCGGAAAAAATGCGACAGTCACAGACTGCCGCTACAAACTCACCGCTTCGTCATTTTGGCGCGGGCTTTTTCCAGAATCTCGCGTTCGCGCGCCGTCAGGCTTTGGATGCCGTGCGCGGAAATTTTGTCGAGGATGGGGTCCACTTCGCTGCTCACAAACTCGTCGGTGGTTTGTTCCTCGTCCAATTTGCCGGTGGACGAGCGCCACGAGCCGGATTTGGCCGCGCGCACGTTCACGAGTTCACGCGGAACGGCGCGGCGCGCCGGAAATTTCCAGGGCAACCAGCGGCCTTGAACAAATTGACGGATAAAAATCACGCCGGTCAACATGCCGCCCAAGTGCGCGGCATTGGCAATGTGGTTGGCGGGAAAGACGAGGCCGAGCAACGCCAGCACCGCTGAGAAGATCAACAGCATTTTTGCGGTCAGCCGGATCGGTATGATGAAAAACAGCAACAGCATCAACTCGCGTTCCGGGAACAGCATGGCATAGGCAGCCACAAGGCCAAACGCCCCCGCTGAAGCGCCTACGACCGGGCCGCCGAAGTATTCCGGCCAGAGCAAAGCGGCCAGCGCCTGGAACAGCCCGCCAATGACACCACCCGTCAGAAACAGCGTCAGGAACTTTTTCCCGCCGATGGTTTCTTCAATCGCGTGACCAAAAACATAAATTGCCCAGCCATTGAACAGGATGTGGAGCACCCCGGCATGCATGAACTGGTATGTCAGCAGTTGCCAGACGCAGCCGTGCTCCAATCCTTCGACGCTCAATGCGAAATAACTATCAATTGGAAATTGCAGCGGATAGCCGTAAACGGCGCATTCAATGAGGAAGACGACGGCGTTCACGATCAGCAGCGCGATCGTGAACGACATTTGCGGCATCCGCGGCCGGTCACGGTAAACCGGCTGGCGCATATAATCGCGGTCGTCAAGCATAACTTCAGAAATTAGCCGCTCGGACGGCGTTTTTCAACCGGCTTTCCGCCGCCACCAGAACATCCGCTCCCGCCCGACCCGGTTAGGATACGAGCGCGGAACCCACTCCGCCACCAGCTCAAAGTGCGACGAGAAACGTTGCCACAGTTCTTCCCGCGCCGTCGGAAACGGCGGACCCTCGCCCTTTTCGACGATCATATAATTGACCGCCAGGTATTGCCCTTCCGGCCGGAGCCAGCGCAGCACCGCGCGGACATAATCGTTCCGTTCTTCGGGTTTGATTGCGCAGAAGAGGGTATGTTCAAAAATCCAGTCAAACAATCGCGGCGGGTCATCATGCAGGAAATCGGCGCGCTGGAACAAGGCATTGAGTCCAGCGGCTTTGGTTTTCTCCACGGCCAGCCGAATCGCGCTCGGCGCGATGTCGAAACCGAACGCCGTAAAGCCCGCCCGGGCGAATTCGCGCACGTCATGGCCGGTGCCGCAACCGGGCACGCAAACCGTCCAGTGTGGCGGCGACGCCCCCGTCGCTGCTGCCTGAATACCCTGTCTAAATTTCAAAACTGAAGCCGGGGCGACGAGGGCGTCGCCACCACCCGATTTGGGATGCGCCGCCAGAAAATCCACCAGGCCCGGCGACGGCGCGCCCTTGTCCCAATGCGTCTCGCCGGATTGGTAAAGCGATTCCCAATATTCCTGGCTCATGGTTCAAAAAGTAGGAGCCGAGGTGACGAGGGTCACATTTAGAGAAATTAGAGACTCCTCACGTCGTCTCCTACAAAGTCATATTGATCTGCCCATCCACCAGTTCCACCACGCGGGGGGCGTTGGCGGCCACGTGGGCGTCATGCGTGGCGATGACCAACGTGGTTTGCTTTTGGGCGCGAAGATTTTTCAGCAATTCAAGGATTTCGCCGCCGGTGTGCGAATCGAGATTGCCGGTTGGTTCGTCGGCCAGCACCAAATCCGGTTCGTTGACCAGTGCGCGGGCGATGGCGACGCGCTGCTGTTCACCGCCGGAAAGTTCAAAGGGTTTGTGTTCCACGCGTTCCGCCAGACCGACCTGGGCGAGCAATTCACGGCCGCGCGCCTCGGCCCGGGCGGCGGGCACGCGGGCGACCCGTGCCGGCAGACAAACGTTTTCGAGCGCCGTGAGTTCGGGCAGCAGATGATACGCCTGGAAAACGAAGCCGACGCGGTGGTTGCGGAATTCGGTCAACTCGCGTTCGGAGAACGTGGCGAGATTCTGGCCGGCGAAACGGATTTCGCCCGCGTTCGGCGTGTCCAGACCGCCGATCAAATGGAGCAATGTGCTTTTGCCGGCGGCAGACGCGCCGCGAAGCGCGAGGAATTCGCCGCGCGCCACGTCGAGATTTACGCCGCGCAACACTTCGAGCGTGCGTTTGCCCATCACATAGGTCTTGGCTAGGCTGCGGGCGGAAAGGAGTGGCTCACTCATAACGCAGTGCCTCCACGGGTTTCAAACGGCCGGCGCGCCACGCGGGCAGCACGCCGCCCAGCACGCAAATGACAAAGGAAACTCCGCAAATGATAGCGATGTCTCTCGGGTTGATGACCGCCGGCAATTCCCTGAAAAAATAAAGCGACACGGGAAGCAGGTCACGCCCCGTCAAGTGGTTCATGACATGCAGGAACCCATTGCGATAAGCCAGCGCCAGAAGACCCAGACCGTAGCCCGCCAGCACGCCCAGCACGCCAATGATGGCGCTCTGGCTCAGAAAGATGCAGGAGATCTGGAAATTCGTTGCGCCGAGCGCCTTGAGCATCCCGATTTCGCGGGTTTTCTGAACCACAAACGTGATTTGTGCGCTCAAGATGCACAGCGCGGCGACCAGCACGATGAAGAACAGGATATAAAACATGACGTTCTTCTCCACCATCAGCGCGCCGAGAATCACGGCGTTTTCCTCCGTCCAGGTGGTGATGTTGTAATCCGGACCGAGCGTGGTTTCCAATTCGTCCTGCACTTCGGGCGCTTGAAAGGGATCGTGCAACATCACCATCAGCCCGTGGACGCTGTCGCCCAACGCATAAAGGTCCTGGGCATTTTCGAGCGAGACAACGATGACGGAGACATCGTAATCGTAATAACCCACGTCAAAAATGCCGGACACGGTGTATTCGTCCGGCAGGATGGCTTCCTCATTCGCCTTACCGCGCTTGTCCTTCATTTTCCTCAATTCCGCCGGCGAATAAATTGAAACATGGTCGCCCACGAACAGGTTGTAAGTCCGGGCAAATTCGCTGCCGACCAGCAAACTCCGTCCGCTCAAATCAAATTTGCCGGAGATGATGCTCTGCGGCAGCACGCTCACGTCGGCTTCATGGTTGGGGTCAACACCGCGCAAATACGGCACCGCAAAGGCCGCCTGCTGTCCGTTCGTCGGCTCGGTTTCGAGCAGCACCGGGCCGAACACGAACGGCGCGACACCGCGCACGTTTTTGTTGGACGCGACCAGCTCCATCACCTGATCGTAGTTTTCCATCGTCTTGCCGGCCGCAAAAATTTTCAGGTGCGCGTTGAAACCGAGGATTTTTTCGCGCAGGTCATGGTCGAACCCGCTCATGACGCTGATGACGATGATGAGCACGGCGACGCCGAGCGCGACGCCGACGACGGAGATGAGGGTGATGATGGAAACAAACGTCCGTTTGGGCCGCAAATAACGCAGGGCCAGCATCAGTTCAAACGGCAATCGCGACATGATGCGTGGAGGCTAAAGGCCATTGGCGCGGGTGTCAACGAAACCGGTCTTCATTCCGGTCGTAATTCCGATCCTCATCTTAATCGTATTCTCCCGACGAAAATTCTCAGGATTAAGATTTGGTCAAGAACGGATTGCGCTTTTCCACCGGCGACACCCGATGGAGGAACAGCGGGCTGATGAACAAATAAATCCAGCCGAGGACAAAATGCGCGCCGAAGGCGAAACTCATCTGGATCAAATCCAGCGCGCCCAAGCCGTAAAATGCAATCGCCGCCGCCAGCAATAATGCGCCGGGCAAGAGCGCTGCGCCCGCCAGCCGCCAGCATTGCCGGAAGTTCAACTCGCGGTCGGCAAAAAAGCAAACCAGCCAGACCGGAAAAAAATAAACGGTCGCCAGAACCGCCCACGAAAGCATCAGCCCGGCAATGATCGCGCCGGTTGCAATGGCCAGGATGTCGGGTCTCCAGGCGTCCCAAAGCGGTTCCAGATCGGTCCGGTTGAACGACACAATCCATCCGGGCGGATAATTCCATTCGCGATAGCCAAG
>DATNHI010000153.1:0-4442 GCA_035605035.1 Verrucomicrobiia bacterium
GGCATTGAATTATCGCGCCTTGCAGCGGCAATTGGAGATGCTGCAGGACATGGGGTGCAACGCCATCCGTAACAGCCACAACCCGCCGGCGCCGGAACTGCTTGAACTGGCGGACAAAATGGGTTTCCTCGTGATGGATGAAATGTTCGACTGCTGGCGGCGCGACAAGACACCAAATGATTATCATCTGTTGTTTGATGACTGGCACGAACAGGACATGCTCGCGCAAATCCGGCGCGACCGCAATTCTCCGTCGGTAATTCTGTGGAGCATCGGCAATGAGGTCGGCGAGCAATTCACCGGCACGAACGGAGCTGCCTTGGCCCGGCGACTCTGTGACATTGTGCATGGCGAGGATCCGACCCGCCCGACGACCAGCGCCATGAATTGGGCGCATCCCACCGATCCGCTTCCCGGCGTTTTGGATGTTATCGGTTTGAATTACCAGGGCACCGGAATTCGCGGCACGCCGGGAAAATATCCGGCCTTTCATGAAAAGTTTCCCGACAAATTCATTTTTGGCAGCGAGACGGCTTCCGCATTCAGCAGTCGCGGCGAATACATATTCCCTGTCACCAATGGCGTTGACGCCGCTGTGGGACCGCACTCGGGGGAAGATACCGTGAGGCATCAAGTCAGCGCGTATGAATTGTATCGCGCAGCATTTGGAGCCTCGGCGGACAAAGTGTTTGCGTCGCAAGAACAGCATCCGTATGTCGGCGGCGAATTTGTTTGGACCGGATGGGACTATCTTGGTGAGCCAACACCGTTCGACTCGTCGCGCAGCTCCTACTCCGGCATCATCGACCTGGCCGGCTTCAGGAAAGACCGCTTCTTCCTTTATCAAGCGCATTGGCGTCCGGATTTTCCCATGGCGCATATCCTGCCGCATTGGACCTGGCTGGAGCGCGTCGGGCAAGTCACGCCGGTTCACGTCTTCACATCCGGCGATGAAGGCGAATTGTTTCTCAATGGCAAATCATTGGGCCGCAAAAAAAAGGAACTTTACGAATATCGCCTCCGCTGGGACGACGTGGTCTATCAGCCGGGCACACTCAAAGTGGTTGCTTACAAACACGGCAAGGAATGGGCCACCGACACGATGAAAACTGCCGGCGAGCCTGCCCAACTCAAGCTGGAACCGGATCGCAGCACAATTCGTGCGGACGGAAGGGATTTGTCGTTTGTCACCGTGACTGTGACGGACAAAAACGGTTTGACCGCGCCGCGTGCGGACAACCGCATCCACTTTGACATTGAAGGCCCCGGCGAAATCGTCGCCACGGACAACGGCGATCCAACGAGCTTCGAATCGTTCCAGTCGCATGACCGGAAGGCGTTCAATGGTCTTTGCCTGGTAATCGTTCGCGGCAAAGCGGGGCAAGCCGGGAAGATCAAACTTACTGCGACCACCGACGGTTTGAAGATTGGAGTTTTGTCCATCAAAACGAGCTTGGCGGGGAATTGAGATCGTGATTTAATTTTTCAGTCCCGGAGCCAGCCGGGAGTTATGAAAGCAGAAACGAACGCAGCACTTCGGCTGTCGTTCCGGCAGTCTTGTTTACGGCATTTTCTCAAATGCTTGTGCCGAGTTATGCGTCTATTGATAACAACCTCTTCACCGGCCTGGTCACTCATTGAAACCTGAGAGCTTATGAAAACGAAACTCACAATTCTGTTCACCGTGTTGGGCAGCGCCTTCGCGACGACGGTTGTCTTTGGCCAGACGACCTATGTTTGGACCAATCAATTCCCGGGACACCTCGCAGGTGTCGGGGACATGAACCAGGCCACCAATTGGAGCCCCAACGGCGTCCCCAATCCCATGACGGGGCCGGATGCCAACGGGGTTTGTGGTGACTTAATGCAGTTCGCCGGCCTGACGACCGGCCCTTTGAGTGTAACGGAAAGTGGCGGCACCCTGGGTGGCGGCGGTGGCCAAAACTATCCCGCCGGAGCGAGAATCGAACTTACGTCGGCTCAAACGAATTCCGTGACCATTTATTCTGTGATCTCGATTTCAGGCGGACTGAGAATGAACTGGTTCACCATTGATCCCGGCGCCGGCCCTCTGATTTTGGGAGATCACAGTGCAAATAACTTGGATATTCTTGCCGGCGAACAAAACGGGCAGGTCTTGGGTTTCACCAACAACTCTTCCACGCCGTGTGTAATTAATGAAACCGTGGTATGGCGCGAGGGCGGCGCTGGCAATCATCCGTTTGTCTTTGCCGGCACGGGCGATTGGATCGTCAATAACCACCTGCGAAGCCATGGTTCATCAGCGATTCAACCGATGATGGAGGGGTCTGGCACGTTCACCTGGACCGGCACGAATTCTGGCTCGGAGGGCTCTTATTGGTATGATAGACTCGGCAATCCGGTCAGGTTTGATTCCGGCACGACGATCCTGAAGAGTTCCGACCTTTTGAACGCGGACGCCGGCAGCCCGAACATCGTCAACAATGGAACGCTGTTGAAGTTTGATTACACGCCAGCGCCTGGAATTATTACGACCCCGGGCACCATCGCGGGCAATATTAGCGGCACCGGGCCGTTCCAGATAAACAACGGAATAGTCACTTTCGCGGGTGCCAGCACCTTTACCGGCAACATCAACCTTACCGGCGGCGAGTTGATTGCGGGCAGCACCGAAAACGTCGGGGTTTCCGGTCCGCTCGGCCAGGGCGGCACGATTTCATTCAATGGTGGCACGCTGGGATTTGGCACGAACAATGTCTTTGACTATTCTCCACGCTTCAGCACAGCGGACGGCCAGGCATATTCGATTGACACCGGCGGACAAAATGTGACGTTCGCGGCCGGGCTGACCAGCAGCGGCGGCACGTTCACCAAACTCGGTGGTGGCGCGCTGACGCTTTCGGGCGCGAGCAGTTACGACGGCATCACCACGGTCAGCGCCGGCAAACTGGTGTTTCAAGGCGTGAAAATTGGCACTGGCAACATCACCGTGGCTGACGGTGCAACTCTCGGCGTCACCGCCACCGGCGCGCAGATCACCCCGGGCACGCTGACTTTGGGAACGAACACCGGTTGCACGTTGGAATTTAACAACGTGACCAACACTGCGACCGCGCCGTTGGCAGCAGGCACACTTTCCTCCACCGGCACCGTCACCATCAACATCAACAGTGGCGCATTCACAATCGGGCAGAGTTATCCGTTGCTCACTTGGACGAGCGGTTCGGCACCAACGGTCAGTCTGGGCAGCGTGGTTGGCACGTTAGGCAACCTCTCCACCAACGGCAACACGATTCAGTTCAACGTCGCCACGGTTACCCTTATCTGGAGCGGCGCGAACAACGGCAATTGGGACACCACCACCCTGAACAACTGGACAGAGGAAGGCAGCCCGACAAATTATTTCAATCCCGCATGGGTGCGGTTCGATGACACGGCTTCGGGAACGACGACCGTGATCGTGAGCAGTGTGGTTCAGCCGACCAGTGTCACAATCAGCAACAGCAACAAGAGTTACAACATTACTTCTGGCGGCAGCAACAGCATCGCCGACAGCGCCGGCCTGACCAAGAGCGGCAACGGCGCACTCACCTTGTCCGGCGGTGGCAACACTTACACCGGTGTTACGACCGTCAGCGGCGGCACGTTGAGCGTCGGCACGCTGGCCAGCGGCGGTTTGGCCAGTGACATTGGCGCTGCGGCCAGCGCGGCCACCAACCTGGTGCTCAATGGCGGCATGCTGCAATATACCGGCGGGGGGACGAGCATTGACCGCTTGTTCGCGCTAGGCACAAACGGTGGCGCGATTGATGCGTCAGGTTCCGGCGCGTTGAACCTCACCAATTCCGGATTGGTCGTCGTGAGCGACAGAGGCACTCGCACACTTGCTTTGACGGGCACCAACACGGATACCAACACGCTTGCTGGCACACTGTCTGACAGTTTTATCGGCGCGACATCGCTGACGAAGAGCGGCCCGGGCACATGGGTATTGACTGCAACCAATACCTATTCCGGCGGCACAACGATCAGCAGCGGCGTATTGCAGGTCGGGAACGGCGGCGGGACAGGCTCGCTTGGCACGGGCAACATCACCAACAACGGAGCGCTCGACTTCAACGGCACCAACACCCTGACCGTCAGCGGGGCCATCAGCGGGGCCGGGTCCGTTACCAACGACGGCACCGGCACGGTCATTCTTCTTTCCAACGGCAATACCTATTCAGGCAACACCACCATCAACTCCGGCACATTGCAGATTAGCGGCACCCTGAACGGAAACATTCTGAACAATGGCACGCTCCTCGGCTACAACGCCACGGTCGGGGGCGTTATCAGCGGACCGGGACAAGTGACGGTGTCGGTCGGCGGTTTCCTGCAGCTCCTGACTGACAACACTTATACCGGCGGAACAACGATTGGTGCTCTAAGTATATTGCACGTCGGCAACGGCGGGGCAA
>DATNHI010000154.1:0-11433 GCA_035605035.1 Verrucomicrobiia bacterium
ACTGGCTGCCGGACGACACGGTCGAGGCGTTCAAGGAATATCTGGTCGGCATCAAAGGCCCGCTCACGACGCCCGTCGGCGGCGGCATCCGTTCGCTCAACGTCGCGCTGCGCCAGATGCTCGACCTCTATGTCTGCCTGCGTCCGGTGCAGTATTTTCAGGGCGTGCCGTCGCCCGTGAAACACCCGGAAAAAGTCAACATGATTATCTTCCGCGAAAACACCGAGGACATTTATGCCGGCATCGAATACGCCGGTGGCACGCCGGAGAGCCAAAAGATTTTGGACTTTCTGGCCCAGAATTTTCCCAAGGAGTTCAAAAAGGTTCGTTTCGGAACCAAAGAAGCCGCGGCGCAGTGGCTGAAGCAGCTTCAGGAGGTCGGCGTTCCACCACGCCCGGCGATGGTGGATGTTGGCATCGGCATCAAGCCGGTCAGTTATCTCGGGACGATACGCCTGATTCACGCGGCCATCCTCTACGCCATTACGAACAAACGCAAAAGCGTCACGATTGTCCACAAGGGCAACATCATGAAATTCACCGAGGGCGCGTTCCGCGACTGGGGCTATAAAATTGCCAAGGAGCGTTACGGGGCAGTGGAGATGGACGGCGGGCCGTGGTGCAAAATTCCGGAAGGCAAACCCGGCGCGGGCATCGTCATCAAGGACGCCATCGCCGACATCACGCTCCAGCAGGTGCTCACGCGGCCGACGGACTTCGACGTGATTGCCACGCTCAACCTGAACGGTGATTATTTGAGCGACGCGCTGGCGGCGCAGGTCGGCGGCATCGGCATCGCGCCCGGCGGTAACATCAATTATGTCAGCGGCCACGCGATTTTCGAGGCCACGCACGGCACCGCGCCGAAGTATGCGAACAAGGACGTGGTAAATCCCGGCAGCGTCGTGTTAAGCGGCGAGATGATGTTCCGTTATCTGGGCTGGATGGAAGCCGCGGATTTGATTCTCAAGGGTCTGAACGGCGCGATTGGCAGCAAGCGCGTGACCTACGATTTCGCGCGCCTGATGGAAGGCGCGACGGAAATCAAGTGCTCGCAGTTTGGCGACAACATAATCACGCACATGTAATTTTTGGAAAACTCAAACGGCGGTTGTCGCGATGACAGCCGCCGTTTTGTTTTTCAGATTGGTGGCAGTGACGCCGCGCTTTACTGTGTCGAGACGCGGATAAAGCCCTGCTTGGACGGGCTGAACACGGACAACGGGATGGGATTGGTTTTCAATGTGCCATCACCTGTGATGTTCGTCCAAGTCAGCCAGTTTCCGACGACAAGGTTCGTCCGGTATTGAACCGTGTTGGTGAAACCCGTTTGCGACTGGAAGGAGAACTGGAAATTCCCGCTGCTGACCTGCGGGCTTAGCAGCGTGACGTGCGAGGCGCCGGCGGTGACCACGAAGATGGCCGTGGCGGTGGTGTTCAAATTCACCTGCGCGTTCCAAACGGCGGCGGTCTGTGAATCCAGGCTGTCCACGGGCACGGAGAATGACACGTTGGGGAAATTGTTGGAGGCATAATTGATGTCGCAGCGGTTGGTGCCGGGGATGAGTCCCGGAGTCCAACTGGTGGCGGTGACCGGCAAAGTGGCACTCACATAGCCGCTGTTGTCGATGTTCTGCTTGGAGACGTTCAGCGACGTGTAATTGGTCGGCCCGAGCCACTGGATGGCGGCGGTGGACGGGAAGCCGGTGGCGCCATTGGTAGGGGTGATCATTTTGACGGCGGACAGCAGGTTGGTGGCCAGTCCGTTGATGGCGACGCTGAACTGGAACTGGCGCTGGTTTTGCATGCCATAGTTGATGTAAAGGCTCCACAGGCCGTTGGTGGATTCGTTGAGCACGGAGCTGAGGGAATAGAGAATGGCCGAACTGGAACCGCCGCCCCCTTGATCAGAGTGACTGCTGAAATAATTGTTTGGCGACTGGATGATATTGGTGGTGGTGCCGGTGCCCGCCGGGGTGACAGAGTTAAACGAGGGGAAGGCGATGTAAATGTCGCCGAACGTCGGGTCCTGTTCCTGATAAATGTTGAAGGTGATGCTCGCGGATACCGGGCTGGTGTCGGGCGGAGTGAAGACGACGTTATCAAGGAAACCGGCCTGAAAAGGATCGGCGTCGCCATTCGCATAGACGGTCCAATACAAGGTGTGTTGTCCCGGCGGGATGATGACCGGGCCTCCGGTGATGGCCTCGATGGATTGCCAGTCATTCCCGCCGCCGTAAAGGTCTGCGATGTCGTTGGTATTCGGATCGTCAATGTAAAATTCGTAGTCCATGTACTGCTCGGGATCGTTATCCTGGCTTGACCAGTAAAAGGTCAGCGTGCCGGGGCCGGTGACTGTGGCGGTGAGGGTGGACGATTGAAAGTTGCTGATACTGCCGCTTTGATCGGCGAAAGGTGAGCCGTTATAGGTGTTGGTGTTTTCCACGAACCAATTGGCATCACCGCTCGTGGCGAACATCAAATTGGTGGCCCCGACACCTGAAGCCAGGGTTATAACCGACCCGCCGGAAGCCAGGATGGCCACGTCACTCGCGGACAGATTGGTCGAATAAATCCGCACATCATCCAGAAGCCCGCCGTAGCTGACGTAATAACCGCCTGCGAGAGACATGGTAGAGGTCATGATGCGCGGACCGTTGGTGCTAATCCCGGTCGCTTCAAGATTGCCATCCACATAAAGGCTCATCAGGCCGGTTGTTTGATTGCGAGTGGCGGCCAGAAAATGGTAGTTGCCATCATTCACGGAGGTGATGGAATGCAAGGTGGTGTCTGAACCGCCATTCGGATTGCCGACGGTGAAAGCTGCCTTGCTGCCAGTGATCGAGAAAACAGCCTGATCGGTACCATCGCTATACACAAACCATATCGGCAGGCCAAAATAGGCGTTCGCAAAGTCGGTATTGATGGAATTGGTGGTTTTGACCCAGGCGGTCACCGAGAAATTTCCGGCAAACGCGTTGGACAGGTTCTGGTAGGCGGGGTCGTTTTGAGTAAAACAGACGGAGGTGTCCCCAAAGAAAAGCCGGGCAAACTGCCCCACGGCGGCGTTGGTGGAAAAGGTGTCGTAGTTGGTACCGCTGCTGGTGCTGCAATCATTGTAGTTATTGTTGCCCGAACTGTCCGCATAGGGATCATTCGTGTCCTCAAAATTGTAGCGGGCGACGAGAAACGGGTCGTAGTCATTGGCCGGCTGGCCGACGGTGAATTGGATGCCCTGGCTGGTTTCCATTTGCGCGGTTGAAATCCAGCCGGAAATCGCCTGTCCTCCGGCCGTGTTCGTCGGAATGGAAGCCACCACGGTCGCGGTGAGATTGCTGTCGTAGTCCGCCGTGAATGTATTGGTACCGTTGGGCAGAAAGACCGATGGAGTCCAACTGGTGGCGCCGGGGGCAAGAGCGGCGGAGTCCACGTAGTTGTAATTCCCGTTCGTATCAATCAAATAATCCCAAACCTGCACTGCCCCGACCCAATCGGTGGGGCCGGTCCAGGTGAACAAGGGCAGGTCGCTGACATATTGCTGGTTGTTTGGCGGGAACGTAACCACAGTGGGTGCGCCAAAGGCATTGCTCGTCAAGCCGGTCACGTGGACCGTAAACAGGTAAAGGTTGGTCGAAGTGGAATTGGTGACCAGGATGGACCAGTACCCATTGGTGATGCCGTAGAGAAAGGAATTGAAATCATAGTAGTAATTCCCGCCTCCGGTGGCGTAACTGAGGGTGTTGTTGGTTGCCTGATATTGAAGCTGGGAACCATTGGTCGGGATTTGCGGCGAGGCGATCATGTAATTCCCGTTTGGGAAATCGGGTGCGTTGGTGTTCGCGTTCAGCCAAGGATAAAAATAGTATCCAATGGTGTCGTGATACAAATGCACGTCCACCGTCAATCCGGCGCGCGCGGACGGCGCAAACCACACGCACGCGGCGAGGATTAAAAGTCCGAAACTGGACAGATGGGTTGAAATTGCACGGGTTGCAGTCTTCATAATGCTGGTGTTTCGAGTTGGAGTCCCTTCAGTTGGCGTACTGATTATTGCATTTCTTACTACAGAGTTCACCTTCATCCGATTACGAAATCAAAACCACTGCGCATTAAATACATTTGCTGCATTCTTAAATCAAGCAAATAATTCGTTGCACGGCGGGAATTGAATACGAATACCCGCAGTCCGGCAATCAGCCTGTCGCGCACAAGTAGCGCAAAGCGGGTATCTCACTGCTTCCAACCGAAAAGTTCAGAAATAGGCTGAAAGCACGCGTGATTTTTTGCCGGCCCGATCACCGCGGGATTCTAACCGGCCTCGAAGCATTTAATAAGCACGGCCACAGCCAAGCCGGCCAGCAAGGCAACCGACAATTTGAAGCGGTCGTGGGAATGAAATTGCAATTCCGGCAACAGGTCGCTACTGGCGATGCAGAGGAACGTGCCGGCGCAAAACGCCAGGGCGCAACCGAGAAACGCCGCGTCAGAACCGGCAAACCGGCTCGCGCCCAAATAAAACAGGACCGCGCCGACCGGACTCACCAGCGCAAACAGGCCGTTCAAAAGATGCCGCGATGACCGCGAACTGCCGC
Source organism: Verrucomicrobiia bacterium (assembly GCA_035605035.1). Taxonomy (GTDB): domain Bacteria; phylum Verrucomicrobiota; class Verrucomicrobiia; order Limisphaerales; family UBA11358; genus UBA11358. The sequence goes on from DATNHI010000154.1 coordinate 4,593, forward strand.
CTGCGGTCATCAAGGTTGAGATGGCCATCGCGTCGAACGGCTTGTGGAGAATCACCACCAGGGCCACCCCCAGGCCCGCCAGCTTGATGTTACTGTGCGCTCCCGCTTCGACCGAGGCGGCCAAAGCCAGGCCATCGAGCAGCGAGTGCAAGGACAATCCAAGCGCGGTGCCGACCCAGGACAGTTGCTGCGCGGATTTGTCGGCCAGCGTGTGGGCATGGTGCGCGGGGTCATGATCGTGGCTGTCTGGCGCGGCGTGTTCGTGGTCGCAATCTTCAGGATCACCCTCTGCCGAGTCGTGATGATGAAAATGAAAGAATCGTTGGAGGAAAAACATCGTCAGGAACCCGCCGAGCATCCACGCCGCGGTCCGATCCAATGAATGCAATTGTTCGTTGGCGTCCGGCAGGAAATGCAGCAACGCAATGCCGAGCATCAGGCCGGCCACGAAACTAATCGCCATTTGCAGACGCGTGTGAGTGGGACGGATGATTAAAAGCAGCCAGCCGCCGGCCAGCGATGCGACCAACACCAGCGCGCAGTAAATCGTAAGCAGCCAGACGGAAGAAATCATGGCAGGGACATAGCGTTTTTAGCGGTTAAGCACCAGCCGGAAAATTCCTGACACGATTTGTCCGACGATGGTTGGTGTTGGATTGGAACTTTTCCGCCAGTTGATTGTATTTTTACCAATGTCGTTCCGGTCTCTTGCTTCCTCGTTGTGTTTCACACGAAGTCGTTGCGCCGCGCGATGAGTCGGAAGATGACCCCATGCTGTTTGTCAATGCCGGCGTAGGTTTTCTTCAGCTTGGCTTCCGGCGCGTCCGCGACCGCTGGTGGCGGATACCCGCCAACAAACCGCTGCTGATTTTCACTGCTCTCGAATTTAACTTTTAGCACAAGCAGGGAAACCCCCGTTCTCCGAACGGGGTAAGAAAAAGGGCTATGCCGAAAGGAATTTATTGGCGGTCCGTCCATTGTTCCCCGGCACGCCCTGGAGTTTGGCAAATTGTGGAACGAACCGGCGCTGGAAAGGTTGGATAACATGAAGACGTCAGAATTTTCAGCGACTAAGAAACATGCGGCGACGGTAATGGTCTCCTATGGAGGCCCAAATCAAAAGCCCCGCCCTTTGGGCGGGGATAATTTACTTTTTCATTTTGAAAATTTAAAGTTGCGAGACACCGCGACAGCGGATCTCCAGGTAAAACGCAAAAACTCAAAGGCTCGCGCCAGGCATGACGCGAACACCGGCGATGACTGGTTAAACGAAAAATCCGCGCGGGAGAGGCGTCGGCAGCTTAAGGGAGACAGATTCTGCGGATGAATTTACTTGAGGCAACAGTTGGAAGTCGGGAGGCGCAATCAAGATCGGGGTTTCTTTCGCGGCTGGAAATTCCAGTTTTTGGATTTGCGCGTTGAACGCGCTTTTCTTTTCAGATTTTTTACCGGCGGCGATAGCCTTGCATAAACAACAGGGATGTTTGCCGTCGAAGGTTTTTTACCACCGCATCATGGAAGGAACAGGATTGAAGGTTGTCCGCGAGCATGGTCGTCCAGGCAACGGTTTGCAGCAAGGCCCAGTGCGCGCCCAGCGTCGCCGCCGGCGCGATGACCACCAACATTTCGCCCGGCCGGAAGAACATTACGGTGTCCTCGTGGAAAATTTCGGAAAATCAAGCGGTCATTGTTTTGAATCGCCCCGTTGCTTTTCCACCTGCTTTACCAAATCGTTGTACTTGGCCACGATGTCGTTCCGGTCTTTGACTTCGTCGTTGTATTTCTGCACAAGGTCGTTGCGCTGGGCAACCAGGTTGGAGATGGCTGTGTTCTGCTTGTCCATGCCGGCATAGGCTTCCTTCAGCTTGGCTTCCAGCGCGTCCACGCCGGCCTTGTATTGCGCGATTTCGTTCGTGGCATTTTCGTTGGCGAATAGGAGCTGCGCGATTTCGGCCTTTTGCGAAATGATGAGCTGTTGATTGGTCGCGGCTTCGGCTTTCATTTCGGTAAGGCTTGCATCCATCTGGTTGACCTGGTGATTCAGCGTGGCGATGGAGTTGGTGTCGTTCTGGATGGCGGCATCGCGGTCATAGACCATCCGGTTGAGGGTCTGGATTTCGGTGCGCTGGGCGGTTTGCTCATACCATTGCCAGGCGCAAAGGCCGCAAAGGCAGACAGCGAGGACGATCAACAGGTTGACCTGAAAATTTTTCATGGGGTTGGATGGTCGGGCGCGGCGTTGACGGCGATGGCGACGCGCTGGATGCCGGCGCGTTTCACCAGGTCGAGCACGAACACGACCGAGCCGTGCGTGGTGTCCTGCGCGCCGGTGATATAAACCGGCAGGTTGGTGTTCAGACTGTAACGGTTCGTGAGCATCGTGAATAATTCCGGGAAGGCGATGGGTTTGTCGTCCGCAGAAACCTGGCCGTCCGGGTTCACGGTCAGGTTCACGATGTCGGGCTTCTTCGCGGGCGTGGCGAGCGTGGCGGTGGGCAGATTGGACTTGAGCGTGCGGACAATCTGCATCTGCAAAGTGACCATCATGAACGACGCGAGCAGAAAAAACATGATGTCAATCAGCGGGATGATTTCCAGCCGCGACTTTTTTTCCGGGATGGGCGTGCGGATCTTCATGCAAGAATGACGAATGACGATGCCCTGTTGACTAATGTATGACGAAATCCGAATGACGAATGGCCGTGCGGGCGTCGAAATTTCATTCGGCATTCGGCATTCGGCATTTGGAATTCTGTAGTCATTCGGATTTAGGATTTAGTCATTGTGCGGTTCCGCTGTCAGTCATGAACGCGACCTTTTGAATGCCGGCCGCGCGGACGGTTTGATACACCTTCACCATGTCGCCATGCAGCGTATCGCGGTCGCCGCTGATATAAACCGGCACGTCCGGGTTGGCGCGAAAGCGGTCCTTCAAGACGGACGCGAGTTTGGCCAGCGGAATCTGCTTTTTCTCCAGCCACACCGCGCCGGATTTGTCCACGGCAATGTTGACCATGCCGGGCCGGTAATCCTGCTTTGATTGCGAGGCGGGCGGCAGGTTGACCTTGATGTTCTCCGTCTTGCTCATCTCCAGGGCCACCATCATGAACGACGCCAGCAGGAAGAACATGATGTCAATCAGCGGAATGATGACAATCCGCGAGCGGTGTTTCGGAATGGGCGAGGGAATCTTCATGGGGAAATGACGAAGGACGAAGCCCCAATGACGAAAGATTGACGAAGTCCGAATGACGAATGACGGAGCGGACACCGAAATTCCATTCGGCATTCGGCATTTGTCATTGGGAATTCTTTAGTCATTCAGTTTCAGGATTTGGTCATTTCAGTCAGTGGCTGGTGGCTTGGCCCGGCGCGTCCGGCTTGTGCAAATGAACGGTGTCGCCGGTTTTGCCGCCGCCAACGAGGACTTCGACGTTCGTGGCCGCCGTTTCCAGGTCGAATTGCAATTGCGCCACCTTGGCGGAGAAATAATTGAACGGAATCAGCGAGAAAATGGCGATGGCCAGTCCGCAAGCCGTGGCAATCAGCGCCTCGCCGATGCCGCCGGTGACGCCCACGACGGACAATTCGGCGCTGCCGATGTTGAGAAAAGCGCGCATCAGGCCGGTGACAGTGCCGAGCAGGCCCAGCAGCGGCGCGAGTGTCACCAGCGTGTCCATCACGGTGAGGAAGCGCCCGGCGCGTTTCAACTCGACGCCCGCTGCTAATTGCAGCGCGCCCAGCAATGAGCCGTGCGCGTGGCCAAGATGGTCAAGGCCGTGACGAATCACACGGATGACGGGGTCGTCGGAGCCGGCGGCGATTTGGTTGGCGGCGGTCACGTCGGAATTTTCCAGCGCCGCGAGCAGTTGCTCCATTTTTTGCGGGTCGCGTTTCTGGCTTTCGCGCCACCACCAGAAGGCGCGTTCACCGACGACGGCGACGGCGACGATGGCACTGATGAGAATTGGCCACATGACCGGGCCGCCTTTGAGGAAGAATTGGAGAACGATGTTTGCGAGCATAGTTTTGTCAGTTGAGTTGGAGTTTGTAAGTGATGCTGGTCTGGAAAAGCCGCGTGGCGGCGTCGGTCGGCAGCCGCCAGTGGCGCTTGATGAAATCCACCGTCGCGCGGTCGAGAACAGGAAAACCGGATGATTCCTTTATATCCACGGAAACAACATTGCCCGCGTCATCACCGCTCAACACCAGAACCACCGTCCCTTGCTCGCCCGTTTGCAAGGCGATGGGGGGATATGGCGGCTCGGGCCTCTCGCCAACCGCTCCGGTGTTGAACAGCGAACCGATGTGCGCCGGACCTGCCTGCGGCGGCGGCGCGGCAGCGAGCGCGGCATCCGCGACGAGCGTCCCGGCGGTTGGAATGCCGAAGTTGACGTTCGGTGCGTTCGGCAGGGCGACGAGGACGCGCGGCTGATTGTTTTCCTGCGGCATTTGTGCTTTCGGCATGGCGGTTGCCTGTGGCGGCAACACCGCCGGCTGGACGACGATGGGAACCTCTTGCCGGATGGGCGGGACCGGTTTGATGGCGATGACGCCGCGCCGCGCGCCGACAATGCCAATCAAGAGAAAGAGGATGCAAACCGAATTCACCCAGGCGAGCTTGCGTTCCGGCTCGCGGCGGGCCGTTGACAGGCACAACCGCGCCAGTTCGTCCTTCAACTCGTAACGCGGCGCGGTTTGGTTTGCTTCCAAGGCGTTCATGCTTCAAAACGTGGCCGTGATTCCGGCGTAGAAGGCGCGGCGCGGGCCGTAGGCGGGCGCCGCGATGCCGATGCCCGTGCCGTTGCGCAATTCATAAACTTCGTCAAATAAATTGAGACAATCAAACCGCACTTTCAATTCACGAATGCCCAGCGGCCGGGACGCCAGATGGAAAATATGCTCCACGCCGGCGTTCACCGTCACATAAGCCGGAAGTTTTTCGAGATTGGCAAACCCGGCGCGCAGGCCGTTGCCGTAAAGAAAATCCGCGTAGAGCTGGGTGTCTTTGAGCAAGGTGTAAGCCACGCCGCCCGAACCGGTGAACCGGCCTTGATGATCCAGTTGAATGTTGTTCGCGGACAGGTAAGCCAGCTCGTTGTTTGGAAATTCATTTTCGACCGAGTCAATATTTTTTGCCCAGGTCTGGACATAGGAAAAATTTCCATACGCCGAAAAAGGGCCTTGCTTGTAGGTGCTGCTCAACTCCGCGCCATAAACCGTGCCGGACGAATAATTGAAATTATTGAGAATGACGGCGGTGCCAAACTGTCCGTCGTCGAGGAGATTTTTGGCCAGTTTGCAGAAAGAGTCCAGGGTAATTTGCCAGGGTTTGGTGATCTGCCGGGAAATACCGGCGTCAAAATAATTGTCGCGTTCAACTTTTGGAGGATCGTCCCGCTCATTGAACGGCGCGTCGGTGGTGTATTCAAATGCCTGGACGGTTGACGGTGGAATATATTGCAACGTCGGCGGCATGAAATAACGCGCATAGCCGATGTGGGCGGAAGTGGCATCGTCAATCTGCCAGACCAAGTTTGCGCGCGGACTGATTTGGTCTTCGTGATCGAACGAAACATCAAAGCGGTCATAACGCAGGCCGTAGTTGAGGATAAGACGGTCGTTCAATTGCCACTCGTCCTGCAAGTAAATGCCGGAGGTCAACCCGCTGTTTCCACCGTTGGCAGTTATCGTTTCCGGCGTGGTGGATGATTGCGGCGCCGGCCCGGGCAGGGTGTCGTCCGATGGGCTGGGAGAGAATTGATTGGTGGCAGGAAAGACAGTGGACGTGTTATTGAGTTGTTCGATGTCATACGTTCCCAGCATCCCGGCGCGGAGGGTGTGGTGGTCGCCCAACGTGTAAGCCGCATCCGCTTGCAGTCCGTTTGCGAAATCGCTGTTTTCCACCTGCGCCGCGTTGCCATTGAAGAGAAGATCCTGCACCGGATCAGGACGAAACCGCAGTTCGGTATATCGGGTAAAGGCGGAAACTTGCGCCGAAAGATTGCCCGCGGATTTCTGATAGGATAGCACTGCGTAATAATTTTGCTCGTTCTGGTTTTCATTGACGGTGGACGAATCCGCCGGCGGGTGTCCCGCCAAGGCATAGCTTGTGGAAAGTCCCGCTGTATCGGGAATTTCAAAATCGGCGTAGGAAGCGCTCAACAGCAAGGTCAACCGGCTGGTTTGGTCGAAGTGATGGGAGAAATAGCCAAAGAATTTTTCCTGATCGGTAATGTCATGCAGCGGATTGCCGCTGGAAGTTGTGTTGTCAATGCCAAGATGATTGTGCAAATAGGAAGCGGTGACAAAATAATCCAGATTGCTCGTCGTGCCGCCGAATGACCCGGAAGGATGTATGGTATCGTAACTACCGCCGTAAAGCGAAACTTCATCGCCATTGAGTTGGGAACCCGTCTTGGTGGTAACGTCAATGATTCCAGCCGTGCGGTCGCCAAACTGGGCTGGCAGCGTTCCGGTGATCAGCGTGACGGAATTGATCAGGTGCGGATCAATTTCCTGGCCGAAACCATTGAGGCTCTCCGGCAGCGAAACGCCATTGATGCGGTATTGCACGTCGCCGTGATCCCCGCGGACATGAATCTCCCCGAATTCCTCCTGCACCACGCCCGGCGCATGCAGCAGCACCTGCTGAAAAGGGGAGTTTTCACCCTGACTGATTGACTGAATCTGGTTCGCGCCGATTTTGTAGGTGACCGCTCCCAGGCTGGGCGCGATCTGCTCGCGCGCCGCGTCAAGGTCGCCGATCACAATTATGTTGCCAAGCTGCGCGGGAGGATTCGTTGCGCTTCCAACGGCTTTGGTGGGCGGTGGAGTGTTT
>DATNHI010000155.1:0-6203 GCA_035605035.1 Verrucomicrobiia bacterium
AAATCCCAAGCCCCGTAGGAGCGACATCGTCTTGGTGGCCGGAAGAATATGCCGCTCCTACGGAGCTTGCGATTGTTTGGCTTTTGTTCTACAACGATTCCGCTCCTGACGGAGCTGACGGATGAAAGCAAAAGAACAAACCCGAGGCGTGCTGGCCAAATACGCCGCCCACGTCACCAGCGCCTCATTCGGTGCCGTGACGGATCTGGATTTGAAGTTGTAGGATATTATCATTAATCTCTCCTTCGGCTATGAAAAGACGAAAACCCTAATCCAAAAAGCTCTACATTCTCGGGCTGAAATTTTCCTGCTTGGTGTGATTGCCGTTCTGTCGGGTCTGGGCGTTAATCTTTTGGCATCTTGGTTAGCGGATCATTTGAAAACCATGCCGCCGTTCCATAGGATCACCAGCTCACGACTGGAATTATTGGTTGCATTTCTTTTGATACTTCTTGGGCTCTTGTTCTTTGTAATCGTGTTATTGCGAGATCGCGTGCTGGAAAGGGAAGTTGAAGAGGTTGAGGTTCCCCCGAATCAGTGGACAAGGGGCGGAGAACCTGAGAAAGAAAAGCCGCTATGTCCACGAATACAAAGAAGACCTACGATGCTGAGTTCAAGAAACCAGCCGTGCAGCTGCTGATCCGCAGCGGGCGGCCGTTGGCCCCGATTGCCCGGGAGTTGGGCGTTGATGCCTGGGCGCTGCGAGACTGGAAGAAGCGCCTCCAACCGGAACCGGCCCAACAACCCGAAACCCTGGAGGCGATGCGGGTGCGGATCGCCCGGTTGGAGCGCGACAACCTCCAGTTGCGCCCGCAACGGGATATTCTAAAAAAACCTTGGGCATCGTCTCGACCACGTAAGCGAGCGTTACCAACGCATCCAAGCCATGGAAAATGAATACGATCTGACGCTGCTCTGCACCGTCTTGGAAGTCAGTCGGTCCGGTTTCTACGCTTGGAGCCGGTCCACGCCCTCGGCCCGGCAGCAGGCCAACACCGTGCTGCTTGAAGAGATGCAACAGCTCCGGGAAGGCCCGGAGCGATGCTATGGCAGCCCCCGAATGACCCGCGAACTCCAAAGCCGTGGCCATTCCTGCAGCGAGAACCGGATCGCCCGCTTGATGCGGGGACACGGCTTGCGAGCCCAAGCCCCGCCGCGCTTCATTCCCCGAACCACTGACAGCAACCACGACCTGCCCATTGCTCCCAAGCGGCTGGCCGAACGTCCCGCGCCCGACGGTCCCAACCAGGTCTGGCTGCAAGACTTCACTTACGTGCCCACCGCCCAAGGGTGGTTGTATCTGGCGCTGGTGCTGGACCTGTGGAGCGGCAAGATCGTCGGCTGGGCGATGGCCGCACACATGCGCAGCGAACTGGTAGTCAGCGCGCTGCAAATGGCCTGCACCCAGCGCCGGCCCGCTTCGGGGCTGTTGGTCCATTCCGATCGTGGGGTGCAATACGCCAGCCAGGAGACCCAGCAGTTCCTGCAAGATCACGGGCTGGTTGCCAGCATGAGCCGCACGGCCAATCCCTGCGACAATGCTTGGATGGAAAGCGCCATTGGCAAAATCAAAAGTGAAGTGCTGGGTCAAACCCTGCCCGCTGATCACCAAACCGCCCGCGAACAGCTCTTTATCGGCATCGAAAGCTGGTACAACCAACGCCGCCGCCACAGCGCATTGGATTACCAATCTCCAGTTGCCTTTGAAACCAAGTTCATGACAAACTAAACCAACAAAAACACTTCCACCCCAGTCCACTGATTCGGGGGAACCTCATTTCCGGTTTTCACTTCCGGGCAGAACCTGTATCCTGAAGCCCGAAACGTGTCATTCAAATGCCCGTTCAATACAAAGATTACTACGAAAGCCTCGGCGTGCCGCGCGGCGCGGGCGATGCGGAAATCAAAAAAGCCTTCCGCAAACTCGCGCGCGAATTCCATCCCGACGTCGCCAAGGACAAAAAACGCGCCGAGGAAAAATTCAAGGAAATCAACGAGGCTTACGAAGTTCTAAGCGACCCGGCCAAGCGGAAAAAATACGATGAGTTGGGCGCTGACTGGAAATCCGGGGCGGAGTTCCGTCCGCCGCCGGGCTGGGAACAATTCTCCGGCGGCCAGGCCTTTCGCGGACGCGGCGCCGGCGGCCAGGAATTTGAATTTCATTTCGGCGGCACCGGTTTCAGCGATTTCTTCGAGCAACTGTTCGGCTCGCGGATGCGGGGCGGGGGCTTCGGCACCCGCGGCGGGTTCACCGGGGATGAGGACCTGGCCGAGCGGGGACGGGACATTGAAGGCGACATCATGGTCACGCTCGAGGAAGCGATGCGCGGTTCGGTGCGGTCGGTCAGCGTGCGCCGTCCGGCTGGACGCTCGGTGAAAACCGAAACGTACCAGGTTAGAATTCCGCCCGGCGTGACCGAAGGCCAGAAATTGCGCGTGGCCGGACGCGGCGAGGCCGGCAGCAGCGGCGGCGAGGCCGGCGATTTGTATTTGCGCGTGCGGCTGGCGAAACATCCCGACTTCGAGGTCGAAGACCACCATTTGGTTTACGAAGCGGAACTGGCGCCGTGGGAAGCCGTGCTCGGCGCGGAAATTTCCGTGCCGACGCCTGACGGGCGGGTGAATATCAAAATTCCCCCCGGCACGCAAAGCGGACAAAAACTCCGCGTGCGCGGGCGTGGCCTGCCCGAACGCGGCGGCGCGCGCGGCGATTTGTTTGTCGTCACCCGAATCGCTGTGCCGGCGAAAGTTCCGGACACGGAAAGAAAATTGTGGGAGCAGCTCGCCAAGGAATCACGGTTCAACCCGAGGGGTTGAAAAATGTCCCGCGCCGTAGCCGCCGGCGTAAGGAGGCGGACGTATGCATATCTGCAAACTGCAAAAGCGGCGGAGGGCCGCCGCACTCCACAACGCAAAGCGTTTGACCGCGCTGCGAACTGCGCGAAGCGTCTTGGACTGCGCCAGTCCTCTGGCGCTTTTCCATCCAACCGGACCGGTGCCCCAAGCGGAATTGCTGGCTCAACACCGGCAGATATTGATCCGGTCACAAATTTTCAGCCCGAAACGTTTGGCGGCCGAACCGCCGTTCACCGCAATTTCCAGCAAGCCGCTTGAACCCGGCACGGCCACCACCCGGCCAGTGGGAACGGATTGATAAAAATCGTTCACCGCACAAATCCGCTTGCGCCTGAGAAAAACTTCCAAACGGTCTCGCCGGTTCAAGCTTGTGTTTTCAATGTTCGTAATCGCATTACCGAAGCGGTCAATGAAGGCCACTTCACCTTCGATGTGGTCTCGCTCTACGCGCGGTTGGGGCCACGACAGCCGGACAAAATCCTTTTGCGCCGGACCCAATTTGCGGATCGCTGCGCCGCGGGCCAGATTCGCCGCGACCGGAGCAAATATATCGCGCCCATGGAAAGTGTGGCTGACCGGGCGCAGAAAATAATCCGCATTTTCGAGTTGGCGCACCGATTTGATTTTCTCTTTTGCCAACGCCCACGAGAGCACGCCGTTGTCCGGTCCGACAAAAGCGTATTTCGCCGTTTGCACCGCAATCGCTTTGCGCGCGCCGCCGACGCCCGGGTCAACCACGGCAACGTGTACTGTTCCTTTCGGGAAAAAACGGCAGGCGGCTGCCAGCGCAAATGCCGCGGCGCGAACGTCGCCGGCCGGGATTTCGTGCGTAATGTCCACGATGACCGCGCGCGGCGCGATGCCAAGGATGACGCCCTTCATCGTGCTCACGAACCAATCCCGCGTGCCAAAATCGGTGGTCAGCGTGATGATTTGCACAGACGAAGATTACCTTGAGCCGCGCCCGGTTGAAATCCAGAAACCCACCGTGCCGGCTTGGGTTTCGGATGCGGATCGAAAATTGTGGGAACAGCGCGTGCGCGTGTCGAAGTTCAATCCGAGAACCTGAATTGGAGCGCGGAGAGCCTGTCCGCGTGTTGGAGTTCAAGCTTTAGCTTGTTTTCCTGGCGCAGGCTGAAGCCCGAACTCCAACAATGCTGCGTAGCCGCGCACCCAATCATTGCTTCAAACGGAAAAACAAATTTCCGGTGGGCAGCGTTCGGTGGTCGCGGGCTATTGGCTCATGGGTCCTTCAGGCAATTACTGGCTCAACCGGAAAAACATTTGTGGGCCGGTGACGGGGTTGACAACCACGTTCTGCCCACCAATGACGACAGGGGCCAGAGAATTGGTGTTCCAGTTTGCTGATGAATCAAGGCTTGTGCTGGATTGCAAAGTAAAAACGAAGGTATTGGTCGGCCACGTCAACAACACGTAGGGTCCAAAAGGAATTATCGTCAGTTGTGGTTCTGGCATAATCGTCAGTCGGAAAATTGTGCCGTTGCCGTACGTTCCGCCATATTCAGTCGTGCCATAGAAACTGCCGTCGCTGGCCTGCACCAGCCCGGCATAGGGATTTGCGCCATTAGTGCCGGTGCCGGTGTCGAACGAATACAAACTTGTGAACGCCCCATTGGTGCTAATTTCAAACACGGTGCCATAACCGAAGGTTTCATAACCCCAATCAAAAACCCAACGAAGGCCGTCATATTCAGTCGTGCCATAGAAATTTCCATCGCTGCCCTGCACCAGCCCGTTGGGACATATTCCGCTGCCGATACCTGCGAGACCACCACCGCTAAAGGCATACAGAGTGGTCAGCGTTCCATTAGTGCTGATTTTGAACGCCGTGCCGCCGATAAACATGCCGCCGCCGGAAGTCGTGCCATAGAAATAGCCGTCGCTGCCCTGCACCAGCCCGGCTAAGGGATATGCGCCATCCAATGATTCGCCATACTCAGTGACCGTGCCGAATTCATAAAGCGTCGTCAGCACCCCATTGGTGCTAATTTTGAACACGGTGCCATAATCGTTCGTGCCCCCACCTTCAGTCGTCCCATATAAATATCCGTCGTTGCCCTGCACCAACCCATAGGGCCCAGGGTTATAGCCTTCGTTCCAGTTGAATGAATACAAGCTGGTGCACACTCCATTAGTGCTAATTCTGAACACGGTGCCCACACCATTCGTGCCACCACCCTGGGTTGTGCCATAGAAATAACCGTCACTGCCTTGGACCAAAGTACCACAGGGGCCTGCGCCATCATTGCCGTAGGTGAACGAATACAAAGTGGTCAGCATACCATTGGTGCTGATTTTGAACACGGTGCCAAAGCCGGGGCCACCGTAACCCCAACTGCTTGGTGTCGTCGTGCCATAGAAATTGCCGCCGCCGCCCTGCACCAGTCCGGCTTGGGGATTTGCGCCATCATTGCCGCCGGTGAACGAATACAAAGTGGTCAGTGCCCCATTGGTGCTGATTTTGAACACGGTGCCATACCAGCCGTTCGTGCCGCCGTATTGAGTCGTGCCATAGAAATAGCCGTCACTGCCCCGCACCAGCCCGGCAACGGGCCATGCGCCATCATTGGTGCCGGTGAATGAATAAAGGCTGGTGAAGACCACCCCGGCCTGTGCGCAAAAAGCCGATAGAACGAACCCGGCTGCACAGAGAATTCGTGTAAGCAGCGCCAAAACCGGCTGTCTGCCAAGTTCTGGCCCAGTCCTTACGCAGGTGCTGCTTCCGTTATGGAGTAACGTGAGTTGAGTTTTCATAATTTCATTCTTTCTCATCTGTCCACCCCTACGCGATAGAAGTACGGGCCGGCGTTCGTGGCGGTGGTGTCCGTGTAACTCGTCGTGCCGGCTTGGCCGGCAATATTGCTTTGGATGGTGAAGAAGGCCGGTTGCGCCGCCAGATTGGTGCTGCGTTGGAGGAAATAGATGATGTTGCTCACACTCTGCCAGCTTATTACCAGACCCTGTGGATTATTTGTGGCTGCTGGCGGTAGCATCTTCAAAACAGACAAGGCGTTGGTGGGATTTAAGCCGGCGACCCAATCCTGGTAAACGTTCATTCCGGTGCCGTCCAGGTCGGCGTGATCCGCCGAACCGTCGGTGGGCAGGCCATATTGCTGGAGCCAGGCATAGGAAATGATTGAAGTCGGTGTTTGATATTCGTAAGCCCCGATGTCCACCGTGCCGAAGACGACGCGGGGATTGCCGTCGAGGTCGGTGGTGCTGGAAACATAAATATTGTTGCCGGAGTTGATGCAGGGGGAGTTGGATTGCAGGCGCAGGTTACCGCAGGCGTAATTCACGAACAGCGGCGCATTAGTGATGTTGCC
>DATNHI010000156.1:0-3588 GCA_035605035.1 Verrucomicrobiia bacterium
CGAAGCCAATCCGGCAGGTTTGATTTCCCCGCGCACGACGGCGACGAGATAGGAAATCGGATCGGCAGCGGGACCGGTGAGGAGCGGCGGAGTGATTTCAGTCTCGTCGCGCATTTTTGCTGTTCGGACGCGCAACCGGTCGGGTTGCGGCACGAGCACGTAGCCGGTTTGACCGTAAATTTCCAGGTCCTTGCGGTCGAAGGGCCAGTTCCACGAAGGTTCCAGAATCGCCTGCGCCTTCGGATACATCAGCACAATCGTCGCGTCATCCTCCACTTTCGGGTAAATGTCCGGCTTGAGGTGCCGCGTCACGGCAAAAACCGAAATGGGTTTCTGGCCGTCCATGAGCCACGTGGCCAGATCCGCGCCGTAACAGCCGAAATCGTTCACCGCGCCGCCGCCATTGAGCACCGGGTCGGTCAGCCATGCCAGGAAATTGGTTGAGCAACCAATTTCCTTCGGCCCGCGATGGCCGTCATGCGCCACGATGCGCCGGATGTCGCCGATCTGGTGCTCGTCGTGGACCATCGTGTATGCCGCTTGATTGCCCGGATACCAGCTCGTCTCGTAATTCACGATCACCTGGATGCCGCTCTTCCTGGCTGCCGCGGCCATCGCGCGGGCGTGTGCCATGTTCATCGCGAGCGGCTTCTCCATCATCACGTCCACACCGTGCCGGGCGCAGGTTTCCACGACTTGCCGGTGGTCAAAGATACTGGTGAAGGTGGCCACCGCCTGCACGTTGGTCCTGGCGAAAAGCGCTTCGAGGCTGGGGTAAAACAGGTTTGGATTAAGATGAAATCTTGCGGAATAACGCGCAATCAAATCCAGATTCGTTTCCATAATGCCGACCAATTGCACATCCGTCCGCCCAGCGAAGCGGGGAATGAAACCCATTGCGTGGTCGTGAACCAGGCCGACCATGGCCAAACGAACCGGCGGCTTTGCGTCCTGAGCGGGCGACGGAAAAACCGCAAGGCAGGCCAATCCACAGAGAATTGAGAAAACTTTTTTCATGCGGTTAATTTTTTTGCATCCACAAACCTTGCAACAAACCCCAGTCGAACTGGCGTTCTTTCCAGAACATGGTGCTTTCGACCTCACGTTGAAAGTCGAGCGGCATCAGGTTGGCCGGACGTTGCGGCGATTCGGAAAAAAAAGACAAGGATCGCGTGTAGCTGTTCACGGAAAAAATCCCCGGACCAGAATGACATTGCGTGCACGTGTCCAGCGTGACGGACTGGAGCCTGGCCGAGTCGAGAGCTTCCACCTCGTTGGAGGCATTCCTGGCGATGTATTGAAACTGGTCAAAGCCCATGCCCATGAAATGCACGAAGTTGAAATCTTTTTCGTTCTGGCCGAGTTCCCGCAGTTGGCAATGCTGCCGGCGATTCATTTGGAATTCATAGCGATTTTGTGGGATGACTAAGTTTACACCACCACCACTGTTGGTTATCAACTGATCGGTGAAGGTATAATAACGCCGCATCTGGACGCTTTCCATGACTGGCGTCGGCCGGATGTTGCCATCGGCGTCAATGACACACATGCGGCGGACAAGCGCCCATTCGGTGTTTGTCGGGAATTGGGGAAGGTCTGGATTTAATGTCAAAATTTCTCGAGGTTCATTGTTCGTGGCTATCGGAATGGAATTTGTTCCATCGAATCCATAAGTTATGGCGAACGGAAACATGGGATTCGTTTTGTAAATCCAAACGTGTTCAAATGAACGTAATTTGTCCAAATAGGAAATCGCCGCCTGCCGTCCTTCCGGGAAGCGGACCAGCACCTGAAACGTCGAATGTCCGCGAAACGAAGCAACGTGCGTCGGCGTGGTCAGGCTATCGTTTTGGTCGCTGACGCCCAGCCAGTCGCCGTTGGTTTGGGTCAGGCCGGCGGGCAGGTCGGGCGCGGAATTTTTGGTGGTTCGCGCGTAATTGTCGGGCAAGGCGGCGATTTCATTGGTCGTTAGCCCCAGCCGGCGGATGACGAGGGCGAGGCGCGACTGAAGTTCATGGCGGACAAGTTTTTCATTTGGACTCGAGGCGTATCTGATTGACCAGTCGAACAGTTCCCACAAATCACGCTGGAGCAAGGCGCGTTTGAGCGGATCGTGGATCAGCGTTTCACCATGTGTGTTGATAAATTCATCGAGAACTGAAATCGCCTGCTGATGCGAAGGCCCGGACAGTAAATTTGTCGTCGTCGCCCAATAAAGAATATCCAGCTCATCGAGACCATATTTCTTCCCGTCCTGTGCCGTCCGCTCAAACAAAGTGGCATTGAGCCGGTTCCAGAGATGGTTCGGGTTCGGGTCGTAAAGGGTGCTCCCAACAGATGAGGCGCTGGCTTTCAAAACCAGCGCAGCCAACAAAACGGCAGGAGAGATCATTGCGACGCATTTTTTCACATGATTGCCTTGGTTGCGGAATCCGGTTTATTTCCGCTGATTTTTCTGGTTAAGTCAAGGCATGGACGCCGCACTGCCACCGGGGCGGCTTGCGTGTCTGGCAGCCTTCCGGCATATTCGCTTCATGCGAAAGATCAGCAAACGTAAGTTTAACGTGGTCGTTGAGCGCGATTAAGAGGGTTATTACGTTGCCAGTGTTCCGGCATTGCCCGGCTGCCACACGCAAGCGCGTTCGCTGGACAAGCTCATGGAACGCATCCGCGAAGCCATTGAGCTGTGTCTCACAGTTTGAATGCTGGTTGCGGAATCCGTTTTCTTTCCGCCGGTTTTTCTGATTAAGTCAAGGCATGGGCACCACTTTGCCACCGCTGACACCGGGCACGCTCTACCTCGTCGCCACGCCGATTGGCAATCGCGAGGACATCACGTTGCGCGCGCTCCGGGTGCTGCGCGAGTGCGACGTCGTCGCCGCCGAGGACACGCGCCACACCGGACAGTTGCTCAAGCATTTTGAAATTTCCAAATCGCTCCTGAGTTATTTCCAGTTCAACGAGGCCAAACGCAGCGAGGAAATCATCGAACGTCTCCGGCGCGGCGAAAAAATTGCGCTCGCCACGGACGCCGGCAGCCCCGGCATCAGCGATCCGGGCGAAAGGGTCGTCAAAGCCGCCATCGCCGCCGGTTTCCGCGTCGAACCCGTGCCCGGTCCCTGCGCGCTCGTCGCGGCGCTCACGGCGAGCGGCCTGCCGACGGACGAATTTCATTTCGTCGGCTTTCTGCCGCACAAATCCGGCCAGCGACGGAATAAATTGGAATCACTCAAAACGGTTGCCGGCACTTTGATTTTCTACGAATCGCCGTATCGCGTCGAAAAATTGCTGGGCGAGATGGCCGAAGTTTTTCCCGAACGCGAGGTGGTGCTGGCGCGCGAGTTGACGAAGAAATTTGAAGAATTTCTGCGCGGCAAACCGGCGGCGTTGTTGGCGCAAGCGAAACAGCGGAGTTTGAGAGGCGAGTTTGTGGTGCTGGTTGGGCCGCCGGTGAATGTTCAAGCACATAGGTGACAAAAACTCCCAAGCACATAGGT
Organism: Verrucomicrobiia bacterium; assembly: GCA_035605035.1. Taxonomy (GTDB): domain Bacteria; phylum Verrucomicrobiota; class Verrucomicrobiia; order Limisphaerales; family UBA11358; genus UBA11358. Next base: position 3,498 of record DATNHI010000156.1, read on the forward strand.
TACACTTTTGGGTGGTTGGCGCGCGGTCCCAAACGGGGTACCGCCGCCGCAGACCGGAGCGAAGCGAACCCTCGGTCGCGGGCTGCGGCGT
>DATNHI010000157.1:0-2025 GCA_035605035.1 Verrucomicrobiia bacterium
GTGTTTATGCCCGGAAGATTTTTCGCGCACGATTTTGACGGCGCGGTACGTGCCCAGAACATTTCTGCCCAGCCACACTTCGCCGCTGCCCCCGCCGCCGATGAGCCGGATGAGCTCGTGATCCGGAACCACGGGCGGGACTGCCGGGGACGCAGCCGCGGCTGGTGTTTCACGTTCCGGATTGGCGGGTTCGGTCATGCAGTTGACTCCAGCTTCACGTCAAAGTTCATTCCATTTTGCCTCCAGCCGGCGCACTTCTTTTTTGAGCAGCGCCGAAACACGGTATTTGACCAGGTAAATCAGTCCTACGTTGACGCCCAATGCCCGGGCTACATTCTTCACCGGCCATTGCTTGAGCACGTATAAATCGAAGATTTGATAATGTTCTTCCTTGATGCAGGGCTTGATGATTTCGATCGCGGCTTTCAGTAGATTGGCTTGCCACGCCTGTTCCCAGGCAAGCTCAACGGCTTCATCGGCCGGGCTGGGCAGTTCCGCCACGTCCGGCCGCGGCGGGTCCGCGCCGGTTTGCGCGGGGTTCCCCCAACTGGCCCGGGTCCGTTTCCGGAACTGGTCGGCAATCCGCCAGCGGATGATGTTGCGCAACCAACCTTTGAACGAACCCAGGGTGCGGTCACGCTTGAATTTTTCAAGGTCGCGGGAAACGGAAATTATGGTTTCCTGAACCACATCCTGGGCCTCGGCTTCCGTCAACCCGGACGTGACGGCAACCGAGTAAATGAATCGCCAGTAGGTGTTGAAAAAGTCCCGCCAACTGTCCTGGTCTGCGCGATCTTCCAAACGGCTCAGGAGGGAGTAACGCGTGGGAATGGAATCTTCCGCCAACAACGTCATAGTAATACTCATACAGGAATGCCTCGTAAAAGGCGACGCGTTTCTTTTAAAAAATCGCGGGATTTTCAGCCGGAATTACGCCGCCGATTCTCCTCGACGCGCCGGGTGAAAGCCACCAAAGCTCAAAAAACTTTGTGTCTTCAGATCTTCATGGTTTAATGACCCGGCATGCTTTCGGCGGGAATCAAATCGGTTCACTTTACCGGCATCTGCGGCACGGCCATGGCCTCGGCGGCGGCGGCCATGCAGGACAGGGGCTTTGCCGTCACCGGTTCGGACCAGAACGTCTATCCGCCCATGTCCACGTTCCTCGCCGCGAAACAGATCGAGGTGATGAACGGTTACGCGGAGCGGAATCTGGCGCACAAGCCCGGTCTCGTGGTGATTGGCAACGCCATTTCGCGCGGGAATCCGGAGGCCGAGTTCGTGCTCGATCACAAACTGCGTTATTGCTCGCTCCCGGAACTGCTCAAGGAATTTTTCATCCGGGGCAAACGTTCCATCGTCGTCGCCGGCACGCACGGCAAAACCACCACGACTTCCCTGTTGACGTGGGTGTTCGAGCACAACGGACTGAACCCGGGCTATCTCATCGGCGGCCTTCCCAATAATCTGCATCAGGGCGCGCGGTTCACGAACAGTGAATGGTTCATCATCGAAGGCGACGAATACGACACCGCCTTCTTCGACAAGCGGAGCAAATTCATCCACTACCTGCCGGAAATCGCCGTCATCAACAACCTCGAATTCGATCACGCGGACATTTTTGAAAATCTGGACGCCATCAAAAAATCCTGTTCGCATTTCATCCGGCTCATCCCGCGCAACGGCCTGTTGCTCGGCAACGGCGACGACGCGAACCTCGCGCCGTTGCTCGACGTGACGCATTGTCCCGTCAAACACTTCGGCCTCGGCGAAAACAATGCGATTCGCGCCTTCAACCTTCGCTACGGTCCGACCGCAACCGAGTTCGAAATTCCCAGTTTCAAATTCCACCTGAATCTGATTGGCGAATTCAACGTGCGCAACGCCCTGGCGGTCATCGCCTGCGCCAAACATTGCGGACTGAAAAACCATCAAATCCAGTCCGCCTTCGATACCTTCACGGGCATCAAACGGCGGATGGAGGTGCGCGGCATCGCGGGTGGCGTGACCGTGGTGGACGACTTC
>DATNHI010000158.1:0-25725 GCA_035605035.1 Verrucomicrobiia bacterium
CACACGGCGGCGGCGGTCCGGGCGTCGGGCCGATTGGCGTGGCGGAACATCTGGTCGAATTTCTGCCGAGCCATCCCATTCTAACTCCGAACTCCGAACTCCGAACTCCGAACTCCCATATTGGTCCCGTGAGTGCCGCGCCGTGGGGCAGCGCGGGCATCCTGCCGATTTCCTGGATGTATATCGCCATGATGGGCACGGACGGACTGACCGAGGCGACGAAATGCGCCATCCTCAACGCGAATTACATTTCCAAGCGGCTGGAAAATTATTTCCCGACGCTCTACAAAAACCACGGCCTTGTTGCGCACGAGTGCATTCTGGATTTGCGCGCGTTCCACGCCACCACCGCCGAGGACGTGGCGAAGCGGCTGATGGATTACGGTTTCCACGCGCCAACGCTCTCGTTTCCGGTTGCCGGCACGCTGATGGTGGAGCCGACCGAAAGCGAATCGAAATATGAACTGGACCGTTTCTGCAACGCGATGATTGCCATCCACGCCGAAATGACCGCCGTGGAAAACGGCACTGCCGACGCGAAGAACAACCTGCTCAAGAACGCGCCGCACACGGCGGACCAGATTGCCAGCGACAATTGGAACCGGCCGTATTCACGCGAACAGGCGGCATTTCCGGCGAAGGATTTGCACGACTACAAATTCTGGCCGCACGTCAGCCGCGTGGACAACGTCTTCGGCGACCGCAACCCGGTCTGCTCGTGCGCGGGGATGGAGAATTATCAAAGTTAAAAAGTATGCTGCCTGAATTTCCAAAAGCTCGGCGCAAAATGCTCGACCTTTGGAATACAGCATTTTTTAACGGGATGAATGGATGTGACCCATTTCTATCCCAAATTCCTGTTCGCGTTCAGAAGGAAGGCGACGCTGCCCACACTGGCGGGGGTGAGATGGACTACAAACTTTGTTCCGTAAATTTTTCATTTCCCGCCAGAGACGCTCAAGGCATGAGCGAAGAAGAATTCCTCGGTGCTCCTTTTCGCCTTGGCACACAGATGGCGGGCGAGCAGGCGAAAATAGTTTTCGACAAGCTCAAAACACCCTCACCGCATGGAATGCCTCTTGAATGGAAGATTGGGGAGCTGCAATTTGACCAAGTGCTAGCGATTTGGGAAAAAATGGAGGTCAATTTTGGAAGTGACGGGATGCCACAGTGGCCTTCCATCGTGCTTCAGCCCGAAGCCCGTGCCGAGCTTCTAGAAAAGCTCCAGAAATGGCACAACGACCCAGAATGTCGGAAAAAGTGGGAAGATTTGGTTTTACGCAAGAGAAAGGAGTTCGATGAAAGAGAGGCTCATCGAAGACTGGTTGACTAATGTTGGCGGTGCGCCGAGATTTGCGACAACCGCTTGATGAATTGTGGCGAGCAATTACAGATGTCTCCCTTACTTGGTTTCGGCCTGACGCTGCTGAAGATGGTCTTCTTTGGCATTCTGACAAAGGCAAAGAATACTCCCAGGCATTCGCGCGTCCGCAAAGTTGGAAGGAACTCAAAGACCTCGCCGCACGCGATGATCGTGAACGCGTTCCATCCGTTCTTCGAGATGATTTCAGTTTCGCGTTACTTTTCAGTTTGGTTTTCCAGCATAGAACCCAATTGAGTTTGATAAAATATCTGGACGACGTGCTGTCTGATTCGAATCCAAGCCAAGGTTAAAAACTCTGCGTCTCCACAAGTTCCCGTTAAATTGAATCGGTGTTCATCGGTGTTCATCCGTGGTTAATTCAGCCCGGATGGCGGCCAATTCCGCGCGCGGTTCGTCGGCGACGCGGTCCAGCCGGTCGGCGCGCCGATACTAATAACGGCTGTTGGCCACGTCGCCCTCGATCTTGTGCAGCACGGTATGAATCCACGCTGCTGTGGTATCGTTCTCGTATTGCTGGATCAGTTGGTGCGCGGCGTCCCAGTCGCCGGCCAGAGCCAGTTCAATCGCCCGGAGCAAATCCGCTTTGGGCGCGCTCATGGCTTTTGTGTCGCAGCCGCGCTGTTTGTATTGACTGGCTCCGGGAGCGGGCCGCTGCTGGTCTGCTTGAGATACATCGTGGCGTTGGGAAAATCAAACGTGACCAGATGCCGCGCCAGAAATCTCAATCCGATCCAATTCGGATAGTCGCGCGGGCCGCGCCCTACTGCAATGTTTGTGTAGGTGTTGCCATCCCAGTCGCATTTCAGCGAGCCCACGGGATGATTCACCCATCCCTCCACGGCCAGAAAATGTTTCGATCGTTTTATGAGGCCGCCCGAATAACTTCCCCTGGCATTTTGCCGGATGGCCCGGCCCGGCGCCATGCCGTCGGAGTTGTTTCCGATGTCCAGGACAGTGTTGGTTGCGCTTCCGCCGAGCAATCCGGCGTGCCAAATTACCGGCACGCCGCCGTGCTCGGGTTTGGAGATGAACGTGAGGTGATAGCGGTTGCCCAACCTGGTGGTATCCAGCCGCGCCGGGTCCAGAAAATGAATTGTCCCGGATTGAAAATCCAGTTGCAGGCAGTAATGCTGCAGGCAATCCATTCCCAGAATTCCCTTGATGGGCGGCTTCAAGTAAGGCGAAAGCTTCGGCAAATCCACCACGACCACCTTGTTTCCCGTCACCAACTGAACGTCTCCCAGATAAACTTTCGGCGCGGCATAAACGCCCGCGTCCTGGTGGGTATCGAAGGAATGCACAGGCATCGTGTCCAGCTTTTTGCCCAGTTTGGGGATGAGGGATTTGTCCAGCAGCATGCCCGGCGATCCGGTGTCCAATATGAGCGGCAACACTTCGCCATCGGCCAGCCGAAGCTTCACGAGGAGCAACCCGCCGCGGCCCGCTTCCGGGTTCATGGCCACATCCGCCGGTCGTGGGGGAAAAAAGTCCTCCGCCGGGAGCTGGCCACAACCCAGCCACAGGCCCAAACATGCTCCGAACAATTGGCCGACGGAAATTCCAGCAGGCATGAGGACAGGATGTGCAACGCAACGGTTCGATTCAAACTTTTCTCTCAAATTGCGCTATAAGCGGAGTCCGGCTTGGATGGCGGCCAATTCTGCGCGCGAATTTCACATTGCCGCCGACAGTGACGTCGAATGATTTTGTGACGCTGGATGAGAGCTTGTTGACCGCGCCGCGCCAGCCGAGCGGTGATTTGCCGTCTATCGCTTTCGCGCGGCTGACCAATACGAGCGATTGCATCGACGCGGGAACGAACCTCGGATTTGCGTTCTATGGCACCGCCCCGGGTTTAGGTGCGTTCGAGTTCGGCCCGACGGATGCGCCGCCGCTCACAGTGATGTCGTCCGGGGCGAATCTGGTTTTCACCGCCAGCGGCTGGGCGAACCGGACGAATTATCTCATCGCCGCGACCGACCTTGCGCTTGCACTGTCGCAATGGACGTGTATTGCGACGAACAAGTCTGACCTGTCCGGCAATTGCGCCTTTACCAATGCCATCCCGGCGGGCGCGCCGCAGCAGTTTTATCGTCTCAAACTTCCGTAAAGACCGGCGTACGGCCCGATCGGGCCAAGAAAATGCCAATAAACGGTTAGTGGATTGGCGAGGTCGGCGTGATTCTGAGAGGCGGACGAGAAAATTCAGTCCAGACCATGAAAATCACAGAAATTTTGGTGGCGGAACACGTCGTGTTCCACAACTTATTCGATCATATCGAAAAAACTCTGCCGCGGCTTAAGACGCTGGCGGAGGTCAAATCGCTGTCCGCCACGCTGGACGCGCTCATGCGTCCCCACGCCAATACCGAGGACGACCTGCTCATGGGTCCGCTGGAACATTGCCTGGAGCAAATCGGCCAGAGCGAGACCTTTCACGAAGAACACGAGGAGATTGACGCCCAACTGGCAGAGGTGCAAAAGGCGCGCGGGCCGAAACAGGCGCGCGACCTCCTGCTGCGGGCCGTGCTGCGCTCGCGCGAACATTTCGACAAGGAAGAACGCATCGTCTTTCCGCTGGCGAATCGGCTCTTGAAAGCCAAGACGCTTTCCAGTCTGGGCGACGAATGGCTGAAGCGGCGGGATGCGGCAGGGAAGTGAATTCGTAGCGGCGAGTCGGCACACCGCCGCAAAAATTGTTTGGATAAATTTACCGCGCTCTTCCGGGACGCCGCTACGCGAGTAATTTCATCACCGCATTCACTCCGGTCACCAGGGCATCCACTCGTGTGGCCATCGGAAAATCCGATGGGGCTTCGAGCGTGTAGCCGAGCCGGGACTTGTTCACGATCAGATAAAACGCCTCAGCCCACTGCGGGCGCGTGCGCGGGTCGAGGTTCGGGCGGATGATGCCGTCTTTTGCCGGACGATCTTCGATGATTTCCGACGGGTCAATCGGGCAAATTTTTTGAACGGCGTTGACCATGGTCTCTGCAAAGGACGATTTGCCATCGGGGTTCTGTTCGTAGAGATAAAAACCGTGCGACTCCCAATCTTCGTGGAGACAGAGATACAAATCAAATCGCGGCTGGCGCTCCAGCCAGGCAATGTGCGCGCGGACCTCGGCGGTTTCCAAATGCCGGTAGTCGCGGTTCAAATCCTTGCCGTCGGCATTCTCACGCCGATTCAGCGCAAAGCCGACCGGATTCAGGCACGGACAGAACCAAAGTTCCGCGCTCGCCGGCCATTTGTTTTCCTGAAGCAATCTCAGCCCGGCAAGCGGGCCGGCCGGCTCATCACCGTGGATGCCGGTGCTCAAGTAAATCCTGGCTGAGGGTTGAGCCGTCTTCGCTTCGCTTCGCCGCGCCAAGGGGTTGAGCGTTGAGAGTGGCTGGCGGTGGAAAGCGAGCAGGTTGAATTCACCCTGCCCGCCAAACGTTTCGGATGTCCAGCCGTGCGTCGGTGCGGCGATTTCGACATCGCGCAGCACGGCGCGAATGTCAATCGTGTCGCCGTGGTAGCCGCCGTGATTTTTGCCAAGCCTTTCCACGCGGGGAATTTCACGCAAAGACGAAAAAACGCAAAGAAGTTTTATCCGCTCATCGGTGTGCCGCGGCTAAAACACCAGAGAAACGTGGCGAACTCTCCCACGCAATCATCGCGCGTTTGCGGATTTGTCCCCAATGATAATCTCCCATCACGCCTGTCTCGCGAATCACGCGATGGCATGGGATAAGAAATGCCAGCGGATTTTGGCCGACAGCAGCGCCCACCGCGCGCGCGGCGGCGGGTTTGCCAATGGCGCCGGCCAATCGTCCGTAGCTGGTGAGCATGCCGGGTTCGACTTGCAGCAACGCCCGCCAGACGCGCACTTGAAATGGCGTGCCACGGACGAACGCGCGCAACGCGGGTTGCGAATGAGAGTCGGACGGACGATCTGGCTCACTCCCTCGCCCCGCCCAAGCGGGGAGAGGGTCAGGGCAAGGGGATTTGAATTGATGCCTCCTCACCCCGGCCCTCTCCTCCTTTTGGGAGGAGAGGGAGAATATTTTTCCGGCCAATTCAGTTGCTACGGAATCATCGCGTTTCCATTTCGCTTTTGGCCATTCGTTTTGTAATTCGGCAATGGCTGCTTTCGCATTTTCAGTTTCGACGAACGATAGATGGCAGACGCCGCGCGGGCTTTCAGCAATCAAACACTTTCCGAACGGACTTTCCGCGAAGCCGAACGAAATCGTCCAGCCCGCGCCGCCGGCTTTCCATTCGCCGGGTGACGCGGCTTCGAGGTTCACGCAAAGATCATGTAATCGTCCCGGCCCGGAAAGACCGGATTCCAGCGCGGCGTCCAGAATGCTTTCGCCGGCGCGGAGCAACTCCTTCGCGTGCGCGAGCGTGAGGCACTGCAGAAAATCCTTGGGTGTGACGCCTGCCCACGTCGAGAAGAGGCGATGAAAATGGAACCGGCTCAAGCCTGCGCACCCGGCCAGAGTCGCCAAATCAGGCTGCTCGACGTGGCGCTCATCCAGAAAACGGATGACCTGGGCGATGCGTCCGTAATCATTCATGTCCTCACTTTGCCACGAGACGTTGGCCGCTCCCACCCGATTCTTGCGGGGAAATTTTGACACGAATTCCACGAATTAACACGGATTCAATTTTGGTGGGGCGAGCGTCCTCGCGAGCCGGCTCGCCAGTAGCCTCGCCCCACCGAATATGCCGCCCCGACGGGGCTGGTGAATTTTTGGTTTGTGATTCTACAAAGATGTTGCGCCTACGGCGCTGGGAAAACCAATTTCACTGATACATATTCGTCAATTGTAACGCTGGTCTTGCGAAGTTCTTCAGCCACGCGCTTTAGATCAGCAAGTAACTCGTTCTCGGGAACATTCCGATTATGTGGTTCGAGTTCAAATTTCATCGGCTTTCCAATTACGGATTGCCTATGGTTGCGCTACTGATTCCGTTTCGCAATTTTCTTTTCCGCAGTCCCGATGCATCGGTGTTTCTTTCTGATCGCTGAAACCGTGTTTGTCCCAGCTTGGATCGAGGCCAAGGTCTTTGAGCATCTGCAAATCTTTCTCGACCGGCTGGTTCAGCGTGGTAAGATAGTTGCCGACCATCAGCGCGCTCGCGCCGGCCATGAAAATCATGCTTTGCGCGTCGCGCAAGTTCACCGTGCGTCCGCCGGCAATCATGATTTCCTGCCGCGGCAAAATGAAACGGAAGCACGCGATGGTCTTCAATATTTCCAGCACGGGTAACGGCGGGTTTTTTTCAAACGGCGTGCCGGGAATGGGGTTGAGGATGTTGACAGGCACAACGTTCGCGCCAATTTCTTTCAATGCAAACGCGAGGTCGCATCGGTCCCCGCGCGTCTCGCCCATGCCGATGATGCCGCCAGAACAAATCTTGATGCCGGCTTTTTTCAGGTAGCCGATGGTTTCGAGGCGGTCGTCGTAGGTGTGGGTGGTGCAGGTCTGCGGGAAAAAGCGGCGCGAGCTTTCCAGGTTGTGTCCGTAACATTCGACGCCCGCTTCCTTCAAACGGTCGGCGACCTTTTGCGATTTGATGATGCCGAGCGAAACATCGGGCCGCGTCTTGCCGCCGGCCTTCAATTCGCGGACGCGGTCGCAAACCTCATCGAGCAGCGGGCCTTCGTTCAACCCTTTCCACGCGGCGACGAGGCCGACCGCGGTGACGCCGTTTCGGTTCGCTTCGTCGGCGGCTTCCGCCACCGGCCCGGGATCCACGAAGCCGTATTTCGGCGAACCGGTCTGGTAAAACGAGGATTGGGAGCAGAAGCGGCAATTTTCCGAGCACGCGCCGGCCTTGGCGTTGACAATGGAACAGAGATGAATCTTGTTGCCCTTGAATTTTTCGCGAATGCGGTTGGCCCAGGACAGCAAATCAAAAATATCCGCGGAATCTTCGAGATTGAAGAGCCACAGCGCTTCTTCGCGAGAAATTCTCCCGCCGCTCAAAACGCGTTCACCGACCGTACCTATGCGCGTGTGGTTTGTCACGTCAACCAATTTCACTGTCATGGTTGACAGCTTAACGCTCCTGGCGCCTGACGCAAGGCAGGACCGCCGGGTTCCGTTCTGAATCTAACGCGGGGGCTGCAAACTATTCCATCACCTTGCCAAGGATGTTCTGACGCGGGACGGCCCCAAACGTGCGGCTGTCCATGCTGTTGTTGCGATTATCACCCATGACAAAGAATTCGTCCTTACCGATGCAAAAGAATTCATCCGCGCTCTTCTCGTAGGCGTAAGTTGGCGTCCCGGCCGAAAGGTAAGGCTCACTGAGCAAATGGCCGTCAACGTAAACTTTGCCGTCTTTGAGGTAAATGGATTGCTCGGGCGTGGCGATAATGCGTTTGACGACCGGTGTACTGTCCTGCGGGTCTTTGAGTGCCACGATGTCATCCTGTTTGGGTTCGCTGACCACGTACGCAAACCGGTTCAGCCAATAACATCCCGAGTTCGCCAGTGTAGGATACATGCTGGGCCCCACCACACGGACCGCCTGGAAAATATAATGACTGATGAACAGATAGCTCAATGTGCCTGCAACCGTCAGAACCAGCACCGCCCGGCATTGTTGGAAAAACCATGACCACGTTATGCGCCACCGGCAATCTTTGAGAAAACAGGAAATCGAACGCACACGCGTTTTGAAGGGCACTGCAGTTGCCATAACTTCCCTATTTACGACTGGTTAGTGACACTAAATTACTGTTACTGCCTAAATATTAGACAGTTGTGTCCCATTTGGCAACAAAAAAACGGAAGAATCGGCGATGTGAACAGAAGTTACTTATTCACAGGTACTTGTGCTCGAATTACCGCGTCCAAATAGGTGGCGAGTGAACGAATTTGAATGTCTGCGAGCGGACCGCCATCGCTGGTGGCAAACGCGGGCATGAGCGAACCGGGTTTGCCGTGGGCGATCCACGTGCGCCAGAATTCGTCGTTGGTCGGCGTTTTGAGATTGTGCAAATCCGGCACCATGGTGGCGCGGTGCTCGGCGTCGTGACAGATGCCACAAATCGAATCATAAAGCGGCTTGCCGTATTTGCCCTGAATATTGTTTGCATGGCACTTGGCGCAATCGCCGCGAAAAACAGCCTGCCGGTCAATTCTTGCCGCCGCCAGATCCCGGGCGCGCTCCTCCTCGGTCAAGGTGGGAATCACGGGCGGCAGGATGTTGATGCGCAGCACGAGGGTTCTGGTTCCCTTGTCCGTGGACACGATGACGGTTTTAAAAAGTGTGCCGCTCCCGCCCGCGAGGTTAACCGTTGCGCCAATCTGGCCGTTGGTGCCGGGGGGAATGATCCACGGCACTGGCGGCAATTCCGTCACGGTGCAATGGCACGACCCATGCGCGCCCAAAATGACGATGTTCTCCGATGAGACGTTCGTAAAACTGAAGACGAAATGCGCCTGTTGTTGATCGGCGGAGGCGTCCGCTGATTTCGTAAGCGCATCCCAGGCAAGAACGCCGTCCGGCAATGGGCCATTGGCATGCGAGAGGTCCGGCACATAAACCGGCGGGGTCGTCACGATGGCGTTGCTGGCAGGCTGCCCGGCGGCAAAAACGATTGTGCCGAAGAAAAACCATCCTGCCGCCATAAAAGAAACTGTCCGGTCCAATTTCATAACTTCCGGCAAGGGTAAACAGTTCGCGGGTCTTTGACGAGCAGGATTTCTTCGCCTTTGAACCAGGCTCAGGACCGGTTCAGCGCGCTGACCACGGCGCGCACGGACGCCAGCTCGATGTTGGTGTCCACGCCCGCGCCCCAGCGCGTTTGGCCGTTCGCGTGTTTGATTTGAATGTAGGCAATGGCGGCGGCCTCTTCGCCGGAGCTCAAGGCGTGTTCGCTGTACGCCGTGATTTCAAAACGCGGCACGCCGACTTTGCCAAATCCGTGGACCAGCGCGGCGAGCGGGCCGTTGCCTTCGCCGGAAATTTCCACCGGCTTGCCCTTGCGCAGCAATTTCGCGCGACAGCGGACGACGCCGCTTTTGCTTTCGGTTTCAAATGTCTTGAGCTGCCAGGGTGTGACGCGCTCGATGTATTCGCGCCAGAACATCTGCTTCAACTCGGCGGCGCTGACTTCGCGGCCGAGCTTGTCCACCGCGTCGTTCGCGATCGGCCCGAACTCGCGCTGCATTTCCTTGGGCAATTCGATGCCAAACTGGCTCTCGAGCAAATACGCCACGCCGCCCTTGCCGGACTGGCTGTTGACGCGGATGACCTCGCGGTATTCGCGTCCGATGTCCGTCGGATCAATCGTAAGATACGGTACATCCCAACTTGTCTGGCGGTCATTCTTCCATTCGTTCAGGCCTTTTCGGATCGCGTCCTGATGCGAGCCGCTGAACGCGGTAAAGACGAGTTCGCCGGCGTAAGGCTGGCGCGGGGGCACCGTCATGCCCGTGCAACGTTCATAAACTTCGATGATGGAATTCAGGTCGGTGAAATCGAGTCTGGGATCAATGCCGTGCTGGTAAAGGTTGAGCGCGACGGTGACGATATCCAGGTTGCCGGTGCGTTCGCCGTTGCCGAAAAGCGTGCCCTCGACGCGTTCGGCGCCGGCGAGCAAACCGAGTTCCGTCGCCGCCACGCCCGTGTTCCGATCATTGTGCGTATGGACGCTGACGATGAGCGACTCACGGTTTTTGATGTTCCGGCAAACCCATTCAATCTGGTCGGCATAGACATTCGGCATCGCCACCTCAACGGTGTCGGGCAGATTCAAAATCATTTTCCGTTTTGGCGTCGGCTGCCAGATGTCCATGACCGCTTCGGAAATTTCCTTGGCAAATTCAACTTCGGTGGCCGAGAAACTTTCCGGTGAATACTGGAGCATGACTTCGGTGCCTTTGAGCCGCGGCAAACGCTCCTTGATCCAGGTCGCGCCGCGCGCCGCCACCTGGATGATTTCGCGCTTTGACATGCCAAACACGATGCGGCGTTGGGCGGGCGAAGTGGAATTGTAGAGGTGGATGATGGCCTTTTTGGCGCCGGCCAGCGATTCCACCGTGCGCTCGATCAAATCCTCACGCGCCTGGACGAGGACCTGCAACCACACGTCGGCGGGCGCGCGGTTTTCCTCGATGAGCCGGCGATTGAAAGCGAATTCGGTGTTCGAGGCGGAGGGGAACCCGACTTCGATTTCCTTGAAGCCGATTTTCACGAGCGTCTGAAACAACTCAAGTTTCTGGCTGACGTTCATGGGCACAGCGAGCGCCTGGTTGCCGTCGCGCAAATCCACGCTGCACCAGACAGGCGCGCGCGTGAGCACGCGGTCCGGCCACTGCCGGTCGGGCAGGCTGACCGGCGGGAACGGGCGGTATTTTTTCGACGAATTCTTATGCATGTTGTCTTTCAGTTGTGGCAGTGGCGCTTCCGTTTGGCAAAACAAAAACCCCACCGCCGGGTTTGGCGATGGGGTTCGATAAATCTTGTGAAACCATCAGAACCCGACCGCCGCGCGGCACAACCGCAGCGCGTTCAGCAACAGGTTCAGATTCAAATTGCGATTCACGGGGTAAACAATAACCGCCTGGTATCAGCGGGTCAAATCCTTTTTCTTCTTTTCAAACCGCTGTTTTTCACCGTTCCATTCCACGTTCACCTTCAAAGTTGAACTCAACAGCGGCATGAGCAGATGAATCGCCGCCATCATTGCGTTGGCGTTTACAAATTCACACCTGATTTTTTCTCCGTGCCGCACCACCAAATTCAATCGGCCGGCCTTTCCGCTGGCGGCAAAAACAGTCGGGGCTTCAATGGCGGCGTCGCGAATTTCGGCCAGATTCAGCTTGAAATTGGCTTCGCTTTCGCGCAGCAATTCCTCCGGTTCATCCGCTTCCAGGCGCTGCCTTTTCGCCCGGGTTTTTCTTCTGGTGAACAGCCACTGGACCAACGGGATGACGCCGCCCAACGGACCCAGCAAAGGCGCCGCGGCCGCCAGAATGGACTTTGAGCCGCCTTCCATCCGAATGAAAATCAAGTCGCTGCGTTCGACAAAAACCCGGTAGGTGCCTGCGGACAAGATGGGAGCGATCAGCCTGACATCAAAAGCAGGCCGGGCAGTTTGCGGAGCGGCCGCAGTTTTGTTTTGTCGTTCCTGCGGATCTACCACCGGCTGCCCGTCAAACGGGCACACGGTCGCATTATCGGCGCATCGCTCTCCGCAGTATGAACAAATTTTCATTCGCTTCCGGCAAGTGAATAGGACAATTCAAATGCCAACACGGAATTATTTGGGAACCCGCAGCCAAATCAAACCGCCAGCGGCCAGCGAAAGCGCCGAAATGATCGTGCCGGTTTCCAGATCCGGATCGCGGTAAATCAATTTGACGTGATGCGTTCCGGCAGGAACTCCGACGGCTTGAAACGCCAGATTGGCGCGCAGCAGCGGCACGGGCCTGCCGTCCACAAACGCGCGCCACAGATGATAATAACACTGTGACAGTACGACAAGACTCGGCGCGGCGGCGTTCACATCCGCTTCGACCCGATTCAGGCCGAAGCGCGCATTGGTTGGAGTGCCAAGAGTTTGATTCGTGACGGCGACCCTTGAACGTTCCGATTCGGGCAAATAAACGACTTTGCACGGATCAAAATCACTGGCGGTGATGGCGGACAAGGATATTTCATCGTCGGCAAAAGCGGGTTTTTGGCCGGCGGTAATGAGAGAAAGAAAATTGGTCCGCGCCAGCCATTGCGCCGGATTGTCCGAAGCGGAAAACCACGCGACCGAAAGAAAATCCAGCAGTCCCTGTCCAAAATGCGAACCGGACGTGTAATACAGGCGCTGTTCGATCAAATCAAAATATGCCGAATGCAGCGGGATTGCGCCGTTGACTTTGGGAACGTGGTCCAACAGGTTAAAATTATACCATTCAGCGAGCCTTTTGTCTGTTAAATCCGGTTCGAAATCCGGCACCCGGCTGTAAAGGAAGCGCTGTTCGGCGTCGGGACTGATCATGACTCGCCCTTCGCCAAGTTTTGGTGGTGGCGGTCTGCCACTGGCCTGCCACAGTCCCGGAGCGAGAACCGTGCCGGGCAAGGTCGGCGCAATCCCGGGGCTGTGCGTCAACGCAACGAGCGGCAACACGGCCAGCACAATCAATTGAACGGCCATTCGCGCCGCGCTGTTTTGGAGTCTCGGCAGCAAAAGGATCCCGCCCGCCAGCACCAGCATTAAAATCGCCCGCCAGAAAGTGTTCCAAGCGGTCAGATTCCATTGGTCGTCCGGGAACGGATATTTTCCGGCGACCCAGACCAGCGCCAGCATGAGCAATAACAGGGTTGCCAGAATGGAGACCAACCGCAGGTCTGTCTTCCGGTCTGCCCGGGCTTCAATGTGCTGGATGCCCCAGGGCATCGGCAGGAACAACGCCAAGAGAACCGGCGGATACCATTGGCCCAGTTGCGCCAGATGCGGCAGACCGCATTCGGAGTAGGGATTCCAGAGCGGCAGTTGCCCGTGCAGGAAAGCGTCGCGGCTGTAAAAATTTAGAGGATAACAACAGGCGGCGAAGTCCCGGTAAAAGAAGGTGTGCAAGCCAAGCACGACTTTGGGGAATGCGACAATCAGGGCTGCCGCGAGCAGCAACAAAAAACTCCGCCCCGTCGGCCATGCAGCAGCGTCCGGTTTCGGTTGAATCCGGTTCGGGTCGCTCATGGCTGGGGTACCGGTCATCCCGGCCTAGCCGCCAATGAACGCCGCATGGACCGCCTTCATCGCCGCTTCGCCCTTGGTCAGGTCAATCACGACGGAGATTTTGATTTCACTCGTCGAAATCATGTCAATGTTCACACCGGCGTTCGCCAGCGTTTCAAATAATTTTCCTGCCACGCCGGTGTGGCTTTTCATGCCGACGCCGACGATGGACAGCTTCCCGATTTTTTCCGTGGCAATAACGTCGCGGAAACCGAGCTCCTTTCTCAAACCGTCAATCACCTTTTGCGCCTTGAGCAAATCCGGCTTGTCGGTGGTGAACGACAGGTCGGTCGCCGGCGCGCCGGAACCGTGGCTGATGTTCTGGACGATCATGTCCACGTTCACGGTCGCGTCGCCGAGCGCCTTGAAAATGCGCGCGGCCACGCCGGGCTTGTCCGGCACGCCGACGAGGGTGATTTTGGCCTGGTTTTTGTCGAGCGAAACGCCGCGCACGACGACGCCTTCCATGCTTTTGGTTTCTTCTTTCACGATGGTTCCGGGGTTGTCATTCAGGCTGGAGCGAACTTCAAAAACGACGCCAAATTTTTTGGCAAATTCCACCGAGCGGCTCTGCATCACCTTGGCGCCGAGGCTCGCCAGTTCGAGCATTTCGTCGTAGGAAATCTCCGGGAGCTTCTGCGCGTCCGGCACGATGCGCGGGTCGGCGGTATAGACGCCATCCACGTCGGTGTAAATCTGGCAGAGATCGGCCTTGAGCGCGGCGGCCAGCGCGATGGCCGTCAAATCCGAACCGCCGCGGCCGAGCGTCGTAATCTGGCCTTCCGGCGTTTCGCCTTGAAACCCGGCGACGATGACGACGTTGCCCTGCTTCAAAAGCTCGCGAACTTTTTTTGGTGAAATGTCGTGGATCTTCGCCTTGGTATGGACCACGTCGGTGACGATGCCCGCCTGCGCGCCCGTGAGCGACGCGGCAGGAACGTTCAGCGCGTGCAAGGCAATGGCGGTCAGGGCGATGGTTTGCTGTTCGCCGGTGGCCAGCAACACGTCCATCTCGCGTTCGCTGGGCAACGGCATGATTTCCTTGGCCAGTTTGATCAAACCATCCGTCACCCCGCTCATCGCCGAGACGACGACGACGATCTGGTCGCCTTGGGCGCAGTATTTCGCCACCCGCGCCGCGACGTTTTTGATGCGATCCGGGTTGCCAACCGAGGTGCCGCCGTATTTTTGGACGATCAAGGCCATGGCCGTTTTCTCTCAAACATTCGGGTCATTCAAAATTTTCCACACGCAGCATCACGGGCTTGCTTTTGATGACGGGGAGTTTGCCGATTTTCTTCAGGGCGCCGGCCACCGCGCCATTGGTCGCGTAGTGCAACATGAAAATCAATGGCACGCTTTTGCCTTCGTGGCCTTCGGGTTGAATCACGGATGAAATACCGATTTTTGATTGGCCGAAAATGGCCGCGATCTTCGCCAGCACGCCGGGCCGATCAACGACATCAAGCCGCACAAAATATTGCGAGACGACGTCTTCAATCGGCACGACCGCACCGGCGCATTCGTGCGGCACAAACGGCGGCACGCGATGTTTCGTGCCGAATTTCAAATCCAGGGCCGCGTCCGCCAGATCGCTCAACACCGCGCTGGCGGTGGCGTCTTTGCCGGCGCCGCGTCCGTAAAACAGCGTGTCGCCAACGATGTCACCGCGGACGAACACGGCGTTGAAAACATGGTTCACGCTGGCCAGGACGTGCGAATTCGGAATCAGCGTCGGATAAACGGAAACCTGCACTCTGCATTTACGATTTGCGATTGACGATTTACGTGCCGATTTTTTGCTTGAAGCGTCAATCGTCAATCGTAAATCGTCAATTCGTTTGACGATTCCAAGCAGCTTTATGGTGTAGCCAAGTTCGCTGGCAAATTTGATGTCCATCGCCGAGATGTGCCGGATGCCTTCGACGTGGATTTTGTTCGGGTTCACCCAGAACCCGTGCGCGAGCGAGGCCAGGATGCCGATCTTGTGCTGCGAATCCCAGCCGTCAATGTCGAGATCGGGCGGCGTTTCGGCGTAACCCTGCTTTTGCGCGTCGGCGAGCACGGCGGCGAAGTCTGCGCCTTCGAGCTTCATCCGGGTGAGGATGTAATTGCAGGTGCCGTTGACGATGCCGTAAAGGGCGTTGATGCGGTTGCCGACAAAACCCTCGCGGAGCGATTTGATGATGGGAATGCCGCCGCAAACGCTGGCCTCATAATAGAGGTTCGTGCCGTATTTTTTAGCCGCGGCAAAGAGCTCCTCGCCATGCGCGGAGAGCAAGGCTTTGTTCGCGGTGATGACCGGTTTGCCCAGCTTGAGCGCGGCTAGAATCATCGTCCGGGCGATGGTGGTGCCGCCGACCAGTTCGGCGACGATGTGCACTTGTGGGTCGGCGATGACACTCTGCCAATCCGTGGTCAGCAACGAACGCGGGATGGGATACGGACGCGGCTCATCGAACGCCTTCGCCGCAACTTTGCGGATGGTGACCTTAACGCCGATGCGCGAAGCCATAAGCTCGCCGTTGAGCTGAAGGGCGTGAAACACGCCGCTGCCCACGGTGCCGCCGCCAATCATTCCGAGGTTCACCTGCTGCATAGAACACGAAGTTTGCCGCGAAGCTGGCGGGCGGACAATTCAATTTTGAATCATCGCGACGCGCGGAAGCTGCCCGATAATCAACAACGCAAAACGGGGTCATTTCTGCCAGGTTGCCGGCGTAACGCTTTATTTCGCCGCCCGCCGCGCCAGAACAAAAACCGGCAGGGCGGCCAATTGCAGCGCAACGGAAAAAATGACAACGGCAAAGATGGATTTGTCGTAAAGCAGACCCATCGCGGCGCTGCCCGCAAACCACGCGAGGCCATAGGCCGTATCGAAAACGCCAAAGGCCGTGCTGCGTTTGTCCGCCGGAACGACCCCGGACAGAACCGCTTTGAGGAGTGAATCCTGCGCGCCCGTGCCGAGTCCCCACAAAATCATTCCGAGCCAGGCGAACAGAAATCCGCCGAGAAAAACGCACGGCGCAAACAATGCGCCGAGAAAAAATGCGAACAGGACAATGGGCAATCCGATTTTATCCAGCAGTTTCCCAAAGATCAGCGAGGCAATTGCACCGGTGACCATGGCCGCCGAATACAGCACCGGCACGAGACCGGGCGGAACGACATTCGCTTTTTGGAAATGGAACGCGACCAGCGAAAAATCCGCAAAACCCGCGGCGATCAACATGCCTGCGACGGCATAGAGCCAATACGATTGTGAAAATCCTTTCGTTTTTAAAATAACGGGCGCGCGTTTTTCCAGTTCGTGCGGACGCGGATAAAAGATGCGCGTGACGGCGAGCGTGGCCAGACTGAGCAGCGCGGAGAGGAGCAGCACGGCAAAGGCATGGTGATAGCCGCCGCGCAGGAATAAAACCAGCGCCGTGATGAGCGGACCGATGGTCGCGCCGGTCTGGTCGAGCGCCTCATGCAAGCCAAAGGCGAAGCCGCGGCCGACCTGACTGCCCGCATGCGATAGCATCGCTTCAACCGCCGGACGCCGGATGGCGCGGCCGGTGCGTTCGGCAATCATCAGCGCCGCGGCCACCGGCCAATTTCCCGCGAGCGCGAGCGCCGGAACGGCCAGCAAATTGATCGCGTAACCGGCAAAAATGAAGCTCCAGTATTTGTGTGTTTTATCGGCGAAATAACCAAAGATGGAGCGCAAACCGTAGCCGGCGAGTTCGCCAAATCCGGCGACGAAGCCGACAATCGGCGCACTCGCGCCGAGCGAAAACAGAAACGGCCCGGTGATGCCGCGCGCGCCTTCGTAAGTCATGTCGGCGAACAAGCTGACGATGCCGATGGCGACGACGAATCGAAGCGCCAAACGTTTTTGACCGGCTGGGTTTTTGCCGTTCATTTCAATTTGGCACACCGGAGGCGAAATTCCGGGCCGGGAGAGAATTGCCGCGGCGGACGGGCGCGGTTGATTTCGCAGGAACGTGCATTCAGCGGTTCAACCATTCGCCGATATGCCGGGCGATTTCCTCCAACGCGCGGGTTTCTTCCTCCGTGTACTGGTATTGGCGAAGTGTGCCCACCCCGAAAGTTCCTGCAATTTTGTCGCCGTGGCGAAGCGGCACGCAGAGCGCGCCGCCGACACCGGTTTGCTTCGCACCGGGCCTGGCCACGCCGCTGGTGTCGGTCTGCAAATTGCAGACCGTCACGGGCCGGCCTTGCGCGATGACTTGTCCGGCGATGCCTTTGCCGACAGGAATGGTTTTGACGACTTCAAGCATTTGCGGTGGCAAGCCGACTTGTGCCGCGAGATGAAGCAGTTGCATTTCTGGATCCAAAAAGTGAATCGTTCCGGTTTCAGAACGGAAACGTTTGAGCGCTTCGCGTAGCACCTGTTCCAAGACGACTTCGCGGTTCCCGCCGCTTTTCAACAAGGTCGTGATTTGATTGGGCAATTCGTTCACACCCCTGATGGTGGCCGCGGGCGCGCCGTTTTCCAAGTCCGCAATGATTTGACGCAATCGCGGCGCGTTGGATTGTGTTTGCGCCAGCATTCATTTCGCCCCCTGACAACCAGTTGACTTCCGGCTACCGCGGCGCATTGTGCCTTGTAATTGATGGCAGCGATGGGGTTCACATGCTTCTCGATCATCGCCTGCTTTATCTTCTTGACCGGCGAAGTGCCGGGTTCGGGATTCGACGCCTGAACGAGTCGGCTTCGTATAACGCGTGCCATAATCTCGCCTCTGGTTGGTTTTTGCTCGATTCTGAAAAGTTTCCGGCATTTTTCCCTTTCGACACGGGAAAGTCCGCTGCCAATATTGCGCATCATTGTCGTGTCTGTCTGCCAGTCAGTCATGCCGCACTTGACGGTCAGAAGCCCGCTCAATACACTCGGCCCACGCTTGTGAAAGGGCATCGGCTTTCCCTTGCTCCGCGCCCCGCCGGTGTCACATTCAGGATTTTGCATCCGTTATTGAACGAACATGAAGACAGACCTCAAAACCGAAATTGTCCCGCGCATTCAAGCTCGCGTGGCTGGGCGGCGGGACTCGATCATCCGCTTCATGCGGGAAATCTGCGCGATCCCCAGTGTGATGGGCCGGATTGGGGAGGTTGGCAAACGCATCATGGAAGAAATGGCGCGGCTGGGCTTTGAGGACGTTCACTTTGATCGCATGGGCAACGTCCTCGGCCGGTTGGGGAGTGGGAAGAGAATTTTGCTGTATGATTCGCATATTGACACCGTGGATGTCGGCGACCGGTCGGCCTGGGGTTGGGACCCGTTTCAAGGCAAGGTCGAGAACGGGATCCTGTTTGCTCGTGGGGCCGGGGATGAGAAGCAATCCACACCGGGCATGCTCTACGGCATCGCCTTGGCCAAAGACCTCGGTCTGCTGGATGGCTTCACGGTGTATTACTTCGGCAACATGGAAGAAGACTGTGATGGGCTGGCCTGCCAGGCGTTGGTCGAGAGCGAGGGCCTCCGGCCAGATTACGTCGTCGTTGGCGAACCGACCGAGATGAATGTATATCGCGGCCACAAGGGGCGGGTGGAATTGAAAGTAACCGCCAAAGGACGCTCAATTCATGCCGCTTCAAATCAACTCGGCGACAATGCGATTTACAAGATGCTGCCGATTGTCGCTGGCATCGAGCAACTCAATGACCGCCTCCATACCGATGCCTTCCTGGGCCAGGGCCGAATCACGGTTAGCAAGATCGAGTGTCAGACGCCATCAATCAATGCCGTTCCGGACGAATGCATGATCTACGTTGACCGCCGGCTGACCTTCGGGGAGACAAAAGAGGAAGCGATCGCCCAGGTCGAGGCGGTGATCCCGCAGAGCCAGCGCGGTCGGATCCGCGTCGAAATGCTTCACTACGACACACCCAGCTACACCGGCTTCGTCTATCCGGTGGAGAAATTTTTCCCGGCCTGGGCGCTTGGCGAAGACCACCCTTTGGTCCAAGCCGGCCTGAAGGCAGCCCAAATGCTGTGGGGCGGGACGCCAAGGAGCGGCAAGCTGAACTTCTCGACCAACGGCACGTTCTGGATGGGCAAGGCCAACATCCCGACCATCATCTTTGCGGCCGGGGACGAAACCACTGCTCACAGCGTGCTTGACCAGGTGCCGCTGGCAGACCTGGTTCGAGCGACGGAGTTTTACGCCCTTCTGCCGGCACTGATCTGATTGCCCAGGTGACTCAACGATCTCGACTCAGCCGCGCGGCTTCAATCTGGTCCGGCGTTGAACCCATGATGAACTCGCCGCCGGAATCAACCGCAGCAGCGAACCGTCTTTGGGATTTACGATTCCAGATTTATGATTTACAAGCACGCCGGTTTCAGTCGAACCGCGTAAATCGCAAATCGTAAATTATCCATGCAATCGCTCCTGGAACTGTTCCAACTCCTCAATGGCTTGTCTCAATTCGGGCGCTTTGGAGGCGGTTTGCGCCACCGTGTGTTCGAGCGCGGCCAACTCGTCCAGCGCCTGCTGCTCGGCCTGCCGGGTTAGCTCGCTGCTGCCTTTGGCCACGCGGTCGCGCCAGTTGGAAGCGAGGCGCGAAAGATTTTTCCCGGTTTCCCAACGCGATTTCCGCAGCAACGAGCGCTCAATGGCCGGACGGAACACGCTCATCGGTATGACCGGACTGATGAGGCTGAAAGCTGCGTCCACGTAACCGACGTCAATGGGCGGCGCGGAAGGTTCGGGGATTTCGAGAATAATATCGTGTGGCGCGAGCGTGACGCCGAGCGCGGCTTGGACGTGTCCGGCGAGCCGGTGTTGTAGGGCTTGAAGCGTCCGCATCAAGTGTTGCTCCACGCGCTTTAGCGGTTCAAGGAACGTAGCCTTTTCCGCGCTCGAAATTTCAGTGAGTTCGCGGTTCAGGATCGTTTGCAGCCATTCGCGCCAGGTCCGCAACAGCGGCGGCAGACGCGACGGCCATTGCGGAAGTTGTGCCTGCAACCCGGTTGTGATTTGTCCCTGCAAGGCTTCTTGTCGAGGTTTCAATTTGAGCAGGGACTGATTCAGCGCCTCTGCCGACCACTTGCGCGAGAGCACCTGTAGTTCTTCACGGAACAAATCGAACTGACGGCGCTCGTCCGCCAATTTTTCACGCAACGCGGCGCGCGAGGATTCCGCCTGGGTCGCCGCCGCCAGCGCGACGCGCAGATAATCCAGCGTCCGCCCGACGAGCGAAAGCAGCTTGTGCCGCCCGATTTGGTCGGCAGCTTCGCCACGATTGCGGATGAGCGGCAGCAAAAGATTTTGTTCGAGCTCGGATTTGAGCGGTGCACATTCCGGCCGCACCGAGTAGAAAAAGACCGGCAAGTCCGTATCCCATTTCTGGCGAATTTGCTGCCGGACAAACGCCAGCACCTCGGCGCGCTGCGGTTCCGTCAGCAAATCCGCTTTCGTGAGCAGCAGGGCAATTTTCGGCGTGTGGCGGCGCAATTCGTCGAGCAGCGCCAGATCGCGCTCCGAAAGCGGTGCGTCGGAACTGACGGCCACGAGCGCGGCGCCGACATTTGGCAGCCAATTCAGCGCGGCCTCGGTGTTGTGTGCGAAAGCGCTGCCCAGGCCGGGGGTGTCCACAAATTGGAGCGGCGCGAACGGCTTCAGTTCGGGCAATTCCACCTCGACCGCCGCGACTTTTTTCCGGTTATCGGGGTTTTCATTTTCGCCGACGTAGAGGTGGATTTCGTCGAGTGGAATTTCCCGGGTCGTGCGGTCGAGGAAAGAAACCTTTGACCGCTCGCTTGCTCCGAAACGCAATCGCGTGATGACGGCGGTAAGCGGCACGACGCCGATGGGCAACACGTCGCGTCCGGTGAGATGATTCAGAAACGAACTTTTGCCGGCTTTGAATCGCCCGAATACGGCCACGTCAATCCCGTCGTCGCCGGAGCGAAGCTGATTCCGGCAGGCGGCAATTTGTGGCTGGAGATTGGCCAGCATCAATTCGTCGGCAAGGGCGGTGACGCGATTCAGAATGTCGGCAGGTGGAAACATGACTCAATGTTCGCGGCTTGTCGGGTTTGGCCTGCCGCCCCGCAACTGGCGGATGATTTCGTCCAATGCGGTTTCCAGCCGGGTGAGTCCGGTTTCGAGATAATCGGCGGTGGCTGGCGCGACTTTGCCGTAACCGCGCAATCCTTTCGCCCGCGAGGCGTAGAGGTCAATATTCAGCAATTCCAGCGCGGCCAGATGCGCGCGGCGAACCGAATTTGTGCCGGCCCGCAAATCCAAATCGCGCGCCATTTGCTCGACTTGGGCCTGGGTGCGGGCGATGGCCAGTGCGAGCGGTTCGGCCAACGCCTGATCAATCGGGTCTTCGTGACGGGTCAGCCGCAAGTTGTCCGGCGGATGCAAAACGTCGTCACGCAATTTGCGCAACGCGCCTTCCAGCCGGGCAAGCACAATAGTCAACCGCCTTTCCTGCGGTTCATTCAATGGAAGTGCAGGGTTCATGCAACTGTTGGGAGCAAATGTTTGATGCGGCGATCCAGTTCAAGCAATTTCAAACCGGCGCGCCGGGACAGATCATAATGGTCAGCGGCGAATTGCTCCAGAAGTTCACGCAACGCCAGTGGCAGTCCAGCCGAAAGCCGATGTAACTGTCGGGCATACGGCGCCACCGATGGCGGAACCTGTCCATTGGCAACGGAGGCAGCCAACAGTGCCTTCGTCTCGAACAAGCGGAATGGCCGCAGTTCGACTTTTTCAAATCGCGCCAGCAGCGGCCAGAAATGGCCGATGTTTCGTGCGAGTTCCGACCGCGCGCAAATCCACACTGGCGCTCGTTCCATTGCACTTTCAAGGAACGAACTGATTTTAGGCGTCGTCCAACCCAAACCGTCGAAAACAACTGTTTGGCCGGTTTCGGCCAGAACTTTCAGCAGCCGGTTTTTCCGTTGGACGAGCGGTGCAGGTTGCATGGACGAATTCAATGCGTATTCGAGTTTGTCGCAAATTTCGCCCAAAGTCTCCGATTGCGCGCAAAGGACAAGCGGCAACGTTCCGCGCAAATGTTCAATGAGCGCCGATTTGCCGACGCCTTCCGGCCCGACGATGAGTGCATGTTTGCGTTCTGCGCGCAGCCATCGAAATTGCGCGATTTCCTTTTCCCGACCGACAAAAGGAAGCGCAGATTTCATTTTCCGTGAGAAATCAGCCTTTGACAATCAACACACTGCAATGCGCGTGGTCGCTGATGCGGTCGGCGGTGTCACCGAGCAGACGGCCCCACAATTCCGAGTGGTCGCTGTGGCCGATGACAATCAAATCGTAGCCACCTTCCTTGGCAAAGTTCACGATGACTTTGGCGGCGTGGCCGGCGCGGCTTTCGCAGGCGATGTCAATGCCCTGTTGTTTCGCCAGCTCCGCCACTTCGCGTTTGCGCTCCGCGAAATAATCGGCGGCGGCTTCCGCCTCGCCCTCGGGCTCGCCGGGCAAATCCGCGTGCCGCGGCAACGGCTGCCGCACCCAGAGCGCGGTCAGTTGGGCGTTGTAATGTTTGACGGCGGCGGCGGCGCGCTCCAGCGCGGCCTTGCCGCCTTTCGAGCCGTCGTATCCCACCAGAATTTTTCGAAACATTGGCAGCATGATTGCCTCACTCTCCAATTTGCGCCGGCGGGCGCGGATTCTTATTGTTGATTTTTGCGCTGTAAATCTTGCCCCATTCCATCATCGTTTCAATCGTCGGCTGGAAAAATTTCTGCGCGATCAGCGTCGGCACAAAGGCGCTCAAAATCACGACGGTGACCAGAATCGTGTATTGCGACTGGTCAATAATTTTGTTTTGCAGCCCGAACAGTGCGGAGATGGTGCCGAACGTCAGGCCGGTCGCCATCAGCAGCGTCGTGTAGGTGGCCTCGCGGTTGCGCATGTGAAAGAATTTCGTGGACGGCCAGACGCCAACGTATTTCGTGACCATTTTTATCAGCAACAAAATGGCGATCAGTCCCAGGGACGCCCACAACGCAGGCAGGGAGACAAACAGCCCGGCCTTGATGAAATAAAACGGCGTGAACATGGTGAACGCAATGCTGCGCATCCGGTGGACGAGAGTTTTGTCGCGCAGAAAGACGCCGGCGATGACCAGGCCGACGAGGTAAGCAGGCAATACTGCTTCGCTTTTGGCGGTGGACGCGAGTCCGCCGAGAAAAAACAGTACGAGGAAAATGAACTTCACCTCGGGTTCGCTGACACGCGTCGCGCCCAGTCTGGCGATGATGAACCGGGTCAAGCCGGGCATGAGCCAGAGCATGACCGCCGTGACCACCACAAAAACGAGCAGCCACAGGTTGAAGTCGGCAAAGAGCGTGCCCAACGCCAGGACGGTGCCGAGGTCGGTAATGAAACACGCCGCCAGAATGGTTTTGCCCATTGGGGTTTCGCCGAAGCCGCCCTCAATCATCACCGCATAGACTACCGCGACCGAGGTGGTCGAGAGCGCGATGCCGGCAATTTGCGCCTGATGCAGCGGCCAGCCCAGCACGAATTGCGCAAACGCCCACACAGCCAGAAACGGCAGCAAAAAGGACAGAACGCCGATCGTCATGCTGGCGCGAAGATTGGCGCGCAGGGAAACCGGGTCAATTTCCGCGCCGGCCAGAAAAGTGAGCACACCGCTGCCGAGCAGGGCAAGAAAGTTCGTCCAGTCCGTCGTTTGCAGAATATGCTCACCACCGTTGAATTGAATGTTGCCTGCGGCCACGCCGACCAGAATTTCGATGAGCGCCACCGAGATGCCCACGCGAATGGAAATTAAACTGGCCGCGAAGGCCAATCCCATCCAGATGGCCGCAATGTACCAGATGTTCTCGTGCATAAAAAACCCCTGCGAATGCCTGTTCATTCGTAGGAGTCATCAGCACCGAAACAGTCGCGCGGTTTTCCCGTCGAGGGACGGCAAACTCCATTGCCGGGGAAAATCCTATTGCACCGGCTGCGAACTGGCAACCGTGAATTCGTTGCCTAAGCCGGCAAAGGCGATGTGCCGGCCATCGGCGGTGTGGCGGGTGGCGGGAACACATCGTATTCTGGCCCATACTGCGCGAGATAATAAAGCGGATACGCCCGTTTGAAGATCAGCACCGGCAACAGCAGGACCGTGCCCAGGTACGGCAGCGCCATCAGGCAACCCGCAACGCAGCAGGTCACGAGTATCGCCAACAAAACCAGCACGCCGATGGCCATCGAAAGGACGATTTGGAAGAGGATATACAAGGCAAACTGTCCGGGATGGGCTGAGAGCAGGCCATAGAATTCCTTCCACGCCGCCCAGCATTTCCCGCCACGCAGAAACATGATGGGCACCACAAAATCCACCGTGAATTTGCGAAGAATCGCGAAAACTATTGCCAATACGAAGAACACCAGCGCCAGACCCGCCGCCATCACAATGCCGCCCACATCCGGTTCCCCCCGAAAAATCATCCGCAGAATCAGGACGGCGATGGTCGCCAGCAGCGGCAGCGTCAAGACCGCCCCGATCAACCCCAGCACAACCCGGAACCAGAACAAACTGTTGCCCTCGCGCCCGAATTTATTCCACGGCTCGACGACTTCCGCCTGGTTCAGCGCCACGCAGTGCAGGAACATGAATTTGCCCCGGCAATTCAGCCATAGAATGAGCAGTCCCAGCGCCAGACACAACAGGATTAATAACGACGCCACCGGAACAATCCAATAAAGATGGTTCAGGACATAACCCCACGCCTGTTCGAGGCCATGACGAACCTCGGCCCCGGTTTCGTGCGAATGATTGCCGAAATTGTTGCCGAAATTCCCTCCTCCGCCACCCCCGCCGCCTTCGCCCAGGCAGGCCAGCCAGGCGCAGAAGCCGATGACAAACCATTTGCCGAGGTCGAACGGCTGGAACAGCATCAGCTTTACCCGTTCGAGCGCCGGACTGACCGGCTCGGCCACGCTGATTTCCCGGGGCCGGGCTGTGATGGGTTGAATTGGGTTCACTGGTTTCAAACTTATTCTGAATCGGACAGGCGGAGAAGTATATTTTGAGACGGAAATTGTAACGGACTGCGGCTACCTATTAGCGGAGAGACTCGACGGCATAACTGCGGATGAAAGAGTAGGTTGCGTTTCAACGCTTCCTTGACTCGCCACGCGTTGCTTTTATCATGTCCGTTCAATTTTATGGCAAAAATACAGACCATTCAGGCGCGCGAAATCCTCGATTCGCGCGGTAATCCAACGGTGGAAGTGGACGTGACTCTGTGCTGCAGCGCGTTTGGTCGCGCAGCGGTGCCCAGCGGCGCCAGCACCGGCGAACATGAAGCCATCGAACTCCGCGACGGCGACAAGAAACGTTTTCTCGGCAAGGGTGTGCAGAAGGCGGTCAAGAACGTGACCGACGTGATCGCGCCCAAACTCGTCGGTCTGGACCCGTTCGATCAATTGACGCTGGACGCCACGATGCTCAAGCTGGACGGCACGGAGACGAAATCCAGGCTTGGTGCAAACGCCATCCTCGCCGTTTCACTTGCGAACGCCAAAGCCGCCGCCGCCGCGCTGGGTCAGCCGTTGTTCCGCTATCTCGGCGGGCCGAACGCGAAGGTGCT
>DATNHI010000159.1:0-1075 GCA_035605035.1 Verrucomicrobiia bacterium
CGACGTGGGCCAGCAGCGTGTTCGGTGTCTGCAAAATGCGCCAGACACCGGCCTTTTGGTGCGCGTGAAGTTGAATCGCCCCACTCGCGCCGGGCAAGGTCAGGTGATCGCCGTTGAACGTGCGGACGCGCGTGTGATTGAACGTGTCGTTGTAGAGGCGGCAAAGCCGTTCCCGCCGTGAATCCTCCGACCAGACCCACTCTTTGAAACGCTCCTTGATGCGCTCCTGTTTTTCGCGCGCAGCCTCGGTGGACTGCGCGTTGACGACGGGTTTTTTATCCACCGTGTCATAAACCGTGGGGGTTTTGAGATTGAGCGCGTCTTCAATCAATTCGAGCGCCGTGTAACGGTCCGTGCCCCAATCCGTCGTATTCGCGGTTGCGCCTTTCGCCTCCCAATTCGCGCTGATATGCCACGCGCCCAGCGCGTGGATGTGGCCAATCTCGACACCGGACGGAATGTTTAGCAGCGTATTCGTGAACTGCTGCACGTCTTCCGGTGGCAGCCAGGCAGCGCCGAGCCGCACGTCAATTTCCGTGGCCGCGAGGTCTGCCGGTTGGACGGATTTCAATGCCTCGACGTTCTCGGCAAAGCGCGGGTCGGTCACTGACGCTGCATCCGCAACTGAAAGTTTCTCCCGCACGTTGCCGGAGAGATACTGGTCGTCGGTTTCCCATTGGTTTGTTTGCGGGTTCAGAAAAATGATGCCTTTCAAGTCCGGCAGAAATTCCTGCACCGGTTTGTTGAGCAAGTCCGCCATGTGGTCGAGGTCAACGCAACCATGCTCGTTCAAGGTGACGAGCAACGCCTCCTTCGGCGTGCCGACCGATTCAACCGGTTGGCGATGATGAATCGTGCGTTCGGTGAAAATGGTGGCCTTGGTCGCGCGCTTCGTCTCGTCGTTGTAGTTCTCCAGCGAAAGCAGCAACGGCAAATCGGGGTCGCCGTCGAAGGCGCGCTGGTTGGCGCGAACATTCACCGGACCAAAGCGCCCGACAAAACGGTCGTAAGCCAGATTGAGTTGTTGCCGCGTTTCGAGGACACGTTCCTCGGTGCTGCCGTCCATCTGCGAACG
>DATNHI010000160.1:0-8166 GCA_035605035.1 Verrucomicrobiia bacterium
TCAAACCTGACGATGCTTCCGCTTGCAACAACCTTGGGATGGCCTTTCTCGCGAAAGGAATGGTGGACGAGTCCGTTGTTCAGTTCCGGCGAGCTTTGACCATCCAACCCGACTTCGCGCTGGCCCGCACCAACCTGGATAAAGCCCTTCTTCAAAAGGGGCATCCATAACCGAAACTGCTATAGCCAGCGCGGTGTTGGATTGCGCCTCGGCCAACCACGGATTTTTGGCGGACGAAAAACCTTGTGGTTTTCATTTTGATTCTCTTTCTATATTTGTTTTGGAATTTTCTGTAACGATTCGGATCCATGCTCCATGCCGGAAATCACCAAGAATTATTTCAGAAATGCGCGACACATTTTTTGCCATTGCCAAAGGCAAAAAAGAGCGTCCTGATGGTTTTTCTTCCTCGTCATTGACCGGGCGCGTGGTAGAATGCCCCCATGCGGACGGTGATTTATCCGGGCAGTTTTGACCCGCTCACGAACGGGCATCTGGACGTGATCCAACGCGCGGCCCGGCTGTTCGACCGCGTCATCGTGGCCGTCGCCGAAAACGACGGCAAACATCCGCTGTTCACGCTGGCCGAACGCGCCGCGCTGGTGAAGCAGGCAGTGCGGCATCTGCCACACGTGGAAACGGATGTTTTCGACGGTTTGCTCGTCGAGTACGCCGTCCGCCGCAAAGCCGAGGCCATCATCCGCGGCCTGCGCGCGGTATCGGATTTCGAGTTTGAATTCCAGCTCGCGCTGATGAACCGCAAACTGAACGAGAATGTGGAAACGATTTTCATGATGCCCAAAGACACCTACACGTTTTTGAGTTCGCGCATGGTGAAGGAAATCGCGCGGCTCGGCGGCGACGTAAGCCCGTTTGTGCCGCCGCACGTGCGGCTGGCTTTGCGGAAAAAGCTCAAGCCGCGGAAATAATTTTGAGTTTTTAATTTGTTGTTCCGGTCAAAGGCATTGGTTGGTTTTCCGGGCCGATGACCGGAATGTAAAGACTGGAAGTTTATGTTGACCGTCAATCTTCACCACCTGAAGGGGCACGACATTCATCTGGAGGGCGAACTGCCCGTGAAGGAACTGGATTTGGACGTGCACGATCCGATGATTCACCCCGGCCAACCGCTGCGTTACGACCTGACGGTCGAAAAACTGCCCGACGGCATCCTGGTGACCGGCTCGCTGCGTTTGACCTTGGAATGCGAGTGCGTCCGTTGCCTGGAACCCTTCCGATACGAACTGAACCTGGAGGACTGGACATGTCATTTGCCGTTCGCCGGCGAGGACCAGGTGGCCGTGGACAATGATTGCGTGGACTTGACGCCGTATCTGCGGGAGGATATTCTCCTCGAGTTTCCGCAGCATCCGCTGTGCAAGCCGGACTGTGGCGGATTGGAGAAAACCTCCACGGGCAAAGCCAAACCCGGCCGCATTCCCCGGGGCGAAACCGCTTCGTCGCCGTGGGCGGAATTGAACAAATTGAAACTGTGATTTATTAAAAATTTATGGGTGTTCCCAAGCGTAAACCTTCCCGCAGCCGGCAGCGCATGCGCCGCGCTTACAACAGCGCGATGACGTTGCCGCAACTGAGCACGTGTTCCCAATGCGCCGCGCCGTATGTGCCGCACCGGGTTTGCCCGGCGTGCGGTTATTACAAAGGCCGGCAAGTGTTGACGGTCACGGCAGGCGCCTGATTCCGGCGGGACGGGAGGAATTTCCCGCGTTCATTCATCTATGCGAATTGCTGTGGATGTCATGGGCGGCGACGGCGGGTGCGGAGTGGTCATCGAAGGCGCCAAGCTGGCGCTTCAGGCCAACAAGAAAATCAGCGCCCTCTACTTGGTCGGCGATCAATCCGCCATCCACGCTGCCCTGCCGCATCGCGGTTTTCGCGACCACCGCGTGCGCGTCGTTCACGCCAGCGAAGTGGTGACGATGGACGACAAACCGGTCAATGCGCTGCGCAAAAAGCGGGACTCTTCCATCGCGCGCGCCGCCGAACTGGTGCGGGAAGGCAAAGCCGATGCGGTCGTTTCCCTCGGCAACACCGGCGCCCTGTTCGCGGCGGCCACCCTCAAGATTGGCCGCCTGCCCGGGGTGGACCGCGGCTGCATCGCGACCGTCATTCCAAGGCAGGACAACGAGTTTGTGTTGCTCGACGCCGGCGCGAATGTGGAGTGCAAGCCGCTCCATCTCGCGCATTACGCGGTGATGGGCAGTATTTATTCACACCAGGTGCTCGGGCGCAAACGGCCACGCGTCGGCATTCTGAGCATTGGCACGGAGGATTCCAAAGGCAATGAACTCACCCGGGAGGCGTTTAAACTTTGCCGGCAGCTCAATGTCCATTTCATCGGCAACGTCGAGGGACATGATTTGTTCAAGGACCGCGTGGACGTCGTGGTTTGCGACGGGTTCGTCGGCAACATCGTTTTGAAGACCTGCGAGAGCCTGGCCGTCGCGATGTTTTCGATGCTCAAGCGCGAGTTGATGCGCAATCCCAAACGGCAGATCGGGGCGTATCTCGCCAAAAACGCCCTGCACGCCATCCGTCGGCGCATGGACCCGGAGATTTATGGCGGCGCGCCATTGCTCGGCTTCAACGGCATCGTTTTCAAGGCGCACGGTTCGGCCCGCGAACGCGCCATCGCCAGTGCGTTGCGCGTGACCGCCGAAGCCTTGCAGCACCACGTCAATGACCTCATCGCGCGTGAAATCGCCCGCGCCAACGAGCGGCTGGCCGCCGTTGAAACGCGCGTCCCCGTTCACGCATGAGCCCTGCACCCGCAAAAAAATTCAAAAACCCGCGCGCCCTGTACAATTTTCAGGGCCGGTCGTGTTCCATCACGGGGGTCGGCTCGTATGTGCCGGCGAAAATCCTGTCCAATTTCGACCTGGAAAAAATGGTGGACACCACCGACGACTGGATCATCACGCGCACCGGCATCAAGGAACGGCGGCTGGCGGCCAAGGACGAATTCACGTCCGACATGGCCGCCCGGGCCGCCGAGCGCGCCATGAAGATGGCGGGCGTCACCGCTGGACACATTGACCTGGTCATCGTCGCCACCATTACGCCGGACACGCCCTTCCCGGCGACCGCGTGCCTGGTGCAGCACAAAATCGGGGCGAAACGCGCCGCGGCGTTCGACCTCGAAGCCGCCTGTTCCGGTTTCATTTACGGACTCGAAGTGGCACAGCAATTCATCATGTCACGCACCTACGACACGGTGCTGGTGATTGGCGCGGAGAAACTCTCGTCCATCATTGACTGGAAGGACCGCAACACGTGCGTGTTGTTCGGCGACGGCGCGGGGGCGGCGGTGCTGCAAAATCGCCCGAGTTCGCACGGCCTGCTGACGGCGGTGATGGGTGCCGACGGCGGGAGCGCGAATTTGCTGTTCATGCCCGGCGGCGGCAGCCGTTGTCCGCCAACGACCGACACCGTCAACGCGCGCCTGCACTTCCTGCGGATGAACGGCCGGGAAACCTACAAAAGCGCGGTGCAGGCGATGTACACGGCGGCGCGGGAAGCGCTGCGGCGGTGCGAACTCGATATTTCGCAGATCAAATGCATCATCCCGCATCAGGCCAACCGCCGGATTATTGACGCCGTGGGTGAACGGCTCGGCGCGGAACCGGGCCAGATGTTTGTGAACCTGGAGCGTTACGGCAACACCTCGGCGGCCTCAGTGGCCATCGCGCTGGACGAAGCGGTGACCGCCGGAAAAATCCAGCGCGGCGACCTGGTCCTGCTGATTGTGTTCGGCGCGGGCCTGACCTGGGGCGCGGCAGTGATTGAATGGTAAACACCCTAATCTTCTGCATGATTGGCACTTATTTGACGACTGGCGGCGACGTGTTATTTTAACGTGATTTTATGAGCGCGAGAAAGATTGAAACCGGCGGTGCTGTGCGGCAGGACATTACCGTTGAATCCCGGCAAGCCCGCCTGAATTTGTCCCCCGAATCCGTCGTGATCCACCGAAACGGCATCGAATTTCGCAGTCCCGCGCCGTTCAACCCCTGGACGGAAATGACCGTGGCACTGCAATCGCCGCGCGACAGCAGCCGGCTGCAATGTGCCGGGGTGGTCGTCGCCTGCTCCGGCAACAAGCACACCGGCTATCATGTTTCCATGGTCTTCACGAGCCTGACCAAACAGGGCCAGGCGCGCCTGCACGCGATGGCGGGTTCGGCATTGGGTTTGTAATCGGATCAAAACGGGCCTGGCTTAGGATTGTCCCCGCCATTATCGGGAGGCGCACGCCACCGGGTGGATTTTTTTCTTGATAAATTCGCTCTGACTGATGAGGTTGGATGCCGAAATTTTCCCCATTAAGCGAAAAGGCATGCCATGAAGACAATTGTATGCGGCAAGTGGTTCAATCTGACAACGAGAAACCTTTTGCGGAATGTCAGTTTGATTTTGATCGGGATCGTGGTGGCAGGTTGTCCGGGGAGCCAACCGACACCGGGGGCTGGTGCGTCCGGGAAAATCACGATTCGCGGCTCGAACACGATCGGGGAGGAGTTGGCGCCGCAACTCATCGTGGAATACAAGAAGAGCCATCCCACAATCACTTTTGACCTTGAGAGCAAGGCGACCGGATATGGGTTCGGAGCGTTGATGGGCGGTTTTTGCGATATCGCCGGGGCTTCGCGGTTGCCCTTCAAGGAGGAACTGGAAATGGCGCAGAATCGCAATGTGGAGTACAACGATCACGTCATCGGCGCTTACAGCGTGGCGGTGGTCGTGAATGCGGCCAACCCCCTTGGCAACCTGACGCGTGAGCAGGTGCGGGACATTTTTACCGGCGTAATTCAAAATTGGAAGGCAGTGGGTGGAGCCGACGCGCCGATTCATTTGTTCATCCGCGATCCTATTTCCGGGACGCATCTGGGCTTCCGGGAACTGGCGATGGAAAACAAACCCTACTCGGGGACTTCCAATTTGTTTACGAATTATGAAGGCATCGTCGCAGGGGTGGCCGGGGACGCGAATGGGATCGGCTATTCCAGCATCGAACTGGAAAATAATCCAGGCGTCA
This sequence comes from Verrucomicrobiia bacterium, assembly GCA_035605035.1. Lineage (GTDB taxonomy): Bacteria > Verrucomicrobiota > Verrucomicrobiia > Limisphaerales > UBA11358 > UBA11358. The sequence goes on from DATNHI010000160.1 coordinate 5,057, forward strand.
AACCAGTGTCCATCAACGGAGTCGAACCCAACGCGGCTGACGTGAACAAAGGTGCCTATCCTTACGCGCGGGTCCTCCACTTTTACACTCGCAAGGGAAATGAAACGCCGGAGGCGCTGGACTTCATCCAATTTGTCCTGTCGCCGCAGGGTCAGGCCGTCCTGACCCGAACGGGTTACACGCCTCATCCTTGAGAAGGGACTTCGGCAGGCCGGTGATTGCCGGACCAACCACGAACGAACCCGCGCGTCATGCCGACAAGGGACGCAGGCAAAACAGGAGTCGCGATTCATGGATGACGAACCGGTTGAACTGCCGATTGACGGCGTGCTGGATCTGCACACGTTCAATCCGCGCGAAGTGAAGGATCTGGTGCCGGACTATCTGGCCGCGTGTCAGGAACGGGGCATTCTCCAGGTGCGCATCATTCACGGCAAGGGCATCGGCAATCTGCGGCGCACGGTGCATGCGATTTTGAAAAAACATCCTCAAGTGATTTCCTTTACCCTCGACCATCCGCAGTTTGGCGGCTGGGGTGCGACACTGGTGAAGTTGCGTCCGCGAGAACAAAGCGGATGAGATTTTGTAGCGGTGGTCACCCGTCCTCTCGGTCCTCCGTAGCGGAGTTACTGCGGAAGGTGGACAGACTGCCGCTACATGGGTTTACTTCAACAGCTCCAGGGAAATTTTGCGGATTTCGATGTCGGCGCCTTCGCTTTGAATGCCGATGAAGCCGGATGAAGCGGTGCATTCAGTGATTTCGTTCAGCAATTTGCCGTTGATGACGGCCTTCACATCGTTGCCGGCGCAAATCGTTACGTTGGTGTTCCACTCGCCAATGGGATTTTCGTTCGGCTCGCCGCGCAACGGGACCGGCGTATTGGCGTCCTTGCCCAGGGCCAGATGTTCCTTGCATTCCACGCCGTCCATCACAAACAAGTCGCCCTGCCGGCCGGACTTGCCCTGGTTCTGGACGCACATCGGCCAGACCTTGTCCGGCAATTGCATGTGGACGAGCACGCCGGTATTGTCGGCCTTGGGTACGACTTTCCTGAAGCGCCATTCGACGGTGACCACGTAATTGCTGTAAGCCTGCGTCGTGCGGAGATAGCCGGTTGGTTTGCCAGTGCAATGAATGACGCCGTTGGTGACGCTCCAAGTCTGCATCGGGTCGGCGTTGTCCTTCATGCAAAACGTCCAGCCGGTGAAATCTCTGCCGTTGAACAATTCGAGGTGATTCACCGGCATGAAGGCGGCTTTGGTGTCCTGCGCGTGGGCGGAAATCACGGAAGCGAGCGCGCAGGAGAGCAGCGCGACCCGGGTGAAGTTGATTTTCATTGCGCCGAAAATGACGCGGCCATCCCGGCAAATCAAGCACGGTGGCAGAAAATATTCCCAGGCCCCGAACAGGTTTTCCCGGTGGTTTACGTTATGGAATTTTCCCAGGCTGCGTCCGTGACTCCGTTCTGTAAAGCGGCGGCGGCCTTATTCCAGCTATCGGCATAATTGCTGCTGTGATTGAACGGCAGTCATTTCCCGGCTGCGGCAGCGGCGTTGGTTACACCGTTCGCTGCGGCGGGAGTTACTGGAAGTCCGGTAACTGGGTCAATGGTCCCGGTTACGCCGGCTGACATCGGCAGGCCGGTTGCAGGATTGATCGCTATCGCGCTGCCAGGAGTCGCTGGCAATCCCGTGGCTGGATCAATGGTTGGGGTGGGATTGGCCCTTTGGATTCGCCGTTCCGCGTCTTTCACGGCGGATCTTAATTTCACGTCATCGAGAATGCCTACGGCTTCGTCGCGGATTTTTTCCGCGTCGGCCTTGTGATCGGTGGCCACGAGAATTTCAATCAGCCTGCAAACCTGTCCCACAAAATTGTTGGTTGCCAGTCGCCCCATGTCGGGAGGCGTAAACGCGCGGCCGGGCAACCGCGGTGGCACCGGCGCGGGAAATTTTTTATGTATCTCATCCATGCGCTGCTGCGATTCCCTCTGCAATTCCAAACCGCGTCGGTATGACTCGAAGCAAGTTTGTGGATCGCCGATGCAATTCAGGCACAACTCATATTCGCCTTTTTGCATCAACAAATCCTGGACGTAACCATAGCATTGCCCGGCCAGTTGTTTGTCCTGGTGATAAATAGTTTTGAACAGCGCCAGCGTTGCATCGTTATCCTGCAATTCCCGATTGAGGCTTTGAATTTCCAAAAACAATTCGGAATAGCCACGGCCCTCTGAAAATTCACGCACATCGCGATCCCGGATTTCGATCAATGCCTGTTTCGCTTTGGGATAACGCCGGCCGAGTTCGGCCCAATTCATGATGCCAAAGTTCAAACGGATTGGATTTACCTCCCCGAATTCCAACGCATGATTGAAATACCAGATTTGCCGTTGCAATGCCTCCTCGTAATGGCCTTCCTCCATCAGGGTTTTTACCTCGTCCCGGATTTTTTGCAAATCCGGCTTTTCGCCTGGTGCCAGCACCGGCGACCAGGTTTCGGCGGAGGCGGGAATGGAATTCGTGAGGGTTGATCGCGCCGCTGGTGGTTCAATGCTGAAGCGCAGCCCTTCGCTGAGATATTTCGTCTGTGCTGCCTGAAGCATTTGCCGTGTCAGGTCGTCTGCCTGACCTGAATCAACGAGTTTTTGCGCCCACGTTTCGGCCTGGTCGAATTTTCCTTCGAGCAAATAGAGCCGTGTCAGCCCGTACCAGGCGGCGGGCGCCTGCGGCGCGGCCTTGAGCAGATACGTCTCGGCCTTGTCATATTTTCCCTGAGCCAGAGCAATCTGGCCCAGCCCGTTCAGCGCCGCCGGATGGTTCGTTTCGATGGAGATCGCTCTTTGAAAAGCCTGCTCGGCTTCCCGGGTCTTGCCTGAATTGAAAGTCGCCCAGCCCAGTCCGTTCCATGCGTCTGCGTCGTCCGGCGCAAGTTGGACGGCTTGCTGAAACTTTGCCGCCGCTTCGTTCATTTCTTGAGACCGCCACAACTGCCAACCTTCCTGTGTAAGCTGCTTTTCGTGCAGGGCGATAGAGTGCTGCCGCGCTCTGACAAAATTCGGGATGGCGATAGCCGCCAGCAGTCCAAGAAACGCGACGAACACCACGGC
>DATNHI010000161.1:0-29595 GCA_035605035.1 Verrucomicrobiia bacterium
GCTACGCCGCAGCCCGCGACCGAGGGTTCGCTTCGCTCCGGTCTGCGGCGGCGGTACCCCGTTTGGGACCGCGCGCCAACCACCCAAAAGTGTAACCTATGTGCTTGGGAGTTTTTGTCACCTATGTGCTTGAACATTCACGCCCAACTGACGCACGCGCTCGGTCTCAATGACGTCTGTGACGCCTTGCGTCTGCACTCCGGCCCGCTCTCGGCTTTGCGCGCGGCCACGCCGCCCCGCAAAAACACGTTCTCTTACGCCAACCGCAGCCGCGATCCGAAAATGGCCGAGCAACTCTTCCGGGCCATGCTGGCGCATTTGCAAACGCTTCAACCCGCCTTCGCCGGCCACCACACGCCACGCTTCGCCTTTCGCTTCAAACGCCTCATTCATGTCGTGGACACCACCACCATTGTTGAGGTGGACGGCGAACTTCGTGAAATGGTTTTCCTGACCAACAATTTTATTTGGAGCGCCCAGACCATCGCTGATTTGTATCGCTGCCGCTGGAGCATCGAACCCTTCTTCAAGGAACTCAAACAAACCCTGCAACTGGCCGACTTTTTGGGCCACAACGGCAACGTTTTGCCCGTGGCCAGCGCGGCTGGCGGAATGGGCGCGCCGCCCTGGATAAGCGCCTCCCTCGAGGGGGAAATCTGGGGTTACGGTGGCCGTTCAGTGGAGCGGCTTTGAAGTTGATGACCTCAACCAGTTTGATGCCGCCAGCGTGGTCGTTCGTGACCAGTTCGCTCCAGACCACGGGCGCCGTGTTGAGCGTCACCCTGCCGCTCAATAACAATGCTTCCAGCTTTTACCGCCTGCAATCGAACTGATCAGTAACCATCAACGCTCAAATCTCCCGTACGGTTCAAACCGCCGCCGCAATCAGATCGCCCACTTCCCGCGTGCCGTAACCCATTTTGCCGGCGGCAAGTGACTTGATTTTCGTGTTGATGATTTTCACGACAGCGGCTTCGATGGCCGCGCCCGCTTTGGCTTCGCCGAGGCAATCCAGCATCATCCCGGCGGCATTGATGGCGGCAATGGGATTGATAACATTCTGGCCGGTGTACTTGGGCGCACTGCCGCCCATCGGCTCAAACATGCTGGTGCCCTCGGGATTGATGTTGCCACCGGCGGCGACACCCAACCCGCCCTGAATCATTGCGGCAAGGTCGGTAATGATGTCACCGAACATATTGTCGGTGACAATCACGTCGAACCACTCGGGGTTTTTCACGAACCACATGCAGGTCGCGTCCACATGCGCGTAATCACGTTTCACCGAAGGATACTTCGCGCCGAGTTCATGGAACGCGCGTTCCCATAAATCGAAAGCGAAGGTGAGCACGTTCGTCTTGCCGCAAAGGGTCAGTTGCGCAGTTTTGCCCGCCTTGACGTCCTCCGGTTTGAGGCCTTTCCAGGGCTTGCCCGCGCGCTGTTTTTTCGCCAGTTCAAAGGCGTATTTCAGACACCGGTCCACGCCGCGGCGCGTGTTCACCGACTCCTGGATGGCGACTTCATGCGGCGTGCCCTTGAAGACAAAACCACCCGAGCCGGTGTAAAGCCCCTCGTTGTTCTCGCGCACAACGACAAAATCAATGTGCTCCGGTCCCTTGTCCTTGAGCGGGCAGTCAACGGCGCGATAAAGCTTCACGGGACGAAGGTTGATGTATTGCTCCAGCTCGAAGCGCAGGCGCAGCAGGATGCCTTTTTCCAGGATGCCCGGCTTGACCTCCGGATGGCCCACGGCGCCCAGAAAGATCACCTTGAACTTGCGGAGTTCATCCACGGCGCGGTCAGGGAGCACCTCGCCCGTTTTCAGATAGCGGTCGCCGCCGAAATCGTAGTGGTGCCAGTTGAGCTTGAAATCAAATTTTTGGGCGGCGGCTTCAGAAACCTTGAGCGCCTCGCGGGTCACTTCCGGGCCCGTCCCATCGCCGCCAATTACAGCAATGTCATAAGTCTTCATGCGTTAATTCTTTTGCCTGCGATCAAAAACAAGACCGGCATGCTATCAAATTGGCGCGCGGAAACAATGAAGAATTTGCGATTTATGATTTGTGATTTATGATTTGGCGGCTTCATGATGAGGCAAACATCAATCGCAAATCATAAATCATAAATGCCCGTGGCTTTGCCTTACAAAATCGCGACACTGCTTTATTACTTCAGCGAACTCGACGAAGTGCTCCTGCTCGAACGCACGCAGGAGCCGAACCGCGGTTTCTGGAGCCCGTGCGGCGGCAAACTGAAAATGGACCTTGGCGAATCACCCTACACTTGCGCCTGCCGTGAAGCCGGGGAGGAACTCGGCGCCAAAATCCACTCCTCGGACCTGCACCTGACGGGTATTGTCAGCGAGCACGGTTATCAGGGCCGGACGCATTGGCTGATGTTTTTGTTTGAAGTGAAGCCGAAGTTAAAATCGCTGCCGCCGGCGCATTCCGAAGGTGCGTTCCGATTTTTCCCGCGCGCGGCGCTGGCCGGTCTGAAAATTCCACAAACCGACCGCGAACGGATCTGGCCGTGGTTCTGGCAATTCCGCGGCGGCTTTTTTGCCGCGCACTGCCATTGCCATGCCGACGGGCGGAACGAGTGGACGCTGGAAGAGTCGAGTGTCGAGAGTCGAGGGCTGAGGGCCAAAAAGAGATCTCCGGTTGTGTCACGCCCGGCTCTCGACGCTCGACATTCGACACTCGATTGATTTATGGACGAAGCCGTCATTGACCTGCACAGTGATGATTTTTTTATGGGTGAGGCGCTGCGCCAGGCGGCCAAAGCCCATGAAGCGGGAGAAGTGCCGGTCGGCGCGGTGATCGTGCGTGCCGGCAGAATCATTGCGCGCGCGTTCAATCAGGTGGAATTGCTCAAAGACGCCACCGCTCATGCGGAGATGCTCGTGCTCACGCAGGCGGAGGAAATCGCGGGGGACTGGCGCCTGACCGATTGCGTGCTTTACGTGACGAAGGAGCCGTGTCCGATGTGTGCCGGCGCTATTGTGCACACACGGGTGTCAAGGGTTGTTTACGGCGCAAGCGATCCGAAAGGCGGCGCGGCCGGCAGCGCGATGAACCTGCTCCAATGCCCGGCCTTGAATCACCATTGTGAAATTACGGGTGGCGTGCGTGAGGCGGAATGCCGCGCGTTGCTGCGAAATTTTTTCGCCCGGCAGCGGCTTTTGAAGGACGAGAAGCAAACACCAACGAGGATGTGATGTTTCCGGTTACGGCCCCGGGATTGGATATGGGCGGGCTTCAGTGCCCAAAACAAACCAAGGCACCCTTGCGGATGCCTTGGTTCTGTTGCTTACTGAAAATCCAATGGCTACCCTAGTTCGGGAAGTTATAGTACGGATTCGGGAAAGGCGAACCGTTCGTGGCATTAAGCATCGCGGCCCACAAGGTGGAAGGGGTTGTTTGCAGAACACTTCCATCGGCCATACCGAGATTGCCAGCCTTCAGGTGCAAATCGGATCCTGACCATGCCCATGGCTTGCCCGTACCCACACCTCCCGCCGCCGGCCAAATGACGGCGCCAACGAAGTTTATTGACATGGCGTAAGTGCCGACTGTGGCAGCGGTTCCCAAGTTGCGATCACCATCCAGAATCATTTGCGGATAAGTGTCGGCGGCATCGCCGCAAACAAAGTAACTGATACAGTTAGTGCTTGTCGTGCCGATCCCCGGGAGGGCTCCTGCCAGTTGCGTGAAATTCGTGGCGGCGCCGCGTCCCGGCGCGTTGTCCGAGGTGCAATACAGCACCTTGGGTGTGCTCAATTCGTTCGACATCACGTTAAAAACGTTCGTGATTCCGGCGCTGTAGGTATAAGTGCCGGGGTTGGCCTGACTATAGACATTCTCCAGCGCGCCGCCTTTTTGCGTGCTGACCGACATGGGAAAGCGGTCACCGTTGTCACCTTCCCAGGTTTTGAAGGCGAGGGCGATTTGGTGCAGGTTATTCACGCAGTTGATGCGTTGCGCTTTGCGCTTGGCGGCGGCGAGCGCCGGCAGCAACATGGCCGCCAGAATGGCGATGATGGCAATCACGACGAGCAGTTCAATGAGCGTGAAAGCCTTTTTATGTTTGAAGATACTTTTCATAAGTTGACGGATTTTGTTTTTTTGTTCTGGTGACAGCCGGCGGGCTTCACTGGAAGCACACTCACTGTCAACACACATTCACAAAACCCATTTAGCACCGCCGATGCCAACTGCTTTTTCTGCAAAAACCCCAATGAAAGACGATGAAGAAAACTTTGGCAACCGCTTTGCGCGCGAAATTTTCACGCCTCGCGCGTGAAACTCGCGCGTTTTGACAAACGAGTTCCATGATCAAACGGTCTGAAAATTTCGCCGCCTCAAAATAAAAATGGGGGCGTCCGAGCTCTTTGGCGCCCCGCATGTGCCGGTCCTTTGCTTTCGAGAGAAGGTCAGGAAGGCGGACCCATTTTCAAGTTCGCGGCCGGGTTTCACAATATCAAAAAGCAAAATCTTACTCACACTCTTTTCAATGCTTATTCACAGCCACGGAAGGCGTCACCTTGACAGGACGGCACGCATCGCAAACACTGTGCGACTGTGGCCGAGCCAAAAGACAATCCATTGATGGAAAAAATTGTGTCGCTGTGCAAGCGGCGCGGGTTCATTTACCAATCCTCAGAGATTTACGGCGGCATCAACGGTTTTTGGGACTACGGCCCGCTGGGCGCGGAACTCAAACGCAACGTCAAGGAACTCTGGTGGAATGACATGATCCGGCAGCGCGACGACGTGGTCGGCCTCGAAGCCACCATTATCATGTCGCCGCAAATCTGGAAGGCCAGCGGCCACGTGGATACGTTTGCGGACATGATGCGCGAATGTCCGGTGACAAAAAAAAGAGTTCGAGCCGATCAAGTCGAACCGCAGTCGGGAACTGTTTATGTTTTTATCGGAGTTCTTTCAGACCCTGAAGATGGAAAACTGTACCATCACGACACGCCAGAAACAGATTTAGGCCGTCGAGTTCTTGAAGACTATGTTAAAGGCGAACGTCCGAAAAATCTTGTTGCACTTGATGTAATTAAATTGGCGCTTTTTGCGCGTGAGCGTCTTAAACCTTTTAATGAACAACGGTCACCGGAAGATTTGGCCGCACTTGCCAATAATCTGGCGTTAAAAATCGCAGAAGAGGTAAATAGAACTGTAATCAAAATTTTGGTGCCAAATGGCAAACCGTTTGAAAGTGCTCAAAAAAAAGCAATTGAATACGCTGAAGCAGTGTATCGCCAAAAAAATTCTTGGCCCGTCGGCTGGGAATCGTATCCGGTTTCATCAAGCCAAGATTTTCACCCGGAAAGTGGTTTTGAATTAGGAATTGCGCGCCCCTTCAACCTGATGTTCAAAACCTATGTCGGCCCGGTGGAAAGCGAGGACAACGTCGCCTATCTCCGCCCGGAAACCGCGCAGGCAATTTTCGCGCAGTTCAAGAATGTCCTGGAAACCTCGCGACAAAAGGTACCGTTCGGAATCGCGCAGGTCGGCAAGGCATTCCGCAATGAGGTCACGCCTCGTAATTTCACCTTCCGCTCGCGCGAGTTCGAGCAGATGGAACTGGAATTTTTCATCAAACCGGATGAAGTGGTCGAAGCCATCAACGGCAATGTCTCCTCCGTCTCTCAACTCTCAACCCTCAACCCTCAACCAAATTGGGGCTGGGAAGCCTGGCACAAGTATTGGGTCGAAGAACGCATCGCGTTTTACGAAGGCATCGGCCTGCCGCGCACGACGCTCGAAGAATATTGGCAAAAGCCGGAGGAACTCGCGCATTACGCCAAAGCCTGCGTGGATATTTTGTTCAAATTTCCGTTTGGCACACAGGAACTCGAAGGCATCGCCGCGCGCAGCGATTTTGATTTGAGCCAGCACGAGCGTTTCTCCGGCAAGCCAATGGGTGTGTTTGACGAGGAACTCCGTGCCGCCTGGACCAAACTCGAGGAAGCCAGAAAGGGTGAGTTGTCAAAGTGCTATTACGAAGCGCGGCTGAAATATCTCACGAAAATGGGCGTCGAGCCGGCAAAGGCGGAAAAGGAGGCGAAGGACGACGCCAGTGGTCTGGCCAAGGGCCAATACATTCCGCACGTGATTGAACCCTCGGCGGGCGTGGACCGTCTAATTCTCGCCTTGATCTGCAACGCTTACAGCGAAGCTACAGAAACCGATGACAAGGGCAAAACCGAAACGCGTGTGATTTTGAAATTTCATCCGCGCGTCGCGCCCATCAAGGCAGCCGTGCTGCCGTTGCTCAAAAACAAGCCCGAGCTTGTGAAAAAGGCGCAGGAAGTCCGCGACCTGTTGCGTCCGTGGATGAATGTATTTTACGATGACGGCGGTTCGATTGGCCGCCGTTACGCGCGCCAGGACGAGGCCGGCACGTCTTTCTGCGTGACGATTGATTTTGACACGCTGGGCGAGAAGCCGGAATTGAAGGACACGGTAACGATCCGTTACCGCGATGACGGCAAACAGGAGCGTCTGGCGATTGGCGAATTGCTGAATTGGTTGCTGCCGAAAATTCGCTAAAGGCGTATGCGTCTGTCATGAGCAAATCCACCCGCATCTCCTACGCGATCATGGCGATATTGCTGGTGCTGATCGGCTGGCTGCACCTGGGCACACTGGTGCTGACGGCCCTGTTCGGTTACTTCGCGTTGCGATTGTTCAGTCTGGGCCGGAGCAAAGTGCTGGCGGTGGCGGTGTACCTCATCGTGGTGGCGGCGATCGGTTGCGGGTTGTTCTATTTTACTCGCCAGACCTGCAAACAACTGCCGGAAATCGCCGGCGCGACAATTCCCGCCGTGGTCGAATTCGCGGAGAAAAAAAACGTGCAACTGCCGTTCTCCGATTACGAAAGTCTGAAGACCGTGGCGATCAATGAGGTGCAGGACAGTGTCGCGAACATTGGCCGATACGCGCGGGCCACCGCCTTCCAATTTGTGCTGTTGCTCGTCGGCCTGGTGGTTGCCGTCAGCCTCTTCCTGAGCGCCCGCTGGGGCACCGATGATCCGCAAATGGCGCGGGACAGTTTATATGCGACCGTGGCGCGTGAACTGGGGGTTCGGTTCCAGACTTTTTTCACCAGTTTCTCGAAGGTCATTGGCGCGCAAATCGTCATTTCCCTGATCAACACGGCGCTCACTGCCATTTATCTTATTTGGAACGGCTACCCTCACGCCACGGTGATCATCATGCTGACGTTTCTGTGCGGCCTGTTGCCCATCATCGGCAATATCATCAGCAATACGCTCATCGTCGCAGTCAGTTTCACGATTTCGCCAAACATGGCCTTAATCGCGCTCATTTTTCTGATTGCCATCCACAAACTGGAGTATTTCCTCAACAGCAAAATCATCGGTGACCGGATCAAAAACCCGATGTGGCTGACGCTCATCGGGCTGGTGCTCGGCGAAAAGTTGATGGGCATCCCGGGTCTGATTCTCGCGCCGGTCGTTTTGCATTACATCAAGGTGGAAGCCTCGCGTAACAAGGTGACCGAAGTCGCGTCTGCGCCGGCCGCTCCGCCCCCGGCAGCCGCCTGAATCAACGGGGAGGCAAAATCCGATGGCCACAGAAGTCATTTCCGAAAAAAAGCGCGCGCCGACGCTGTATTTCATCGTCGCCATCAAGCTGATTAAGGGCGCGGCGCTCGTGCTGCTGGCACTGGGTGTCTTCTCGCTGGCCAACAAGGATTTGTCGGATACATTCGACCAATTTCTGCGCTGGGTTCATCTTGACCCGGAACGGAGTTTCTTCGCGGGCATTGACGACTGGCTGGACACCGTCACACCGGCCAACGTGCGCGCGGTGGCATGGGGCACATTTCTCGGCGGAACGTTTCTAATCGCCTTGGGCCTGGGGTTGGCATTTCGCGCCAAGTGGGCTATCTGGCTGGCGATCGGCGAGTCGGCGTTTTTCATCCCGATTGAGATTTTCGAGTTGGTGCGCCATCACCGGTTTAATGCGTCGGGCCAACTCCGACCGGAACTGTTTCCACATCCCAAAATCGGACTGGCCATCTTGCTGGCGTTGAACGTGTTGATCGTCTGGTATTTGCTCGTAAACCGGAAACGGTTGTTCCGGCATCACCATTAAATTTACGATTTTCGATTTATGATTTATGATTTAACCGCTCGATTTCGCGCCAATCCTAGATCATAAATTTATCGTGACGACGACCGAGGCCATTCAGTTGCTGGAAAAATTCCGCGCCGGTGGCGTGAGCCGTGACCGGGTCTTGCAGGCATTCCAAGCCGCGCCGGTAGCCAACATTGGTTTTGCGCAGGTGGACACTCACCGCGCATTACGCAAAGGTTTTCCCGAAGTCATCTTCGGCGCCGGTAAAACGCCGGAACAAGTGGTAAAAATTGCGGCGAAACTTCTGGAACATGAACGGCGCGTGCTGGTGACGCGCATCACTGGCAATCACGCCCGCGCGTTGCGCCGAAAATTCAAGTCTGCCGTCCACCACTCGCTGGCCCGCTGTGTGACCATTGAGAAAAAACCGGGGCCCAAGCGTTCCGGAACCATCGCAGTGATTTGCGCGGGCACCAGCGATTTGCCGGTGGCCGAGGAGGCGGCGGTCACGGCGGAAATCATGGGCAACCGTGTCGAACGGATTTACGACGTGGGCGTGGCCGGGCTGCACCGGCTGCTGGCCAAATCGGAAAATCTCCGGCGCGCCAGCGTGCTGGTCGTGGTGGCCGGCATGGAAGGCGCGCTGCCCAGCGTGGTGGCGGGGCTGGTCTCCAGACCCGTCATCGCCGTGCCGACCAGCGTGGGCTACGGCGCGAGCTTTGGCGGCATCGCGGCGTTGCTGGCGATGTTGAACAGTTGCGCCAGCGGCGTGACGGTGGTGAACATTGACAACGGTTTCGGCGCCGGTTACGCCGCCAGCCAAATCAACGCGTTGGCCGAAAAATGAAAACGCTTTATCTCGACCTCTCCAGCGGCATCAGCGGCGACATGTTTCTCGGCGCGCTGATTGATTTGGGAGTGGACGCGGGCAAGCTGGAGCGCGAGCTAGGAAAGCTGAAGCTCGACGGCTACCACCTGCACGTCACACGCAAACAAAAATCCGGCATCGCCGGCGTGAAGGTGGACGTGCATCTGGACAAAGGCCGAGGGGCGCCCGTCCTCCGCAGTAGCACTGCTACGGAGGGTGGAAAAGTCGAGGGGCGAGGACACAAACACGAGCATGGCTCGCATCATGATCACCACCACGAAGACAGCCGCAACTTCGCCGAAATCAAACAACTCATTTCACGCAGCAAACTTTCGCCGTGGGTGAAGAGGAAATCTGTTGCCGTCTTTCAGCGCATTGCGGTGGCCGAGGGCAAAATCCACGGCCTGCCGCCAGCGCGCGTGCATTTTCACGAAGTTGGCGCGGTAGACTCGATTGTGGACATTGTCGGCGCGTGCATTGCGCTTGAGATGCTCGGCCAACCGCGCGTCCTGGCGTCGCCGGTCGTTGAAGGCACCGGCTGGATTGATTGCGCGCATGGGCGATTTCCCGTTCCCACACCGGCGACACTGGCAATTCTCGGCGCGCGCGGCATCGGCGTGACCCAGTGCGAGGAGCCGCACGAGCTGGTCACACCCACCGGTGCCGCGTTGCTGGCCCAATTCGCCGAAAACTTTGCACCGATGCAAGGACTGGTCGCCGACCAGATCGGCTACGGCCTCGGCACGCGCGAAAACAAAACCCGCCCCAATGTCCTCCGGGCCGTGCTTGGAGCGTGTGACGCGCGTCGTGTGACGGGTGACGCGGCACCCGGCGCTGTTTCCCGTCACCCGTCACCTGCCACCCGTCACCCGTTGGATTGGGAAACCGACCGGATCGCGGTGCTGGAAACCAATCTTGATGACAGCAGCGGGGAAATTCTGGGCCATTTCGTTGAAACCACGCTGGCGGCGGGCGCGCTGGACATTTTTCTCACGCCGGTTCAGATGAAAAAAAACCGGCCCGGCGTGCTGCTGACGGTTTTGTGCGCCGAGGCGGACGCGGACAAATTCAGCGAACTGATTTTGCGCGAAACGAGCGCGTTTGGGGTCCGGCGCACGTTTGCCGAGCGGCGGAAATTATGCCGTGAGTTCACCACGGTCAAAACCCCCTTCGGCCTAGTAACCGTAAAACTCGGCCGGCTCGGCGGGAAGGTAGTCCATGTCGCACCAGAATTTGAGTCGTGCAGAAAGGTGGCGGCGCAGGCAAAGGTACCATTGAAGAAAATTTACGAAATCGCCGTCAAAAACACCAAAATCGGGGCGTAATGCTTCCTGAATTTGTCATCAATTATTTACTTGCACACGCGACCGGAAAGGCTTATAAGTAGGCCAGAATTTGAACTGGCCGTGCCAGTTCGATTGATGAGAAAACTTACAGTTATGACCCAACCGCAGAGGGTGTCTTGAGCCGCCCTTTTCCTTCACGTCATTCTTCGCCTGATTCGTTTGTCCGGGTCAATGGCAAAATCCGTGCCCGCGAAGTCCGGGTCATTGGAGTGGACGGCAAACAGCTCGGCGTCATCACCCTTAACGACGCCCTGGCCATGGCGCGTCAGCATGGCGTGGACCTGGTCGAAGTGGCCGCCACCGCCACGCCCCCGGTCTGCCGGCTGGTGAACCTGGGCAAGTTCCGCTACGAAAAGGCCAAAAAGGAAAAGGAATCCAAAAAACACCAGCACGCCTCCATCGTCAAGGAAGTCCAGCTCAGCCCGCGCATTGACCCGCATGACCTCGGCATCAAGGTCCAGCACGCCATTAATTTTTTGTGCGAGGACATGAAAGTAAAGGTGGTGCTTAAGTTTCGCGGACGCGAGATGGCGCATCAGGAATTTGGTTTCCAGGTGGTGAACAAATTCCTGGCCGAGATCGCGCCTTTTGGCCATCCCGATTTTACTCCGAAGCTCATCGGACGCGGCATCAACGCGATGATCAGCCCGTTGCCCCGCAACAAACGCGCAAAAAATCCGCACCGGCTCGAAGGCGCGCCTCCGTCACTGAACAACCACACGCCAAAAGCCGCCACGCCGGAAAAGCCCGAAATGCCTGTGTCCGGCCAATTGCCGCCCGGCGGCTTTGCGAACAATCCTTTCGCCAACGTTCAGGCGTAATCGCCGGGTTGAACCCGGGCTGCCCGGCACGACTTGAGAGTCGCGGCCATTATTCGAACCGCCAATCACCCAGGAATTCAGGGAACCGGCAGTTTTCGCACACGGCGTTGGTGTGTTCGCAAAAATCCCGGACGATTTGCATCAAACCCTGTTGCGCCGCTGCGTTTGGCAACGCCCGGCCCGGCAGGCCGTTCAGCAAGCGCTGCCGCGCCAGTTTCAGGATCGAATTATCCCCCGCCCGCGGCCAGACGAAATAGCGGTGCTCGATCACTTGCCGGAGCTTTTCATTTCTGCCTTCGGCGGCGCGAATCCAAAGCCACGGCAGCACCACGTTGACCGCCAAATCCGTGATCCGTGCCGCGCCCAGCAACGGTTGGGGCTTCTTCAATCGCGCCGAACGAAATGTCCAATGCCACGACCAGAACTCGTCGTGCTCCACTTGCAGAACTTCAAGCAATGAATCCAACAGCGCGTTGTCCGGCAGGCTGGTGGCGCACCAGGTTTCGAGTCTGGCAATCAAATGCCCCGACGCCAGCCAGTGCGCCGCCAGCCCGAGCCGCCGTTGCGGATGGTTGGCCGGACGCAGCCCGTGAAATCGCCAGACCGCGCGCGGCAAAATGCAATCGCCGAATTCCTCGCGCTCGCGCCACCAGCAGTCCCAGACACGGCGCAAATAACCGTCCGTGCTCTTTTGGGCGCGCGTCATTTCCGCCGGCAGCAGGCCGCTGGTGCCGAGCAGCCGCGCCTGCAGAACAAACGCCGAATCCGCGTCCCGCGACCAGCGCAGCCGTGTTTCGGCGAGGTTTTGCATCGGCCAGACGTTGTGTTTATAACCGAGCGCGCGGAACATGCCTTCCCACAACGCCTGTTCCCAGCCGGCGTGCCGCGCGCGGGCGTGGAATTGCGCGGCCTTGGCTTGAAAACGAACACGGGCGGCGGCGCGCAGAAGCTCAGCCACCCGCGGCCTGTCCAGGTCGCGCAACGTCGGGGAACATTGGCCGCGCAGATTTTCGGGCAGCGCCCACGGCGATTCGGTTTCGAGCCACAAACCGAGTTCGCCCAGCGGCGCGTCGAGCGAATTTTTCAGGGACAAAACCGTGGGAGCGTTTCCCGCCGGTTTCGGTTCGTCCCAAACGACGTGCAAAATGACATTTTGAAAATTGGGATTGCGGTCGTGGCCGTGCGCATGCCAGCCGCTCGCGCGCAAATCCACCTCCACGTCGCCGGAACGCGGCGCGTCGTCGCCGATTTGAATGACCGCGCCGCGAAAGTCCGGCCCGCCTTCGGCGCTGGCGAAGCCAGGATGGAGAACCCGGACGATCCGCTCGTCGGCGGTCATGAGCCGGTCGCGTCGCAGGCGCTGGTGCTGCCACACGGCCTGGAGCAGCCGTTCGGGCGGCGAATCATTTTCGTCGCGCAGGACATACGCCGCGCCACAACGCAGGCGCCAATCAGCGTAAAAATTTTCGGTCAGCGGGAACACTCGCCATTGCTTTTGCGCCCGCTGTGCCGCAAAGTCAAGCCGTTGCACGGAATTTTTGAACGCATCCAACAACCGTTTGGCCTGTTTATAAAATAAGGCGCGGGATTTTTTGTTGGCCGGAATGGGAATTTTCTGACTAAACTCCGCGCTGCTTGCCATGAATGGCAACACGATGATTGAAGTGGCGAATCTGACGAAGCGCTATGCGGGACGCACGGCGGTCGCGGACATTTCGTTCACGGTGGCGCGGGGCGAAATCGTCGGCCTGCTCGGCGCGAACGGTGCGGGTAAAAGCACTACCATGCGAGTGTTGGCCGGTTTCCTGCCGGCGACCAGCGGCACGGCCCGCGTGGCGGGCTACGATGTCTTTTACGCGTCGGACGAGGTGCGCCGGCGCATCGGTTACATGCCGGAAAATAATCCGCTCTACCCCGAAATGCGCGTGCGGGAATATCTGAAATTCCGCGCGCGGCTCAAGGGCCTCGGCTGGCGGCATTCCCGCCGGCGCGTTGACACGGTGATGGAACAATGCGGTCTGGCAGACGTGGGCCGCCGCGTCATCGGCCAGCTCTCCAAAGGCTACCGGCAACGCGTGGGTCTGGCGGATGCGCTGGTGCATGAACCGGAATTGCTGATTTTGGACGAGCCGACGATCGGTCTCGACCCGCAACAGATTCGCGCGGTGCGGCAATTGATCAAAAGCCTCGCGGAAAAACACACCGTGCTGATTTCGACCCACATCCTTCCGGAAGCGGAAATGACGTGCAACCGGATGGTCATCATGTTAAACGGCAAAATTCTGGCCGCCGACACGCCGGACAATCTGCAACGGCTCGTGGCCGGCAACAGTCAAATTATCGCTGAAATCGCGGCTTCCGCCGAGGAATTGCGCGAGCAACTGGTGCAATTGCCGCAGGTGGCGCACCTGGATATTTCTGCGGTGGACGGCACGTTTCTGCGCTGTGCGCTCACCCCGCGCGACGGCGTGGATTTGCGTCCGCTGGTCTGGCTGCTGGCGCGCGAACGCGGCTGGCTCGTGCGCGAGCTGACCCGCAGCCGCCATTCGCTCGAAGACATCTACGTGCAAATCACCCGGCCGAACGAGGAGGAGGAGGGCTGATGCGAATCTTCTGGACGCTGCTGCGGCGGGAGCTGGCCGCGTTTTTCTTATCCGTGACCGGTTACATCATCATTGCGGCGGTGACCTTCCTGGTCGGAGCGAGTTTTGTGATGTTAATCAAAAATCTCGGCACCGATCCAATCTCCATGCCGATCACGGAAGTGTTCTTCAACAGTTTTTTGTTCTGGATCATTGTCATTCTGGTCACCCCGGTCATTACCATGCGGTTGTTTGCGCTGGAAAAAGCCAGTGGCACGTTTGAAACGCTCATGACCACCCCCGTGGGCGACCTGGAAGTGGTGCTGGCGAAATATACGGCGGCGATGATTTTCTATCTGCTGATGTGGCTGCCGGCGCTGGCGTGCCTGCTGATCGTGGGACATTTTGCCAACGAAAAAAACGCCCTCGATGCCGGCACGCTGGGCGGAGTCTATCTGGGCATCTTTTTGAGCGGCGGCCTGTTTCTTTCGGCCGGCTGCTTCGCATCGTCGCTGACACGCAGCCAGGTGGTGGCGGCGGTAGTCAGCCTGGCCGCCGGCGTCGTCCTGCTCATTGTGGCTTTTCTGGCACAGGTGGTCCCCGCGACGGACCAATGGCAGGAGCAGATCATCCCTTATTTCAATCTGTTCAAGCAAATGGACGATTTCACGCGTGGCGTGGTGAATACGCAGACGGTGGTGCTGTACGCGAGCCTTACCCTGTTCTTTTTGTTCCTGACCTTGCGCGTGGTGGAAAGCCGGCGTTGGAGATAAAATGCCCCCCGCGCCTCCAGGTCCTCCCAGTTTCTCGCCGCGCCTTCGGTGGAAGATCGGTTTTGACGCTGCCCTGCGCACGGCCCTGGTGCTCGCGGTGGTGGTCATGGTGAACTTTCTCGGCACGCAGTTCTCTCACCGCTTTTACCTGAGTTCGCAGACGCGCGTGGAACTCTCCTCCCGCACCGTGAGCCTGCTCCACTCGCTGACCAACCGCGTGATGGTAACGCTTTATTACGACCGGCAGGACGATTATTACCCCGACATCGTCGCGTTGCTCAACGAGTATCGCTCGGCCTACCCGAAAATTTCCGTCCGCACGGTGGATTATCTGCGGGACGCCGGCGAGGCCGAAAAAGTCAAGGAGCAATACAAACTGGATTCGGCGACGGACAAGAACCTCGTCATTTTTGACTATGACGGCCGCGTTAAAATCGCCCCCGGCGACGCGCTGTTCCAATACGGGGCCAAGGGGATTTCCAAGGACAAGAAAATCGAGTTTGGGCCGGTCGCCTTCCGCGGTGAAGAAACGTTCACAGGGATGTTGCTCGCGCTCGAAAAGCCCCACCCGTTCCAGGCCTGTTTTTTGCAAGGCCACGGCGAACCATCGCTCGCTGACGATGGCACCTTTGGGTATCTGAAATTCGCCTCCACTCTGGCCCAGAATTACATCGCGGTGACCAACCTTGAATTGTTCGGCGACAACCCCATCCCGACGGATTGCAACCTGCTCATCATCGCCGCCCCCACGACGCCTTTGTCGGGCCTTGAACTGCAAAAAATTGAGCAGTACCTGGCACAGGGTGGGAGGCTGTTGGCACTCTTCAATTATGCCTCCTACCGGCAACCGACCGGACTCGAAGCTATTTTGCAGAGCTGGGGTGTCAACGTTGTCTATGACTATGTGAAGGATCCGAACAACACCATCACCGGCCAGGATGTCATTGTCCGCAAGTTCAGCCAGCACCCGGTCGTCAGTCCGTTGGCGCAGCTTTCATTACAAATGGTTCTGCCCCGCCCCATTGGCCGTGTGGACAACCCGCCCGCCGACGCGCCGCAAGTGGACGAGCTTGCCTATTCCGGACCAAATTCGACGCTCGCGCACGGCCCGGGTGAACCGCCGCGCAGTTATCCCCTGATAGTGGCTGTCGAACAAAAGTCCGTCGCCGGCGTGGCCAATTCACGCGGCAACACCCGCATCATTGTGGCCGGTGATTCGACCTTTCTCGACAATGAGGTGATTGAAGGTGGCGCCAACCGCGACTTCCTGAGCGGCGCCGTCAACTGGCTGTTGGACCGGCCATCGCTCCTGCAAGGCATCGGACCGCGGCCCGTGACGGAATATCGCCTGCTGCTGACGCAGACTCAGCGCCGTGAGGTGCTTTGGTTGCTGCTCGGCGCGTTGCCGGGCGCGGTGTTGTTGCTCGGCGGACTGGTCTGGCTGGTGCGCAGGAAATGACCGATGACTAAAAACATCCAACATCCAACGCCAAACGCCAAACGCCAAACGGGCGCGCGCTCCAACCAATATTGGATGTTCGCTGTTGATTGTTCGTTGTTGGGTGTTCCCGATTCATGAATTCCAAAACCACAGGTATCTGGTTCGTGATTGCGGCGGCATTGTTCGCGTTCATTTTATTTTGGGAACATCATGTGCACCAATCGGCGGCCACCACAAACATCCTGCCGGGATTGAAGCCGGCCACCGTCACAAGCATAGAAATCTTCTCGGCGAACGCGCCGGAAATCCGCGCTGCCCGCACCAACGGCGTCTGGCAACTGACCACACCCGTCAGCTATCCTGCGCAGACAACGGCCATCGAAATGCTGCTGGGCGCCCTCCAGAAGCTCGTACCCGCAACCAAAATCAACGCGGCGGAGTTGCGCGAACACCAGACCGCGGATACGGAATATGGTTTTGACAATCCCCAGTTTTCCATCAACGTGGAAACGGACGATCATCGGTGGCAACTCAAGGTCGGCAACAAGACCGCTCCCGGCGACCAGGTCTTTCTGCGCGTGGTCGGCACGGATGGCACTTTTGTGACCGACGCCGATTGGCTCGGATTTATACCGCGCGCGGCCAATGACTGGCGCGACACCGCACTCGCGGACACTGGCGACACCTGCGACCGCATCGTGCTGACCAATGGCACGAAAGTCATCGAACTCCAATGTGATGCGACCAACCATCTTTGGCGGATGCTCCGACCGTTGCAGGCCCGCGCCGACAGCGAACACATCACCGAAGCGTTGCAAGGGCTGCACTCCGCGCGCGTTTCGCAATTTGTCACGGATGACCCCAGGGCGGATTTGACCGCCTTAGGCCTGCAACCCGCCGACCTCGATATCTGGCTCGGCCAAGGAACGAATTTTGTCGCCGGCTTGCACATCGGGAAAACCCTGACGAATGATGCAACCCAGGTGTTCGCCCGACGCGGGGACTGGAACGCGGTGGTGAGCACCGCCAGGGATCCATTGTCGCTGTGGTATGGGCCGGTCAACAATTTCCGGGATCCCTTCCTGCTCGAATTGACCGCGCCGGTTGCCGAAATCGAAGTGCGCGGCCAGTACGGTTACACGCTGCAACGGCACGGTTCAAATGATTGGGTGGTGGCCGGGGAAAAATTCCCGGCCGACGCGGAAAATGTGCAGCAGTTCATCAAATTCCTGGCCAGCTTGCGGGTCGCGGAATTCGTCAAGGCCGTTGTGACCCAGCCGGATCTCGAGGCTTACGGACTCGCGACCCCAACAAACCAGATTATTTTGCGTTCAACGGTCGGCGACACCAATGCCGTCATCGCACAATTGCTGTTTGGTGCGACGCAGACGAACGAAGTCTTCGTCAAACGCGCGGATGAGGATTTTATCTATGGCCTCTCACTGGCCGATCTCACCAACCTGAAGGCGCTTTACGGCCAGGGCTGGGAATTCCGGGACCGCCGCATCTGGGATTTTGACGGAACCAATGTCGCGACCATCACCTTGCAACAAAACGGCAAAATGCGGCAAATCATCCATAACGGGGTGAACCGATGGCAGTTGGCTACAAACTCGCAAGGCAGCATCGAGTCGCCGGCGCTCGAAGAAACCGCGTACCGGCTCGGCAAACTGACCGCCTACTACTGGCTGGGCCACAATATCGCCAAACCCGAAGAATACTACGGACTCAACCCCAACAACCTGCAAATCACGGTCGAACTCAAGAACGGCGAAAAGTTCACGGTGGACTTCGGCAAAGAATTGCCCGGCGCGCAAACGGCGCTGGCCGCGGTCACGCTTGACGGCGAGCGCTGGGTGTTTGTTTTTCCGCCGGTGGTTTACCAGTTCGTCTTGAGTTATCTCACCATTCCAGCGAACGTTCCGTAATGCGTTTCCATTCCGGCTTCTGGCGGAAATGCCGCATCGGCTTCCGCTGGTTTCGCATCGCTACCCTCCTGGCGGTGCTCGCGTTGGTTTGCGCCGGCGTCTGGTTTAACCGCCTCGGCCTGCCGGATTTTCTGAAACGACCGCTGGTGGAAAAATTGCGCGCCCGCGGCGTGGAGTTGGAATTCACCCGGTTGCGGCTGCGTTTCGTGCGCGGTCTCGTCGCCGAAAACGTCCGCCTCGGCCATGCCGCAACGCCTGACAGCCCGACAATTTCTTTGGCCGAAGTTCAATTGCGGCTGGACTATCGCGCCTTGCTCCACCGACGGCTGCAGATCAACAGTCTGGTTTTACGCGAGGGGAAACTCGTCTGGCCGCTGACACCCACGAATGCCCTGGTCCTCAATCGCATCCAAACCGATCTGCGGTTTCAGACGAACGACACCTGGTCGCTCGACCATTTTCAAGCCGGTTTCGCCGGCGTCAAACTGTCGCTCACCGCCGAAATCGCCCACGCACCCGAACTCCGCCACTGGGAAATGTTTCACGGCCAAGGCACCGGCATCCAGGCCGCGGTGCGGACGCAATTGCAAAAAATTTCCGACACCATCGAGCGGATTCATTTTGAGGGCGCGCCGCAATTAAGCCTCGTCGCCCATGGCGATGCCCGTGATATTCACTCATTTGCCATCCACCTGGATGCCAACGCACCGGCGGTGCAAACGCCGTGGGGCGGCGCCCGGGACGTGCAACTGGCCGCCGATCTGACTGCGCCGGCCGGCGCGTCCACCAACCTTGACCCCGCGTGGGCGTGGTGGACGAACCTGCAGCCGTACCGGCTCGCCTGGACGATGCAACTCACCCGCTTGGAGTCCGAAAAGCTGAAGGCAGACTCTGTCGCGTGGGGTGGACTCTGGCAGGCGCCGGAACTGGCCGTCACCAATCTCTCCGCCGCCCTGGGCGGCGGGCAACTCGACGCGCAGGCCCGGTTGAACGTGGCCACGCGCGAGTTCGCGTTCACCAGCGCTTCGTGTTTCGACGTTCATGCGGTCGCCGCGTTGCTGACGGCGAAAACCCGCGAACGGCTCGCGGAATTTTCGTGGACGCAGCCGCCTTCGTTGCGGGCCGGCGGTACGCTGCTTTTGCCTGCGTGGACAAACCGTCAATGGGATTGGCGCGCCGAAGTCCAGCCAACGATCCGTCTGGCGGGTGAGCTGGCTTTCACCAACGGCACGGCCTTCGGCGCGAAAATTGATTCGGCGTCCACGCATTTCGGCTACTCAAATCTGGTGTGGCAACTGCCCGATCTGGCGATCACGCAGGCAAAAACCCGGCTGGCGCTGGCCGGCGGGGAGGATGACGCGACCAAAAATTATCGCTGGCACATTCGCGGCACGTTCGACCCGGAAAGTCTCCGTCCATTTTTGACTGCGAGCAATGCCGTGCGCGGCCTGGGCCATTTTGCGCTCACGGAACCGGCGGCCCTGGATTTCGAAGCGCGCGGACGTTTGTATGATTATGAGCGCATCGAGGCAACCGGAAGCGCGGCGCTGACGAATTTCGCGGTCCACGGTCAGGTGGCGGACAGCGTCGTCAGCGGGTTCCAATATTCCAATCGGGTCGTGGAATTTTTCGGCCCGCGCCTGTTTCGCGCCGGGGGAACGCAGACGATGTCCGCCGACCGGATCACGCTGGATTTCAACACCCGGCGGATCTGGTTCGTGAACGGTTTCAGCACTGCCGATCCGGAGGCGGTGGCGCGCGCCATCGGTTCGAAAACGGGCCGCACGCTGGAGCCGTATCAATTTTCGGAGCCGCCGACGGTGCGCGTGAACGGCTACGCGCCTTTGCACAACTCGGACGACGCCGATTTGAGCTTCGACATCATCAAGGGCGCGCCGTTCCGCTGGTTGAAGTTCAAGACGTCGTTTGTCACCGGGACGATTCATTGGCAAGGGCAGACGTTGATTTTAACGAATGTGGCAGCGGCGTTTTACGGCGGCAGCGGAAAGGGTTCTGCCAATTTCGATTTCCGCGCACCCCACCAGGGCGCGGACTACCAATTCGCCGTCAATGTGACCAATGTGAACCTGCGTTTGCTGGCGGCGGATTTGTTGTCACCCACCAATCATCTGGAAGGCATGCTGAGCGGACAACTTCTCGTCACGCACGCCGATTCGCGGGATTGGCAAAGGGGGGACGGTTTCGGTCGTGCGGACCTGCGCGACGGGCTGCTCTGGGACATTCCGATCTTCGGCGTCCTGTCGCCGGTATTGAACACCGTCTCGCCCGGTCTGGGCAACAGCCGTGCGACGGAGGCGTCCGCGAGATTTTTCATGACCAATGGCGTGATTCATTCCGACTCGCTGGAAATCCGCTCGACAATGATGCGGTTGCAATACGCCGGCACGGTGGATTTGACGGAGAAAGTGAACGCGCGGGTCACGGCGCAACCGCTCCGCGACACGTGGGTGGTCGGGCCGCTGGTGAGCACGGCACTGTGGCCGGTGAGCAAATTGTTTGAATTCCATGTCACCGGCACGCTCAGCAATCCGAAGAGCGAACCGGTCTATGTCCCCAAACTTCTGCTGATGCCGCTGCACCCGCTCCGGAGTTTTGAGGAATTGTTCCCCACCGGCAACTTCTCCACCAATTCGCCGTCCACCCTCCGCAGCAATGCTGCGCCGGACGGACCGGCGAAATGAAACGGGCGGTCGCAAAAGAAATTTTTCAAAACGGCCAACTGATGCCCACGGAAAAGTAGAGTTGTCCGCCCAGATTCAGCCGTCCCTCCCGGCCGCCGCCACCGATGGTGGCGTCGCTCATTGGCATGTATTGCGCGCCGGCAAAGATATCGCCGTTGTCCGTCACATGATACATCAACGCCGCGTTCACGTAACCGCCATAGACCAATTTTGTTCCGTTGATCTGCCCGGTATTGGGGGGGCCACCGCCAATGATTTCGTCAAATTTGTACTCGCCCGAAACGATGCCGACGGCGGGACCAGCCCCCAGCGACATGCCGAGGTGGTCCGTCAAATCCCAATAGAACGATGGGCCGAATCGGAAGGTGTAGAGCATTACGTCCAGCGTGTGCGAACCACCGATGGTTTCGTGATTGGTGCTGGAGGAATACGACGTTGGCTGATCGGGAATCTGGTAGCCCGGCCCGTTGGGTCCGCCTTGATAAGGAGTTCCCGAACCCGAACCCGGCACCGGCGCACCGAGCGGATTACTGACATCGAAGGTGTAGGTTGTCTGATAGGCCGTTGCGTCTGTCGGCTGATTATTCGCGATGTGAATCGGCAGCAATCCGAAGCCGAGCTCCCAACCGACGCGGGCGTGTTTCCAATACCAGAGATTATCACCGTAGGCCATTTCGAATCCGGGGAAAGGCCCGCCGTCCTCTTTGACGTTGCTCACCGCGGAGAAACCAGTGGTGTTCTGCATCGTCAGCGTCGTTCCGCTCAATTGCGACGGGCTATCGTAACCCCAATAATAAGTGCGCCCGCCAGGATCGCCGGTATTGTCCGTTCGCACATAGCCGTTGTCATAAACGCCCGCCGGCCGGTTGACATTGAAATTACCATTCATGCTGAAGCTGGCATTGATGTTCATTCCCACCAGCGCGCCGATGTGGAAATGGCGCGTCCAGTCATCCGTGTCCTTGGGAATTCTGATAAAAGCACTCGAGTCGGGGTTGCCATAAACTTCCGGTTGGGCCGAAGCGCGCAACGCCACACCCGCCAGACAGCCGACCAGACACCGCGCGAACCAGAAACGGCAGCGTGCATTCATGAATCGGGGCGCGGACAGCCAGGTCCGCGAATCCCGAAGCTTCGATTCGCGCGGACAAAGCTGTCCGCGCTCCGGGCAGCGGTTGATGAAGAAATGCAGCGGCGGCATGGCATCATTGGTTCAGGAGCACGCGATAGAAACGTGAACTGGCGTTCGTGGGCGCGCTCACCGTGGTGGGCGGACCGTAATCAAGCCACTGTATCCAATTTGCCGGTGCCGCGATGGATGGCGGCGCCATCATAGCGTTGGAAAACAAGACATTGTCGCTATAGACCACGGTGTAAGTCCGGTTGGTAATGGCCGGCCATTCAACCAGCATCCAGCCGTTGTTCAACTTGACGATGCGGCTGATGTTGAGGTTCGTGCTCGTTGTTGTTGCGAGAGGCGGTGTCCAGATGGGCGTCGGCACGGCAAAGGCCTGCAATTGCCCATTCGTGAAAGGAAAAAGAGTGCTCGGGTAAAATTGCAGCAGCAAATTATTACTTTGTCCTGCCGCAAGAGGGGCGCTGTAATACACAAAAGGATTGCCATTGTTCGTGCCGACGGCGTTGAACAGGCGATTGGCCAAACCGGTCACGACCACCCGCGCGGCCGGTACGTCATTTGTTCCAACGTTTGACAGTACAATGGACTGCTCGGTCAATCCGCTCACTACATCGGGATTTTGACTGGAATTGGTGACCGCCTCGAGCTGGCCGGGAAGATAGCCGATGACGTTGATGTTCGTGCTGGCCGAATTGTTGGCGAGATTGGTATCGAGCACGCCCGGCGCGCCGATGGACGCGAGAAGCGTCAAGACGCCCGCGTTGGTGGGCTGAATTGTGAACTGCAGGTTTGTGTAGGCGCCGTTCGTCAACGTGCCGAGATTGAAAATCAAATTGCTGCCGGCGACAGAATAATTTGGCGGGGAAACGCCTTTTAACAACACACCCGGCGGCAGGGCATTGGTCAGAACGAAATTGGCCGCGGCACCTGGCCCCGAATTGGTGGCCGTCACGCCATAAGTCATCCAATCGTTGGTGATGACGGCCTGGACGGGACCGGTTATGGCTACGCCCAGATCAGCCTGGGCCACTGCGTTAGTGACCTGGATAACCACGTTGCTCGAAGCCGTATTGGTCGCGTAAGCGGAGACCACTATCACCGTATTGGTGATAAATCCAACCGCCGTCGGCACAACGGTCACCGAAAGTAGCGCCACTTGGCCGACATAGAATGTGCTGAGGTCGAACACAACCGTACTGTTATTGGTTAAGATGATACCCTGGCTGTTCGTGGCGCTTTGGAACGTGGCCGAAGCAGGCAAGACATTGGTCACCACCGCGTCAACCAGAACGAGCCCGGTCAGGTTGGTTACGCTGATGCTATAGGTCAGCGGATTGTTCACGAACACGGAGTTTGCCGAAGGGGTGACGGAGAGACCAAATCCCTGGCCCTGCGCGCCGGCCCGCGGGCAGACGGGCAGCGTCCCAACCGCAATCAGCGCCAGCATCCGAAGATGGAGAAAGGCTTTCATGCCGGGAAGCGCGAAACTCCGGGTTTCATGTCAGCGGTCAGGCTGCAAAAAAGTGCGGCCCGACCGCAAGTTTTCAATGTCGGTTCCATCCGGTTTGTCCGTTGCTTCGCGCCGGACTGCCGCGTTTTCCGGCGCCGCATCACGGATTAGGCGGCGGAAAATTGTTGGTTTCAGGCTGGGCCTCGGGAGGCGGCGTGTTGAAAAAGCCATTGTCCTGGCCCTGGGGCGCGAAGGAATTCGTTGTGGGAGTGTTGTAGAAACCACCGGTATGACCCTGCGTCGTGGCCCGCCGTTGTTCGGCCCGGCGCTCGGCTTCCGTCAAATTCTTTTCCGAGGCGGCATTTTCCTCCGCCGCGGCGGAAACGCCGGGCAACCGCTGTTCTTCCTTGATGGTATTGGCCGCGGCGATTTCCGGCGTCTTCAAAACGGTGGGCCGCATCATGACAATGAGCTCCTGCCGGTTTTTGTTGTCAGTGCGACTGGTGAAGAGATTGCCGAGGATAGGAACGTCCTGCAAAAACGGAACGCCGGTTTTGCTTTTGGATTTATCCGAACGGATGAAACCGCCGAGCATGACGGTGTCGCCATTCCGGACGGCGATCTCGGACGAGAGGGTGCGCTTGTCCGTCGTGGGCACCGCATTGCCGTCAATCTGCGTGTAGTTAGCAATGTCATCAATTTCCTGGTTGATGTCCATCACCACCAGACCGTCGGGATTGATAAAGGGCGTGACGTCCAGTTCCACACCCACGGACAATTGATTGTATTGCGAGCTGTTGCCGCCGTTGTAACCGCCGTTGTAATACGTGCCGGTAACGTAAGGCACAGTGTTGCCCACGAAAAATTGCGCCGGCTTGGCCTGCGAGGTCTGGATGCGCGGGCGCTGAATGACGGTGACGCTGCTGTCCGATTCCGCCGCCTGCATGGCCACTTCCCAGTTCGGTCCGATGTTGCCGAAATAGCTCAAGCCGCTGGGAAGGCTGTTGGCGAAAGTGCCGGGGGTAACTGAATTACTGCCTACGAGGTTCTGAGCGAAATTAACGAACGACTGACCATTGTTGTAGCCGCCGCCGCCAATGGCTGGAATGCTGGGCGAATAGGTTTGCGGATTTTGCGCCGCTGACACACCGAAGTTGAATTGATGCCCCAGCGTCACGTCCATGATGACCGCCTCGATGAGCACCTGCGAAAGCAGCACGTCGAGCTTCCCGATAATGTCCTTGATTGTCTTCATGTCCTGCTGCGTAGCATAGACGAGCAATGAATTGCTCCGCTCATCGGCAATGATTTTGGTCTGGCCAAAAAGCTGGATTTGATCCTGCTGGCCGCCGGCGCCACCGCCCGTGCGGTTCATGATGGCCGACAACCGCTGTTGGAAAGTGGTTCCGCCTGTCGGCGCGCCACCGGGATTGGCCTGCGGGCCAAAGGACCGCGGCTGGTTGACGCCGCCGCCTGAATAGGCGCCGCCCGCTCCGGTCGCGCCCCCCAGGTTGCCGCCTCGCCCGCCGACTCCGCTGATGGGTGCGGCCGCGGTCGTACCGCCCACGCTTACGGTGGCACCACCGCCACCGCCGAGGCTGCTCAAGGCGTTGGCGATTTCTCCGGCCAGCGCGTATCTGATGGGAATAACTTCGGAGATGTATTCGGCCGGCACACTCACGTCAATCTTGTCAATCATTTCCATCATTCGCTTCACATTTTCGGCGTAGTCGCGGATGACCAGGATGCCGTTGTTATCAATCGCCATGATTGACTGCGGCAATCGGGCGAAGGGCTGGATGATCGCTATCATTTCGCTGGGTTTGACGTATTTCAACTGCACAATGTGTGTCACGTATGAGCCCAGTTCCGGCAATTGATTCACACTCTGGTTGTTAAATTCCGCGCCTTGCCCATTCGCATCGGTTGACTGCACCGCTTTCACGAACTTGTCGCCGATGTTGATGAGGGAGATGCCGTTGAGCGCCAGCACCGCCTGCAACGCCTGAATGGCCTCGTTTTTGGTCAACAGCGATTGCGTGTGGAGCACAATGGACGCATTCGGCAGGCTCGCGCGCAAAATCGTGCGCCCGACCAAATCCGCGTAAAGGTCCAGCACTTGATTTACGTCCACCCCTTGAAGATTGTAGTTGTAAGCGGGAATTTCAGCGGTCGGCGGCGCGCTTCCTGCCGGAGCGGAGGTGGCAACATTGTCAGGTGCACCGTTGGCAGATGCCATGGGGGGTGCTGCGGGAGTTGTTGGTACCACCGGAGTCGTCGGCATACCCGGTGGAGTCAGCGCCGACGTGCCGGGGGACGCCGGCAGCACCGGGAAACCGTTGGTTCCCCTCTGGAACTGCGGCCCGGGGTGCGGTCCCGGCGCAGCACTCGTGGCCGGCGACTTTTGCGCCCAAACATCAAAGCCGGTTAAAAATAGAATCAGGGCGATTGTGGTCGTTTTCATTTTGTTTTGGCAGTTGCGGATTTCGAACCAGCCGGGGCGGTCGGATTCCTCTGGTAACTGGCGATAAGCCGGATGCTCGCGGTAAGACTATGATGCGCCGCGTCGGGCTGGAGTTCCAGGTCGGGCACTCGGATCATCGAAGCGTCCGAGCCGAGTTTGTAAAGAAAATCCACCAGTTGCTCATCGTTGGCAGTGACAACGATGTTTTGGATTTGCTCGACGAAAAAGGCGTCGTTCGTACGCGTCACTTGCCGCGAGGTATTGACGATGTTGACGCTACTGGCTGAGGATTGCGACTGGATGGTGCGCGTGAAATTTATGGCCTGGTCTTCCGGCGGGACGGACGCGCCCTGGCTTTCAAAAGCGCCCACTTTTTTCTGGAGATCGGGAATTTGCGCGACGGCGTCGTGGTAGCGATTCAATTTATGCTGCGCATCGTCGAGTTCGCGTCGCAAATGGCTCCAGTCCGAAAAATGCCCCCAGACGAACCACCAATTCAGCACGACAATCAAAACCACAACACCGCCGACGACCAGCCGGCGTTCCAAGGGGCGCAGTTGAGAGAGGTATTTTCTCATCAGGGTTCCCCCTCCGTGCGCTGCAAGGCCACGCCGAAATTCCACGCTTCCTTGTTGTTGCCCATCGCGCGATAGACCAACTGGTCACTTTGGCTCTGGTTTTGGTTGAACATCGGCTGGCCGTTCACTTTGGCTTTTCGCACGCCATCATAAAAGCCGCCCTGCTCGGTGATCAGGCCAAGCTGGCCCGAATCACAGGTTCCGTTGAGTGAAAGTTTGCTCCCGTTGGCGAAGCTGAACCGTTGCAACGAGAGGCCTTCGGGCAATTGCTCGGCGACGACTTTCCAGCAGTCCAGCGCGGCGTATTTCAATTCCTCCCGTTGCTTGAGCACCGCGTAGCGGGCCTTGAGCTGGATGGCATTGGTGTAACTGCCGCTGATGTCCGCCACCGCCCGCTCAACCTTGTGCGTTTGCATGGCCAGCCATCCGGTCGCGCAAAAGTAAATCACCACCCCAATCGCGTACAAAATCCCCGTCGTCACCAATGCGCGCCACCAGAGGCGGTCAACAAATTGCTGGTGATAGCGCGTGGAGAACTCCGCCGGCACCAGATTCACCCGGTCGCTGGCGGCCGCGGCCCGCCGGGCCGTGCGCCCGGCCAGCTCCGCCGGCGGCAACGGCTGCGAAACCCGCACCGGCTCGGCCAGCCCCTCGCGCAATGTAGTTTCCCATTCTGCGGCGTTGACCGGGTCGGCCACCAGGTGCCAGTTGGGTGGCGAGGTCAGCCAGCCTTCCAACTCGCCGGACCACGCCAGCAACGCCAGTTGTTCTTTCAATTCCGCCGCCCGGTCGCCCTGTGGTGGCAGGGTGACAAAGCCCAGATTCCGCAACGTGCCACCGCACCACCACGCCACCAATGCCGCGTTCTGGCCGCCGAGCAGCAGCGGATAAATCCACGCGTCCACCTGGGCGGCCGGTTCGCGCGACGCGCCGTCCATTTCCAGTTGATCCAGGAATGGCACTTCCAGCCGGTCGGCCAGAAATCCCTGGCCCTCCAGTTTGCCGAGGAATTCCTCGACCGCGTTGCGCGCGGCGATGACGACAATGATGGTCTGCAAATTCCCCGCCGCCGCTTCGCCACCCGCCGGTGGCGGCAGAATGTGCATGGTCCAGACGATTTGCGTCACCGGCATCGGCGACAGCTTTTCCAGTTGCAGTTCCACCATGGCCAGCGTTTCGTCGAAATTGCTTTTGGGCAGCTCGACGACGCGCAGAAAAAAGCTTTCCGGCGGCAGCCACGCGACGTTCAATTTCGGCTGCCACAACGAATTCCAGGATTTCGCCACGAACCGGGCCGGCAGCGACGAACCGCGGTGCTCGCGGTTCAGCACAAAACCGTCTCCCTTGGCGTCGAACTGCCAGAGGCGGTTCGCATCGGGCGCGATTTGCAGAATGTTGCAGGAATTCCAGCGGGCCATGTTAAAAAACGACAGGGGACGGGTGACGGATGACGGATGGCCGCGCGCCGGGAGAAATCATCTGGCGCGCCGTACCACGGCAAAAGAGAGCAAATCGCAAATCGCAAATCATAAATTTTTCATTTGCGCGGGGTGGATGGTGTACGGTTGTCGCCGCCCAGGGCGTCCATGTGTTCCTCGATTTGCGTGACGCGCAGGACTTCCTCGATGGTCGTCTCGCCGTTCTTGACCTTGGTCCAGCCGTCGGTGCGGAGGGTGCGCATGCCGTTTTCGATGGCGCGCTGCGCGATGGTCGTCGCCGGCGCGCGGTTCATCACGAGGGGACGGATGGCCTCGGTAACGTTGAGCAATTCGTAAATGCCCTTGCGTCCCTGATAACCAAGCTGCCGGCAATCCTCGCAACCGGCGCCACGCCAGAATTTCGCCGTGCCGATTTCCTCCGCGGGAAACCCGATCTTCCGCAAATAGTCTTTTTCGACCCTCTGCTCGGTCTTGCAATGCGGGCAGATGGTACGCACGAGGCGCTGCGCCATGACGGCCTCGACCGACGACGCCACCAGAAACGGCTCGATGCCCATGTCAATCAGCCGAGTGAACGCGCTCGACGCATCATTCGTGTGCAGTGTGCTGAACACCAAATGGCCGGTCAACGAGGCGCGAATCGCAATTTCCGCCGTCTCCGAGTCGCGGATTTCGCCGACCATGATAACGTTCGGATCCTGGCGCAGAATGTGGCGCAGGCCCATGGCAAACGTCAGCCCGATCTCCGGCCGCACGGCAATCTGATTGATGCCCTTGAGTTCGTATTCAACCGGTTCCTCAACGGTGATGATGCGTTTGTGGACGGAATTGATGGCCGCCAGGAACGCGTAGAGCGAAGTGGATTTGCCCGACCCGGTCGGCCCGGTCACCAGGAAAATCCCGTGCGGCTTGACAATAATTTCGCGAATCAACGCCTCGTCCTTCGGCGCGAAACCCAGCTTGTCGAGGCTCAAAAAGATTTTGCCGCGGGTCAGCAACCGCAGCGACACGCTTTCACCATAAACCGTCGGCACGGTCGAGACGCGGATGTCCAGCTCCTCGCCCTTGATGCGGACGTTGATGCGGCCGTCCTGCGGCAGGCGTTTTTCGGCGATGTTCATGCCGCTCATCACCTTGATGCGCGAGATGAGCGCCGCCTGAAAACGTTTGAGCTGCGGCGGCATCGGCGTCTGGTGCAAAATACCGTCAATGCGGTAGCGAATGCGCAAATCATCCTCCTCCGGCTCGAAATGAATGTCCGTCGCGCGGTCCTTGAACGCTTCCCAGATGATCTGGTTCACAAACTTGATGACGCTCGCCTCCTGGTCGGCTTCGGTGATTTCCTTGTCGCTGGCAATTTCCAGCTCCATCGGTTCTTCCCCGCCCATTTCCTCCAGCGTTTCGGCGCCAACGCCGTAGTGTTTTTTGAGCGCCTTTTCGATTTCGGTTTTGGGCGCCAGCGCGAATTGCACCGGCATGCGCGCGTCGAACCGCACCGCGCTCGCCATCGCCGCGTCAAACGGATCGCTCACGACCACCTGCAAGGCGTCGTCGTTCACCGCCGCGGGCAGGACCGAATATTGAAAGGCGATCTTCGTGGAGATTTTGTTCCGCGCCTCCTGCGGAAGCGTGTGCTTGTGCAAATCGAGAAACGGCCAGCCGAGGGTCGTGGCCAGCTTTTGCAGGAAGACGTCCTCCGCCACGCCGCGTTCGCGCGCCACGAACGACAACCACGGTTCCGTCGAGCCGCTGTCCGCTGCCGCCCGCCACGCCTTGCGCCAGTCGTCAAACTGGGCCGGCGTCGCTTCGGCAACCGACGCGACGAGGTTTTTTACCGAGCCAAAAGCCATTTGTTACCTTCATTTTAACAGCCAAAACCGGGAAAAGTTTCGGCCACTTGCAGGTTTTGCCACCGGCCGCGCCGGCGCGGTTTTGCCGTGAATTCCCTGGA
>DATNHI010000162.1:0-4182 GCA_035605035.1 Verrucomicrobiia bacterium
CCACCAACGCGGTGAGTCCCGCTTACAATCCGGGGCCGGAGCCCAAGCCCAAAACCAGTCCGGCACACGTTGCGTGGTTGAGAAACAGGAAACTGAACAAGGACTTCGCCATGAAAACGGGTAGCATCTTCACACCCGACGGCCTGACCAAGGACACCAAGGCCGTAGAGGATTTTTACGGCAGCCAGGGCTATATCGAGGTCGCGCAGGGCCAAGCGTTGCGCGTCGCGCGCATTCCCAATGTGGACGCCGGGACCATGGACCTGGAATTTCAGGTGGATGAGGGACAAAAATCCTACGTGGAAAAAATCGAGATTCGCGGCAACTTGAAGACAAAGGACAAGGTCATCCGCCGCGAACTGGCCATCTCGCCCGGTGAAGTTTTTGACATGGTGCGCGTCGAAGTCAGCAAGCAACGCCTCGAGAACATGCAATACTTCGACAAGGTGGACCTGCGGCCGGAGCCGACCGAGCCGCCGATTGCCGGGCGCAAGAACCTGATTGTGAATGTCGAGGAGGAAAACACCGGCAAGCTCACGTTCGGCGCGGGCTTCAGTTCGGTGGACGCGCTCGTCGGCTATGTCGAACTGGACCAGGCCAATTTTGATTTGTTTCACCCGCCGACCTTCACGGGCGCCGGCCAGAAATTCCGCCTGTTCATCCAGTTGGGCACGGTGCATCAGGATTATGAACTCTCCTTCATCGAGCCGTGGTTTCTCAACCGCAAGCTGTCGTTCGGCGTGAATCTTTACCGCGAACAGCTCGATTTCGAAAGCCCTAATAACATCTATGATGAAACCCGCACCGGCATGAAATTGAGCCTCACCCGCGCGTTGGGGAGCGACTTCCTCATCGGCAGCGTCAGCTATTCGGTTGAAGACGTGGGCATTTCATTGAATGGCGGGTGGCATGACGGAGAAAATGATTTCCCCAATCCGCCTATTCCGCCGAACGTGCCGCAAGCCATTCTCGATCAAACCGGCGATCATTTGTATCAACGCTTTGGCGCGTCGCTGGCCTACGACACGCGCAACAGCACACAACTGCCCAACCACGGCCAGCGCACTGAAATTGACACCGAATTGAGTGTTGGCGACCAAAATTTTTACAAAGCCGAGGTAAAAAGCGACTGGTTTTTCCCGGGTTTCTTCAAAGGCCACGTCTTGGAAGCGGGTGGACGCGCCGGCATCGCCAGCGGCCTGGGTGGCGGCGACGTGCCCTTTTATGACCGCTATTATCTGGGCGGACTTTATTCTTTACGCGGTTTCAAATATCGGAACATCGGCCCGCGCGACCCACTGTATGGTATCAACCCTTTGATGCCGGATGAGCCTATTGGCGGCGACAGTTACTGGTTTGGTTCATTGGAATACAGCATCCCCATTTTGGAAAAGGAAAACGGCGTCGGTGTACGAGTCGCTTTGTTTTACGACGTCGGCGCCGTCGGCTCCGGTTCGTACTCGTTTACGGGTAATTTTGACGACAACTGGGGTTTGGGCTTCCGCCTGAACATCCCGCACCTTGGCCCGTTACGGCTGGACTACGGTGTGCCCATTCATCACGATCAATATAACGGGGCTGGCGGCCAGTTCCAATTCGGTGTCGGTTATACCCGCGAATTTTAAGATGAACCGTGGTTTGAAAAAAATTCTGTCTGCCGGTTTTGCGGCCGCCTTGGTGGCATTGGCCGCGTCCGCGCAAACGGCGATGCCCTTTGGCGGCCTGCCGCTTTACTTTGAGACCAATCATGGCCAGACGGATCCTTCAATGCCGTTCCTCGCGCGCGGTCGAGATTCCCGGTTCCTGATTTCGCCGGCCGAAGCGCGAATCGTCCTGCGCAGCGCCGCCGGTCCGGCGACCGTGCGGATGCAATTCGTCGGCGCAAATCCGCGGGCGCACGTCCACGGTGCGGCCGAACTGCCCGGCAAAATCAATTATCTTACCGGCAACGACCCGGCCCATTGGCACACCGGCCTGCCCCTGTTTGCCAAGGTGCGCGTTGAGGAAATGTATCCCGGCATCGGCCTGGTTTATTACGGCAACGAGGAACATCTCGAATACGATTTCGAAATCGCGCCCGGCGCAAACCCGGACGCCATCAGGATTCATTTCGACGGAGTGGATAAAATCGCCGTCACTCCCCAGGGCGGGCTGGTTTTGAGCCTGAACGGAGGCGAAATTCAGCAACTCCGGCCGGTGCTTTACCAGACCGTGAACGGCGTGCGCCGGGAAATCGCCGGCGGCTACCGGCTGGCGGACGCGCACACCGTCGCCTTCAGCGTCGGTAGCTATGACCACAGCCAGACGCTGGTGATTGACCCGGTTCTGTCTTTCTCCACTTACTTCGGCGGGAATTCGGGCGACATCGCCTGGGCGGTGAAGCTGGATACCAACGGTTTCGTTTACATTGCCGGGCAGACGTTCTCATCCCAATTTGCCAATAACGTGCCGCTTTCGACGCCGGGCGTCTTCCAGCCAAATTACCAGGGTGGCAGCCTGGCCGGTGACGCCTTCGTGGCCAAGTTTGATCACAGCGGCCAGAATCTTATCTATTTTACCTACCTCGGCGGCAGCGATGACGATGTGGCGTACGCTCTAGCTGTCGATGCTGCGGGCCACGCTTACGTTGCCGGCGCTACCGACTCGACAAACTTTCCCGTCGTAAACGCGATTCCCGGCGGCACAAATATCGGCGGAACCTTTAATCAATACGCGAGGGCTTATCTGTCTGATGCCTTCGTCGCGGAATTGGATGGCGACGGGGCGAACCTGATTTATTCCACCTATCTCGGAGGTTCAGCCGCTGATGCAGCCTATGGCATAGCCTTGGATTCATCGAACGATGCCTACGTCACTGGCTTCACATATTCGACAAATTTCCCGACATCCACCAACGCATTTCAAAAACAGCTGGCGGCCACCAATTCTGCTTTTTCTTCTTATTTTTATGCCAATGCGTTTATAACTGAAATCAGCGCCGGTGGTGGTACGCTGCTTTACTCGACTTTCTTCGGCGGCACGAATTATGACGCGGGCAGGGGAATAGCCGTGGACGGTTCCAACTATGTTTATGTGACGGGTTTTACTGATTCGACAAATTTCCCAACCACAAATGCGATATATCAAGTGCTTTACCAGACGGACTTCCCAGGAACAACCAACCAGGTAGTCCTCACCAATCTCGTCAATGGCTCTTTGCTCAATGGTGCAATGACGAATATGGGTAACGCGTTCGATGCTTTCGTCATCAAATTCGCACCTTCTTTCTCCGAACTCGTTTATTCTACTTTCCTTGGCGGAACGAACAACGACCAGGCTTATGCCATTGCGGCGGATAACAACGGAAACGCCTACGTGACGGGCTGGACGGTTTCCACCAATTTCCCGAACACCGTTACCATTACCAATCTGCAAAACGGGTTGACCAACAACCTCACCTACGGTTACGCCGTGGTTACCAATGTCTTCCTGACGCAGATTACGAACGGCACGAGCGCGGGTATCGGGTATTCCGCGGTGTTCGGTGGCACCAGCTTTGCCATTGACGTTGGTTATGGCGTGGCCTTGGATCCGGCGGGCAACGTGTTTGTAACGGGTGGGACTTCCTCCACCAATTTCCCGGTCCTCAATGTGCCGGGTTACTTGCGCGCGACCAACTCCGGCAACAGCGACGCGTTCGTCACGGCGTTCAATACCAACGCCACCGCCTTGCTCTATTCAGGCTATCTCGGCGGGAGCGAAAACGATTTTGGCTACGCCATTGCCGTGGACACCAACAGCGCCTATATCGTCGGCCAAACCGTCTCGACCGATTTCCCGACGCTCAACGCCCTCCATTCCACTCTCAACGGTACGAACGACGCCTTTCTGGCCGCGATTATGTTGGTCGTGCCGCCGCCGGACCTCTTCACAAATCAAGAACCGATAAGCCAAACCAACGCGGTGGGTTCGACTGTCGAATTCAGTATTAACGGAACGGCCATTGCACCTTACTTCATCCAGTGGTTGTTTAACGGGTCGCCTCTCACAAATGGAACTCAAAATGGGGCCAACATCAGCGGTGCCACCAATGCCCAGCTCGTTATCAGCAATCTGCAATTGACCAACGCCGGCATCTATTCGGTCGTGGTCACGAATAATGGAGGAGCCACAAACAGTTTGCCCGCGACTCTGGGGGTGACG
>DATNHI010000163.1:0-14056 GCA_035605035.1 Verrucomicrobiia bacterium
AGTTCCTGGATCTCGTTGGTCACCGACCAGTCGGGCGGCAACGGCTCCTTGGTCGCGCGATATGGCTCAGTCGCGCAACCCGCCAGAAGCAATACGGCGATAAAAACGATACCAACCGGTTTTAACACGCCGCCATTGTGCGGAACGCGAAATCGGACTCAAGCTGTTTCCTCATTTACGATTTACGATTTACGATTTACGATTTCGCGCAGGTTGAAAATTCTCGTCGCCATCACTGGAGCCAGCGGCGCGCTTTACGCGCAGCGCCTGCTCGATAATCTCGACCCGCACGCGCACGAACTGCACGTCGTGCAAAGCAATTATGCGCAACAGGTCATTGCCGGGGAATTGCCGGGTGGCTTGCGCCTGCCCGCCGGGGTCAAGATGCATAATCTCAAGAGCATGAACGCGCCGTTTGCCAGCGGCTCGAATCCGCCCGACGCCATGGTCGTCATCCCCTGCACGATGGGCACGATGGGCCGTATCGCGCACGGCTACAGCGAGGACATTTTGCTCCGTGCCGCCGATGTGGTGTTGAAGGAAAGGAAAAAGTTGATTCTGGTCCCCCGCGAAACGCCGTTAAGCCTCGTCCACGTTAAAAACATGGAACTGTTGCTGCAGGCTGGCGCGACGATTCTGCCGGCCAACCCGGGCTTTTACTCGAACCCGAAAACCGTTCAGGAGGTCGTGGACACGGTGGTCGCGCGCGTGCTGGATCATCTGGGCCTGCCGCACAGACTGGTTTCACGCTGGGCGGAGGAAAAGGAATGAAGCTAAATCCGAAGCCCGAATTCCGAGTCCCGAAAGAAATCCGAAGCCCGAATACCGAAGCTGTCAGGTTCGTATGCTATGAACGCTTGGTTTTCGGCATCAGCCAGAGCGGTTGTTCGGATTTCGGGCGTTCGGGCTTCGGATTTCATGTCACCTCGGGCAGATGTTCGATGTTTTCCTCAATTAAAAAGTGGGCTTCGTTTGTGCGCTTCTCGCACACGGCCTTCGCGCTGCCGTTCGCGCTGGCGGCCATGATGGTGGCGGCGCGCGATAACCGCGGCTGGCCGGGATGGGAAAAATTTCTGTTGATTCTCGCCGCGATGGTTTGCGCGCGGACCTGTGCGATGGCGTTCAATCGCATCGTTGACCGGAAATTCGATGCGCTGAATCTGCGCACAGCCAACCGACACCTGCCCAGCGGCCAGATTTCGCTGGCCAGCGCAATCACGCTCTGGCTGTTGAGTGGCGCCGGATTGGTCGTGACCAGTTATTTTCTGAATCCGCTCTGTTTTTACCTGTCCCCGGTGGCGCTGGCGGTGATTTGTTTTTATTCGCTCACCAAACGATTCACGGATTACACGCACGTTTTTCTCGGCCTTTCGCTGGCGCTGGCGCCGATCGGCGCGTGGCTGGCGGTGAAGGGCAGTAACATTTCAGTGCTGGAAATTGTGCAAATGCTCGCGCTCGCGTTGGCCGTGGTTTTGTGGCTCGTCGGTTTCGACATCATTTACGCGCTGCAGGATTACGAGTTCGACAGGACGCACGGGTTGCACTCACTCGTCGTGGCGTGGGGACCGAAGAACGCGCTGGCCGCCGCGTTTCTCACACACATGCTCATGTGCGGACTGCTGCTGGCGTTCGGGTTTCTCTGTGGATTTCGCATCGCGTACCTCCTCGGCTGGTTCATCATCCTCGGCTGTCTGGTGCTGGAACACTGGATTGCCCGCCGCCGAAGCTTGAACTGGATCAACCTCGCCTTCTTCCGCCTGAACGCGCTCGTCAGCGCGGTTTTTCTCATTGTCACCGCTGCCGAAGTGATTTTTCAGGGCGGCTTCACGCTGCGGTGAATTTTGGTTCCGGAGGGACGAGTTACACGAGCCCCAACTTTACCAGGATTAGAAACAGGGACTCGCATAACTCGTCCCTCCGAAAAACTTAGTAACGTTCCTCCGGTTTTGCTTCTGAAGCAGGCGTGGACACGGTAAAATCAAACCAGCCCATGCCCGACGGAAATAAATGCCCGCAATGCGGCGCGGTGTTGCCTGCCAATGCGCCGGCAGGTCTTTGCCCGGCCTGTTTGCTCAAGGCCGGGGCAATGGCGGATACCGTCACCGATGCGAAACAGCCGCCGTTCCAGCCGCCGACCGTCGCCGAACTGGCCGCGAAATTTCCCCAGCTCGAAATCCTTGAATTGATCGGTACGGGCGGCATGGGCGCGGTTTATAAAGCACGGCAAAAGGAGTTGGATCGCGTCATTGCGCTGAAAATTCTTCCGCCCGGCATTGGCGACGATCCCGCATTTGCCGGGCGCTTCGCCCGCGAGGCCAAAGCGCTGGCGAAGCTCAATCATCCGGGCATCGTGACGATTTACGATTTTGGCCGGGCGGACGGCCTGTTTTATTTTCTCATGGAATTTGTGGACGGCGTGAACCTGCGGCAGTTGCTTCATGCCGGGCGCGTTTCGCCGCGCGAGGCGCTGGCCATCGTGCCGCAGATTTGCGACGCGCTGCAATTCGCCCACGACCAGGGCATCGTTCACCGCGACATCAAGCCGGAGAACATCCTGCTCGACCGCCGCGGCCGCGTGAAGGTGGCGGACTTCGGGCTGGCGAAACTTGTAGCGGCGGCCAGTGACCGCACGGATTCTGCCGGGGAAGAGCAGCGACGGTCACAGACCGCCGCTACAGAAGAACTCACCGCCGCCGGCAAGGTCATGGGCACGCCGAATTACATGGCACCGGAGCAAAAGGAACATCCTGACGCCGTGGATCATCGCGCGGATATTTACGCGTTGGGCGTGGTGTTTTACCAGATGCTCACCGGCGAGTTGCCCGGCAAAAAAATCGAGCTGCCGTCGTCGAAAGTTCACATTGACGTGCGGCTGGATGAGGTCGTGTTGCGGGCGTTGGAAAAGAAACCCGAACTCCGCTACCAGCAGGCCAGCGTGCTCAAAACGCAGGTTGAGACGATCGCCCAGACGGAAAACTCCGAATTCCAAACCCCGAACTCCGAATTCGAGCCGCCTTCACCGGTTGTTCCGGCGGTCGCTTGGGGCGTGTTGTATGCCGCGTTTCTGGTCTGGCTCCTGACTTCTGGCTCGGAATTGCCCGCACGCGTGGCGAGCCATTTCAATTTCTCCGGCAAAGCCGATGGCTGGATGCCGCGCGGCGCTTATCTCTTTTTTGTTGGCGCGCTACCGGTGTGCTTCGCCGCGTTCTTTTGGTTCGTGTCGCGGGCGACAGTTCATTTTCCAAGACTGGTCAATCTCCCACGCCGCGATTTCTGGCTCGCACCGGAACGTCGCGAATTCACCGCCGCCCTGCTGCTGAACCGGCTGCTGTGGCTGGCGCTGATTGTGACCGTCTTCTTCGGCGGGTTGCACATTTTGACAGTCAAGGCCAACCATCAGACCCCACCGCAATTGCAGATGGGCGGTTTGCTGGTGCTGGTCATGGGCTTTTTTCTCGCGCTGATTGTTTGGATTGCCAGCTTGCTGATGCGTTTTGCCGGAACTGGCGTCGGGAAATCAGGACAAAAGCGCGTTGCGAAGGTGCTGCCCGCCGTGAACTGTCCGGTCACCATGGAAAAATGGTTGGCGCTGATGGACACCGGCGAATACGCGAGAAGCTGGGAGACCGCCGCGCCGTATTTCCAAGGCAAGATCAGCAAGGAAGCATGGGTCGGCAAATTGGAAAAGATCCGGCGTCCGCTGGGTGAAATCCTGTCGCGCAAAGTGGTTTCAATGGAAAATACTGTCTTCGGGACGCGTTACGAAGCGAAATACAGTAGCTCATTTGAAGGCCTGCCGGCCGCGGTGGAAACGGTGACTTACGCCAAACAAACCGGCGGCGAATGGCAGCCCATCGGGTATCTCATCCACCCGGTGGGATCCAGCAGGAGACGAGGTGATGAGCCTCAGACTGAAAAAACGAATGGCCCGAGCGGCTTCGGCAAATGGGCCTTTGGGCTGTTTCTCCTGGGAACGTTGGGCGTTTTTCTGTTGGCGGCAATCGTCCCTCAAGTGGACAAAGCACCGCCAGCGGCGTTGTCATTTGGCGCGTTTGCCCTGGTGCTTGCGCTGGTGCTGGGAATCATGAGCTGGCGGGAACGGTTTGGCAAGTTCACCGTCATTGCAATAGGAATGGTATTCGTCATTGCCGGCGTTTTTATGCTCGTGATTCTTCCCGCGAGGGAACAAGCGGCGCGGGCGAAAATGCAGACGCAGATGGAAGAGGCCCGGCGGCATTGGGCGGAATGGACCGCTCACCTCGCACAGTCGGATAATCTACTGATGCCGGACAGCTGGCCGCTCTGGCTGGGGCATAGCCGGAAGCCGTCCGAGGCCGAGACAAACTTCCAGCGCACCACGGCCGAGTCGGAGGCAAATTTCCAACGGGCCGTCCGGCTTGCGCCCGACAACGCCGGCGTCTGGAACAGTCTTGGCTGGGTGCAGTTTACGCGCGGCGACTGCGCGGCAGCGGAAACATCATTTCAAAGGGCCATTGCGATTGCACCCGGCCAGCCTGGCGCACTGAACGGTCTGGGCCAAATTTATTTGTCGCAGCGTAAATATGACGACGCGGAAAAATTCCTGCTCCAGGCTGCGCCAAAAGCACCCGCCGCGTGGTTCGGACTGGCGCGGCTGTATTTACTCGAGGGCAAATTCGAGCGGGCCGAAAAGTGGGCGCAAAACCTCGTGGATTCCGGCCAGGCGGACGAAACCGCCCAAAAAATGCTTGCAGCGGCGAAGCAAAAGCATTTGAGCGAAGGTTTGCGATTGATGATTGAACCGCCGCCGGGTTCAGCGGAAGGAAAATCAGTTTCCACAGACGAAGATTTGACTCTTGCCGAACAACCGCCCGTCGTCGTCGAGACATTTCCCGTTTCCGGCGCGCGCGACGTGGCACCGGGCGAAACGGAAATCCGCGTGCGGTTCAGCAAGCCCATGGCCGACGGTTCGTGGACCTGGTCCACCGCGTGGGAAAAGTCCACGCCCGCATCGGCCGGGTCGCCGCATTATCTGGCCGATCAGTGCACCTGCGTCATGCAAGTCCGGCTGGAGCCGGACCGCACTTACGCGTGGTGGTTGAACAGCGACAAATTCAAGAATTTTGCCGATCAGGCCGGCCAACCAGCGGTGCCCTATCTCCTGATTTTCCAGACCAAACCAAACTGAAAACAACACACATGAAAACAAAAACATTGCTCACAACCCTTATCGCCGGTGCGCTCTGCTCGCTGGCGCCAGCCACGAGCCGCGCGCAGGACATTGACAACTTCGCGCCGGTGGTCGTCAAAACGGTGCCGGAGGCGGGCAGCAAGGACGTTCCGCCCGGCGAATACGAAGTTAAAATCACCTTCAGCAAGGAAATGACCGACCAATCGTGGAGCTGGGCCACGGCCTGGCAAAATTCCGATCCCCAATCGCTGGGCAAACCACACTACGAGGCCGACCACAAAACCTGCGTGATGAAAGTGAAACTGGAGCCGGGCAAAACCTACGGCTGGTGGATCAACAGCCAGAAGTTTCACGGTTTCCAGGACACACAAAATCACCCGGCCATTCCCTACCTGCTCACGTTCAAGACGAGGGACCATTAACCGCCGACTTGACCTCCGAACATTCCAGCCGGTCTTCGTCCGCGCCGGGCGACATCTTCGCCACGACGCATTGGACAGTCGTGCTCGCAGCCGGCAAACGTTCCACGCCGCAATCCGACCA
The DNA here is from genome assembly GCA_035605035.1 of Verrucomicrobiia bacterium. GTDB lineage: Bacteria > Verrucomicrobiota > Verrucomicrobiia > Limisphaerales > UBA11358 > UBA11358. The sequence continues at coordinate 5,714 of DATNHI010000163.1, forward strand.
CGCGCTGGAGGAGCTTTGCCGCACCTACTGGTTTCCGCTGTACGCCTATGTCCGGCGCCGTGGCCACACGAAGGAGGACGCCGAGGACTTGACCCAGGCCTTCTTCGCGCGGTTTCTGGGAAAAAATTATTTCGAAGGTCTCAGCGCCGAACGCGGCCGCTTTCGCGCCTTCCTGCTGGCGTCATTGAAACATTTCCTCGCCAACGAATGGGACAAATCGCAGCGCCAGAAACGCGGTGGTGGCGCGGCCCCGCTGTCCCTTGACTGGCAGACCGCCGACACCCAATTTCAAATCGCCGCCACGAAGGAACCGAGTCCCGACAAGGCATTCGACCGCGAGTGGGCGGTGACCCTGCTCGCCAGGGTCATCGGACGGTTGCAGGCCGAGTGCGAGACGGACGGTCGTGGGAAACAGTTCGCGGAACTGAAAATTTTCCTCACCGCGGGCAAGGGCGCGCTGTCCCATGCCGAAGCCGCGCAAAAACTGGGTATGGAAGAGACGGCGGTGCGCGTGACGGTGCATCGGTTACGGAAGCGTTACCGGCAATTGCTTCGCGACGAAATCGCGCAAACGCTGGCCGATGCCGCCGACGTGGACGAGGAAATGCGCGCGTTATTCGGCGCCTTTACTGAATAAGAGAACCCTCGGTGGAATGAGACGCCGCACGGACCTCTTCCAAAACCATCTGCCGACACAGCCCGCCCGGCTGAGACCCGGTCTGGCGGTTTGAACAACTCACCTGTGCTCTGTCGTCACGGATTCCCACCACCACAAATCATCCGACTTGGGATCTTTTTGTTGAGTATGACTCGGATCATACTGCGCCAGGACCCATTTGTCGGTCCACTTTTTGATGGCGGCATGACCATCGGCGTATGCCAGGCCGCAGCCGTTGGCATGGAGAACCGCCGGCATGTCCTCCCACTGGTCACTTTGAGACGGGGCTCCTGCAGGCATTTTACAGACCATGAAGCCGTCATTGATGGTGCCTTGACTCTCTTCACAAAACACCCAAATGTCCACTGGATGGCGAATGTCATAACTATGCTTGTACACGCGCCAATTCGGATCATTTGGGTTTACACCATCGGAACTGCTCACTGGATCCATCCAACCACTCATGGAATAACTGCGCATGCTATCGGGCTGCTTCGGGGCGCCATTGGGCGCGGGCGTGCCCTGATGCCGGAAATCCGCCGGGCATTTATAAGCCGACACGTTGTTCACGTAAGGATACATCACGCCATGCCTGATGAAATCGGTAATATCAATGTTGGCGCCGTAGGCGCTCGTGACATCTCCGAGGCACCAATCGGCCTTTGCCTGCCCATATTGAAACCCGTCTTGGGTGGGAGTGGTTGGTTGTTGTGACTCGCCCTCGTTCGGGGGGATTTTGTCGTTCATGTCGGCGACGTACGTGAGCCACCCGATTTGTAATTGTCTGACACCGTTGACACATTGCATTCTTTGGGCCCGTTTCTTGGCGGATGCAAGCGCCGGCAGCAACATCGCCGCCAGGATCGCAATAATTGCGATCACCACCAACAGTTCAATCAATGTAAATCCGGGAACAGCAGGCCGGCGGCAAGTGGTTCGGGCACAAGGCATAAACAATCCTCTGGTCTGTGACGGCCGCATGACAATTCTCGACCGCAACTTTAAGAACGGCGGTTTCATATGACCAAACTTAACGGTAAGCCGGCTTTATGTCAACAGGAAAACCGGAAACGCGGAAGTTTACCCGGCTGGCTTTTCCGCGTTCGGAAACGCACGCCCATCAACCCGGCGGCAAGCGCAAAACGAGGGCATGTTCACCCGAATGCTTTTGTGATCGTTTGGTGGGGCAAAGCTGCTGAAGAATTGTTTTTTTCCGAGGCAATCCGCGTAACCCGCGGTCAAACTCTGCTTTGCCAAAACTACGATTGCTGCTAATTTGCCGTTCGTGATTTTTTTTACTCAACGCAGCGAATTGCGCGACATTTATGACAAGGTCGCCGCCGGCGAACGAATTTCCGACGCCGACGCGCTGCGGCTGTTTGAATCCAAAGATCTGAATGCCGTCGGCGCCATCGGCGATTTCGCGCGGCAGAAAAGGATTGGCAACCGCGCCAGCTATATCGTCAACCGCTACGTCAACTACTCGAATTACTGCATCCTGTCTTGCCAGTTCTGCTCTTTCGCGAAAAAGAAGCGCGATGCGGATGGCTTTCAATTTTCGGTTGAAGAAATCGTCCAGAAGGCGCGCGAGGCGCTGAAACTTGGCATTACGGAACTGCACATCGTCGGCGGTCTGCATCCGTCGCTGCCGTTCAGCTATTACACCGACATGCTGAAAGCGCTACGCGCGCTCAACGACGAAATGGGGAGTGCACACGCCTCGCGTGCCGGTTCGGGCGCCACGCCCGAACCTTCGTCCCACTCGAATTCGCAAGAGGATTTTCGGCGAGGCGCCGAAAATAACACGCGCGGCGCGTGTGCTCCCCGACTTCATTTAAAATGTTTCACTGCCATTGAAATACTCCATCTTGCCTGGCTCGCCAAAAAATCAGTTGAAGAAACATTGCGCGAGCTGAAGGCCGCCGGACTCGATTCGCTCACTGGAGGCGGCGCGGAAATTTTTCGACCGGAAGTCCGTTCGAGCATCGCCAAAGGCAAGGAATCCGCCGAGGAATATCTGGATGTCCACCGCACGTGGCATCGGATGGGCGGACGCAGCACCTGTACGATGCTTTACGGCCATGTCGAATCGCTGGCCGACCGGGTGGACCATCTGCGGCAGTTGCGCGCGTTGCAGGACGAAACGCACGGTTTCGTCGGCTTCGTGCCGCTGGCGTATCAGCCGGAGAACAACGACATCCCGGTGAAAAATCCGCCGACTGGATTCGATTCGCTGCGCACGATTGCCGTGAGCCGCATCTACCTCGACAACTTCGACCACATCACGGCGTATTGGATCGGCCTCGGCCTGAAACTCGCGCAAGTGGCGTTAAGTTATGGCGCGGACGATTTGCACGGGACCATCATCGAGGAACACATCTTCCACATGGCCGGGGCGACCTCGCCGCAGTTGCAGACCGAAGCGGCCATGCTCAAAGCCATCCGCGAAGCCGGCCGCACGCCGGTCCAACGCAATACCTTTTACGAGGCGATCAAAGTTTTGGAAAATCCGCCTGCGCCCGAAACCGCTGAAAATGCCGCGCGCTCGAAAGTGCTGGAAGACAATCTGGCGACGGCGTGAGATCAATAAAAGTTGGCCCAATGTGGGTTTACATCCCCCAAATTCCAAAGTCCCTCTGAGACGAAAGCGCCAGAGGGCAGGCGCACTCCAGGACGCTTCGCGCAATTCACAAATTTCTGAAATGACTCGCGCTACGGACGCTGACAACGCAAACTGTCAACTGCATGTCGTTCGATGGCACAAAATTTCGCATCGGTTCAGTGAAAACCTCCGGCGCCGCGCGGGTCCGTTTTCTGGCGCCAGCCTTGCTTTCGATAGTACTGCTGGCCGGTTGTTCGACGGTGGCAACCTATAAATCCCAAACGGACGCCGGACCGGCGCGGCCGGTTGACTATCCCATCCTGGTCTATACCGAGGACGAGACGGTCCCCCGCCCCTGCGAAGTGATCGGAACGATTTCCGTCCATGGAGGCAGCTTCACCATGTTTGGCGGCTCAGTGGAGAACGAAATGAAAAAGGTGCTGCAAACTGCCCGGGAAAAGGGCGCCGACGCCGTGCAGATGAAGTCGGTTGAAAGGCCTTGTTTTTCAAACGCGAATTACCGCCTGGTGGCCGACTTGCTCCGCTATACCGACCCGTGGGAAACCGTTGCCATCACGGAACAGGAGTTCGCCAATTATCTCAAGGCCAACCGGCGGAACCGCGACCCGATTGAAGGGGTCTGGGACGGGCGCGAAGGCGCCCCGGTTCGCATCGGCATCATGAGGAACACGTCGAAACCGGGCCGGGATTTTATCGGGTTTATTCTCAACACGGAAAATCCGACCTGGCGGAAAGGCTACAAGAAAATTGACATCAAAGGCGGTCCCCAACCCGGAAGCTACGTCCTCGGCTACTACTTCGACGATTTCAGTAAACAGGAAACCAGCATTATCCTGGGCCGGAAAACGGCGTTCGCGCTGGCCGTCCCGACCACGGATGAAAAAACCGCCATCATCACCTATTCCAGGAACCGGGCTATCCCTTGAACTGTTCACCGACTGACACGCCTGCCGCTGAGGCGCCCCAATTTCGCATCGGCTCAGTGCAGTACCTCAACGCCGTGCCGCTGACGCGCGGCATCGAGGACCGGGTCATTTTCGCCACCCCCGCTGAACTCGCCGAAATGCTCCGGCGCGATGAATTGGATGCCGCGCTCGTCAGCACGGTGGAGGTTTTGCTCACCGACCGCTACGACATTCTCGATGGCGTTGCCATTGCGTCGCTCGGCGAGGTTTATAGCGTGCTGCTGGCGCATCGCCGGCCGCTCGCAGACCTGAAAGAGATCTATTGCCACACTGCATCGCTGTCGGGCTTGTACCTTTTGAAAGTCCTGCTGGCCGAACGCGGGCTGAAACCGGAGTTCCAGCCGCTGCCCGACCCGCAAAAGGCGGCGCAACACGACGCCGTCCTGCTCATCGGCGATCCGGCGATTGATTTTCAGCGCGCGCCGCACGAGCACGAGATCTTTGATCTGGGCGCGGCCTGGTTCGAACTGACGAATCTGCCGTTTGTGTTTGCCGTCTGGGCGTTGCGGCGGGGCGTTGAAAATTCCGGGCTGCGGCGGACCCTCCGGGGAGCGAAGATGTTCGGCATGGAAACGCTGGACTCGATTGTCCGCGACCGCACCGAGTACGACTACGATTTTCGCAAAGATTACTTCGACTGGCACATTCACTACCAGTTGGGAGAAGACGGCAAGCGTGCTATTGCCAAATTCGCCGAACTGCTCGAAAAGCGCGGCCTCGGCCCGGTGTACGAGCCAAAGTATATTTTGTAGCCGCCGAGGTGACGAGGCGGGAAGCCGGGCCGCATTGATGTCCGCCTGCTTACGTCGGCGGCTACGTTTCCTTTTCCAACCTCGCCAGCACTTCCGGGTCGCGCACGTCCACCCAGCGGCCTTGAATTTCCAGCCCGGCCAGCTTTTGCCCGGCGGCAATCATCGCGCTGATGGCATCGGTCAGTTCGTACTCGCCGCGCGGCGACTTTTGCAAACGCGCCGTGAAGTCGAACAGCGACGGGCGGAAAATATAAATGCCCGCGTTGTACCAGACCGGCGCGCCGGCCTTGAGCCAGCCGTCGCCGCGCAATTGTTCCAATTGTTCCGGTGACGGTTTTTCCACGAGCCGTTTCAGGCAAAATTGGTCGTCGAAGAAATTCAACCCGCCTTTCGTCACGTCCTCGCCGCGCGTGACGGTGATAACACCCGCAAAATTGCCTTCGTGGAATCGGCGGATCATTTGCTCGTACGTCGCTTTCATTGTTTCCGTGAACGATACGGTCAGTGATTTCGGTTGAACCAGAATGTCGCCATAAGTCAGCAGGAACGGCGAGTCGCCGACGAATTCTTTTGCCACTTCCGGCGCCTTGCCCGTGCCGTCCTGGACAACTTGGCGTCCGAACGCGATGCGAGCGTTCCATTTTTTGCCGTCGCCGAAATGCTTCTCAATCACCTCGGCGTGCCAGCCGGTGACGATGAAAATGTCGCGGACGCCAGCGGCGATGATGCCAGCAACGATATGTTCGAGGATGGGCTTGCCCTGGACGCGGAGCATGGGTTTGGGCAACGCGTTGGTGAGTTCCCGCATGCGCGTGCCCTTGCCGGCGGCCAGGATGACGGCTTTCACGCGCCGAATTTAACCACGGACCTGTCCTCCGTAGCAATCCTGCGCAGGAGGATGTACACGGCGTAAAGCCGCGTGGCGGGAAGCGTGAATCGCGGTGTTTTTGGGAACCGGTCGCAAATTGTGACCGGTTCTTTGAGGTGCGAATTTGGCGCCTCAAAACGGCGCACGGAATGACGCGCCCGGCCTAATTCTTCGCCGTCGCCAGCTCTTCCTCGAAATCCACAATTTCCTTTATTTGCACCAGGAACCAGCGGTCAATTTTCGTGAGGTTGAAAATCTCGTCCACGGTGAAGCCGGCGCGCAGGGCGTGGCGGATGAAGAAGATCCGTTCGGCGTTGGGCACGCTCAGTTTGCGGCTGATGACGTCCTTGGGCAGGATGTCGCGGTCGCCGTAAACCTCGTTGCCGATGCGCCACGGTTTGCCGTCACCGCCCAGGCCGTACCGGCCAATCTCCAGTGAGCGCAGGCATTTTTGCAACGATTCCTTGAACGTCCGGCCAATCGCCATCGCTTCGCCCACGCTTTTCATCTGCGTGGTCAGCGTCGGGTCGGCCTGCGCGAATTTCTCGAAGGCGAACCGCGGTATCTTGGTGACGACGTAATCAATCGTCGGCTCGAAGCTGGCCGGGGTTTCGCGCGTGATGTCGTTTCGGATTTCATCGAGCAGGTAACCGACGGCGAGTTTGGCGGCGATTTTGGCAATCGGAAATCCCGTCGCTTTCGATGCCAGCGCCGAACTGCGGCTCACGCGCGGGTTCATCTCGATGATGACCATGCGGCCGTTGTCCGGGTTCACAGCGAACTGGATGTTCGAGCCGCCGGTCTCCACCCCCACGGCACGGATGACGGCGAAACTCTGGTCGCGCATGATTTGAAATTCCTTGTCCGTGAGCGTCTGGATGGGCGCGACGGTGATGGAATCGCCGGTATGCACGCCCATCGGGTCGAAATTCTCGATGGAGCAGATGACGACGCAGTTGTCGGCCTTGTCGCGCATGACTTCCATCTCGAATTCCTTCCAGCCGAGCAGCGATTCTTCGATGAGGATTTCCGAAACGGGCGAAAGTTCCATGCCGCGTTTGGCCAGCGCGTCAAACTCGTCGCGATTGTAGGCGATGCCGCCGCCGGTGCCGCCGAGCGTGAACGCGGGCCGGATGATGACGGGAAACTGGCCGATCTTTTCCACCACCGCGCGGGCCTCATCCGGATTGTGCGCGGTGCCGCTGACCGGCACATCGAGGCCGATGGACAGCATGAGGTCCTTGAACACCTGCCGGTCCTCGCCGCGTTCGATGGCCTGGGCGTTGGCGCCAATCATTTCGATGCCGTATTTCTCCAGCACGCCGCTCTGGTGCAAAGCCATCGCCGTGTTGAGCGCCGTCTGGCCGCCGAGCGTGGGGAGCAGGACGAGTTTATGCGGGGTCTTGGATTTGGCGTCTGGGTTCTGGGGAATGCCCATTTTCTTCATCGCTTCCAGCTCGCGGACGATGATTTTTTCGATGCATTCGGGCGTGATGGGTTCGATGTAAGTGCGGTCGGCAAACTCCGGGTCGGTCATGATGGTGGCCGGGTTGGAGTTGACGAGCACGACGCGGAAGCCTTCCTCCTTGAGCGCCTTGCAGGCCTGCGTGCCGGAATAATCAAACTCGCACGCCTGGCCGATGATGATCGGGCCGGCGCCAATGATGAGGACGCTGTGAATGTCAGTGCGCTTGGGCATCTCTGTCTATTTTTGATTTACGATTGATGATTTATGATTTTCAAAATCTGCTCGTTGGCTAAAAAAGTTTTGCCTGATTTCCCGCCGCCGGTTTCAGCCCCAGCTTTTTGTAACTTAATTCCGTCGCCACGCGGCCTTGCGGCGTGCGCTTGAGATAGCCTTCCATGATGAGATACGGTTCATTAACTTCTTCCAGCGTGTCCGGCTCCTCGCCCACGGCCACCGCCAGCGAACTGATGCCGACCGGCCCGCCGCCGAATTTCGTGATGACCGCTTCAAGCAGGCGCTTGTCCATTTCGTCGAGGCCGTTCTGGTCAATTTCCAGCATCGCCAGCGCCTTGTCGGCAATGGCGGCGGTGATGCGGCCTTCGTGTTTGACCTGGGCATAATCGCGCACGCGGCGGAGCAGGTTGTTGGCGATGCGCGGCGTGCCGCGGCTGCGCCGGGCGATTTCGTGCGCGCCGGCGGGTTCGATCTCGACATTCAACAACCGCGCCGAGCGGACGGTGATGGTTTCCAAATCTTCGGTGACGTAATAATCGAGCCGCTCGCGAATGGGAAAGCGCGTGAGCAACGGCGCGGTGAGCAGGCCGCTGCGCGTAGTCGCGCCGATGAGCGTGAAGCGCGGGAGATTCAGCCGCACGCTGCGGGCGTTCGGCCCCTGGTCAATGATGATGTCGAGCTTGAAGTCCTCCATCGCCGGATAGAGATATTCCTCGATGGTTTTTTGCAGGCGATGGATTTCGTCAATGAACAGCACGTCGCCTTCTTCGAGGTT
>DATNHI010000164.1:0-1516 GCA_035605035.1 Verrucomicrobiia bacterium
TGCAGCGCGCAGGGCCAGGCGGAGGCGGTGGAATTTGCGGAAGGGCAGGCCCAGGTACATTTTGCGAAAAAGCTCCAGACCAGTTGATCTTCGGGCGTGGTATCGCTCATGGCCAATTGTTCAAGGCAGGGGGCACGATAACAAATCAGCCTAAAGCCGCAAGACCTCCCTCGCCCATCCTATGGGCCGAATATGCCCCTTCAACAAGCTCACATTGCAAATGGACGTTGAAACGGGCTGAAGCCCGCGCTCCGAAGGCAAAATAAGGCACTACCCAAAGGAGGAGCAACCATTTGCAATTAAGCGAGCTGTGTTTTTGCATTGATAGCAGGAAAGTTTGGTCGTATATTTGGCAATGCCATGAGGAAAAGTCGCTTGCTGCGGACGGTGTTTTTTGTTCTATTGATTTCCTGCCTCGCATCAAAGGCGCAGGTGCGCATTACCGAGTTCATGGCCAGCAACACGCACACGCTGCTGGACGAGGACGGGGATTCTTCGGACTGGATCGAACTCCAAAACACTTCGACCGACAGCGTCAGCCTGCTCAACTGGGCGCTGACGGACAGTTCCGGCAATCCGGGCAAATGGCGGTTTCCGGCCACCAACATGCCGCCGAAAAGTTTTATGATTGTCTTCGCGTCGGGCAAGGACCGCGCTGTGGCCGGCCAGGAATTGCACACGAATTTCAAGTTGAGCGCCGAGGGCGAATACCTGGCGCTGTTCGCCGCGGATGGCACGACGGCCACGGAAATCGCGCCGCAGTTTCCGCCGCAGTTCCCGGACGTTTCCTACGGCATCGGCATGCAGCTCGCCACGATGACGATGATCGCCACCAACGCGCCGATTTATTATTGGATCCCGACGAATTCGTCGGTTGATGCCACTTGGACGGAGACGAATTTTGACGATTCAAGCTGGCAGACCGGCACCAACGGCATCGGCTATGAAACCGGCATCATTGACCCGCAGGAAGAGGCGTTCGCGGCGAAGTTGCTGGCCACCGGGCCGGTCGCGTATTGGCGGCTGAATGAAACCAACGGCGGGTCGGCGGCCAACGCGGGCAGCGACGGTGTGGAGGACGTGGGCGGTTATATGGGCAACATCGTTTTTGGCCAGGCCGGGCCGCGACCGCCAGCTTTTCCAACCTTTGAGCCGACCCACTTCGCGCCTTATTTCAACGGGACCAATGCCTATGTCGGCGGGCCGTGGGAACTGGTGAACAATTTGCCGGCGTTCACGATTGCCGGCTGGATTTATCCCACCGCCGCGCAAGCCAGCCGCACCGGATTGTTCGGCCAGAACGACACGATGGAATTTGGTTTCAACACGTCCACGACCGTTGAAATCTGGACGCCGGTGGGTTCGGCGACGGCCACTTATCCCTACGCCAACAACACCTGGCATTACGTCACGGCCGTCGGCGGCAACGGGCTGCTCTCGCTCTATTTCGACGGCGTGCTCGCCAAAAGCACGACGATTTCGGCGTCGAATTTTGGCGAGTCGGAATACGATTTTA
>DATNHI010000165.1:0-4485 GCA_035605035.1 Verrucomicrobiia bacterium
AGCATTATTACCAGGGAAATCTTTGCCACGGACAGAATTTTCAACCGAAACGAAACAAGCGAAGAACAGGTACGACATTTCATGCCTCCGTGCTTCGCTTGGATTATGCCAGCGATGGCCCGAACCGGAAATACCCTGACCATCCATTGTTTTTCTATTTGCATGGATTGTCATTTCGCGACGAAGGCGGAATTCACAAGTGTTTCGCGGTCTGAAAACCTGGTTTGCAAGCCCAAATCCAAACTGAAAATCTTGAGAAACCACCGGACTTGTTTCGTGCGAAGCCAAAGCTGGCTTGCCGGAATTCGATCACCCGTTTTGAGAAGTCAAGAGTTGCTTGGGCTGGAGTCAAGGTTGACTCGGAGCGATTCAAACGCGAGATTTTTCGGGGAACGCTCAAATTTGCCGGTAAATTCCGGCTTCAGCCGAGCTGAAAAAAAATCGAAAATTCCTGTTGACAGGGAGTTGCCGGTTCCCTAATTTGGGCGGCGTCGGTAGTCCGTAAAAAAGTCAAAAAGCCGTCAGCTCCTTGGGTTTTCGAAAGAAAACCGAGGGGCAGTGGTTTTTTGTCGTTTTGCATTTCGGGTTGAAATGATGACAGATTTGCGCCCATGTAGCTCAGTCGGTAGAGCGCGTCCTTGGTAAGGACGAGGTCATCAGTTCAATCCTGATCATGGGCTCCAGTTCGTCAATTTGAATAACTAAAAACCAAACACCGGAGAAAAAAATGGCTAAAGAGCAATTTCAACGAACCAAGCCGCACGTCAACGTCGGCACCATCGGACATATTGACCACGGCAAATCCACTTTGACGGCCGCGATTGTCAAGGTGCAGGCGAAGAAGGGGCTGGCAACGCCCATTTCCTACGCCGACATTACCAAGGGCGGCACGGTGCGCGATGAAACCAAAACGGTGACCATCGCAGTTTCCCACGTGGAATATCAGAGCGACAAACGCCACTATGCCCACATTGACTGCCCGGGACATGCCGATTTCATCAAGAACATGATCACCGGCGCGGCCCAGATGGACGGGGCCATTCTGGTGGTGGATGCGTCCGAAGGTCCGATGCCGCAAACCAAGGAACACGTGCTCCTGGCCCGCCAGGTGGGCGTGCCAGCCATTGTGGTTTATCTGAACAAGGTTGATCTGGTGGACGACAAGGAATTGCTGGACCTGGTGGAAATGGAAGTGCGCGATCTGCTGACAAAATATGAGTTCCCCGGCGAAAAGACGCCCATCATCCGCGGCAGCGCCAAAGCGGCGATGGCCGGAGACAAGACTGCCGAGGATTCCATCCAGAAGTTGATGGAGGCGATTGACGCATTTATTCCGTTGCCGACGCGCGAAGTGGACAAACCGTTCCTGATGTGTATCGAGGACGTGTTCAACATTGAAGGCCGCGGCACCGTCGTGACCGGCCGCGTGGAGCGCGGCGTGCTCAAGCGCATGGAAGACGTCGAAATTGTCGGTTTGAAGGAAACCCGCAAGACCGTGGCGACGGACATCGAAATGTTCCGCAAATTGCTGGACTCGGCCCAATGCGGCGACAACGTCGGCGTGCTGCTGCGCGGCACCAAGAAGGAAGAAGTCGAGCGCGGCATGGTGCTGGCCAAGCCCGGCACGATCACCCCGCATACGAATTTCAAGGCGGAAGTGTATGTCTTGTCGAAGGAAGAAGGCGGCCGGCACACGCCCTTCTTCACGAATTATCGTCCGCAATTTTATTTCCGCACGACGGACGTGACCGGCACGGTAACGTTGAACAAAGGCGTCGAGATGGTGATGCCCGGCGACAATGTTTCCGTGGAAGTAAATGTCATCGCGCCCGTGGCCATGGAAAAAGGCCAGCGGTTCGCGATTCGCGAAGGTGGCCGCACGATTGGCGCCGGTCGCGTGACAGAAGTCATCGCGTAAAGCAGGTTACCAGTTCGGAATGCGGGGGATGAACCCTGCGGCTCCATTTTTGTCCGAAAGACAAACGAGATTGGGCGGATACGGCAGTAGCTCAATTGGTAGAGTAGCGGTCTCCAAAACCGTTGGTTGGGGGTTCAAGTCCCTCCTGCCGTGCCAGCCTGCGCTCGCAGCGAAGCCAGAGCGAGGCTGCCGCGCCGGAGTGAAACGAAGGCGGGCTGGAGACGAAGACCGGATAAAAGGGCTGCGAGCTTCGGCTCGGCAAACCAGTCTGCCAGACTGTGGAGAGGTGGCAGAGTGGTCTATCGCGGCGGTCTTGAAAACCGCTTTGGGTGAAAGCCCAACGGGGGTTCGAATCCCTCCCTCTCCGCCAGTCTTCGCTCGGAGTGAAGCGGCGGGCAAAGACTGCCACGCCGTAGCGCAAAGCGCGCAGGCGGGCAGAAAAATTTACGCCGGTCCGCGCCGGGCTTCGACCCGGCAAGCCGGCCAAGCCTTCGCTTGGAACGAAGGAAGCGTGAGAGCCGGCAGGCCGGGTGTGAACGGGCAACGTTCCGGGTAATGGCCCGGCAGGCGGGAAAAAGTTGTGAATGAGTATTTGTGAGTAATTTGACAATTGCAATCTGGGTGGTGGTGATTGGATCGGTCTTTGCCTATCTATGGTGGCAGGGACACATCCGGCGAATTGCCACTTACATGCAGGAGACGCGGGAAGAGCTGAAAAAATGCACGTGGCCGACATGGGAGGAGCTGAAAGGTTCAACCGTGCTCATCACCGTTACCATTGCCCTGATGGGGATGTTCGTCATGGTGGCTGATCTGGTCCTGCGTTTCATCCTTAGAATTTAACCACCATGCGCAGCCAGTGGTTTGTCATCCATACGCTTTCCGGCCAGGAACAGAAGGTCAAGGAAAGCATTGAAAAACGCGTCAAAACCGACGAGATGCAGGACTACGTCCGGGAAGTCCTCGTCCCGATGGAAAAGGTCGTCGAGGTGCGCAACCAGAAGAAGACCGTGTCCAGCCGCAAATTGTGGCCCGGCTACGTGTTCGTGGACATGGTGTTGCTGGATGAGAACAACCGCATCATCGAAAAACCGTGGTATTTCATCAAGGAAACGCAGGGCGTGATTGGCTTTGTCGGCGGCGAACCGCCCGTGCCGACGCCCGCGGCGGAAGTCGAATCCATCAAGGCACAGATTTCGGCCTCCGAAGAGACGGAGAAGCCCAAGGTCAATTTTGAAGTCGGCGAGACGATCAAGATCAACAACGGTCCGTTCCTCAACTTTAGCGGCGTGATTGAGGAAATTGATCCCGAACGCGGCAAGTTGAAGGTCACCGTCAACATTTTCGGACGCAACACGCCGGTGGAACTGGAATACTGGCAGGTGGAAAAAGCATAGACACGGATGGCACGGATTCGCACGGAGCAGATTGCTTCGGTTAATCCGTGGAAATTTGTGAAATCCGTGTAAAAGATTTATGGCAAAGAAGATTACAGGACAGATCAAGCTGCAGATCCCGGCGGGCCAGGCCAATCCCGCGCCGCCGGTCGGCCCGGCGCTCGGCCAGCACGGCGTCAATATCATGGGCTTCTGCAAGGAATTTAACGCGGTGACCAAGGCCGACGCGGGACTCGTGATTCCCGTCGTCATCACCGTTTATCAGGACAAATCGTTCACTTTCATCACTAAATCGCCGCCAGCGTCGGTGTTGCTCAAAAAGGCGGCGGGCATCACCGCCGGATCCAAGGAACCGAACAAGGAAAAGGTCGGCAAGGTGACGCGCAAGCAGGTGCTGGACATCGTGAAAATGAAACAAAAGGATTTGAATGCGGTAAACGAAGAAGCCGCGTTCCGGGTCATCGCCGGCACGGCCCGCAGCATGGGAATTGAAGTCGTCGGATAAACCAACAACCGCGGGAGGGCCAAAAGTCCGCTTGCACCGCACCAAAGCCAATGCCCAGTAAACGATACCGAAAAGCGCTCGAAGTGGTGGACGCCAAGAAGGTGTATCCCTTGAAGGATGCCGTCGGCGTCCTCGCCAAATTTCCCAAGGCGAAGTTCAATGAAACCATTGACCTCGCATTCCGCCTCGGGGTGGATCCGAAGCAATCGGACCAGATGGTCCGCGGCACAGTTCCCCTGCCCCACGGCAGCGGCAAGACCGTGCGCGTGCTCGTGTTCGCCAAGAGCGGCGCGGCAGCCGACGCCGCCAAAGCGGCGGGCGCGGAATACGTCGGCTACGAAGACATGATTAAAAAGTGCCAGGAAGGCTGGGCGGATTTTGACGTGGCAGTGGCCACGCCCGAAGCGATGGCCGAAGTGCGCAAGCTCGGCAAGGTGCTTGGCCCGCGCGGCCTGATGCCGAACCCGAAGACCGGCACCGTGACGGACGACACCGCCAAAGCCGTCAAGGAAGTCAAGGCCGGCCGTGTCGAGTTCAAAGTGGACAAGGCCGGCAACGTCCACGTGGGCGTTGGCAAGGTGTCATTCCCGGCGAATCAAATCGAGGAAAACGCGCGCGCGGTGATTGAAGCTGTGTTCAAGGCGCGTCCGAACAGCCTCAAGGGC
>DATNHI010000166.1:0-15501 GCA_035605035.1 Verrucomicrobiia bacterium
GCGACGTTGAGCGAACGGATGCCGCCGCCGACGGGCGTCGTGAGCGGACCTTTGATGCCAACCAGATATTCCTTGAACGCCCCGACCGTGTCATCGGGCAGCCAGTTGTCGAACTTGTTTTTGGCGGCTTCGCCGGCGAACACTTCAAACCAGGCGACTTTGCGCTTGCCGCCGTAGGCTTTTTGCACGGCGGCATCGAACACGCGCACGCTGGCGGCCCAGATGTCCGGCCCCGTGCCGTCGCCGCGAATGAACGGGAGAACGGGATTGTCCGGCACATTAAGTTTGCCGTTTTCGATCGAAATTTTACCGCCCGCAGGCGGAGCCACATCCTTATAAGCCATACTGTAATTTTCGATTTATGATTGATGATTTACGATTTCAAACTTCGCGCGAAAAGGAAAAGGCGGATTGTTGGGGAATGCAAGGAAAGAAATGTTTGAGCGGTTATTAAAGACAAGGAAATCAAGGAGGAGAAAATCTAAAAATCAGTTTTGGATCAGCATTTGTCGGTCCGAATAGCTCCAACTCCAAAAATCCTCCAGCGTGAAATCTAGTTTGACTTGGCCAGAGCTGAATTTTTCACGACCGCTTCTCTTTTCGACATGGTCGAGATTTATCATTTTCAAACCGCTTCAATCAGCTTCGTCACTTTTTCCGCTGCTTCGCCGAATTGCGCTTTCACTTTGGCCACGGTGTTTTCGACCGTCAGACCATATTTCCGGCGGAGTTCGTCTTGCGTCGAGGCGTGTTCGATAAATTGGTCCGGCCAGCCGATGCGGACGACGGGCGCCGTCACGCTTTTCTCGCTGAATAGTTCCAGCACCGCCGAACCGTAGCCGCCCATCAATGCGTGGTCTTCGAGCGTCACAATCACATCCGCCGCGCGCCCGAAAAATTCGTGCGTGCCCGCGTCCAGCGGCTTGGTAAAGCGCGGATTGATGACGGCACAATCAAATCCTTCCGCCGCCAGTTGCGCCGCCGCTTTGCGCGCCAGCGTGTTCATCGGGCCGAGACCGAATAGTGCCACCTTGCGTTTGCCGTTGCTGGAAAAATTCTGAATGACTTCGGCCTTGCCCACCTCAAGCAGCTTCGGCTGGTCCTTGATGGGCACACCCTCGGCCGCACCGCGCGGGTAGCGGATGAAGGTCGGGTGCCGCTGATGCGTCGCGGTGAACATCATGTCCACCAGTTCGTCCTCGTCCTTCGGCGCCATGGCGATGACGTTCGGCAGGCAGCGCAAATACGCGATGTCAAACAGGCCGTGATGCGTCGGACCGTCATTGGCCGAAAGCCCGGCGCGGTCCATGCAGAAAATCACCGGCAAATCCTGCAGGCAGACGTCGTGGTGAATGCAATCGTAGGCGCGTTGGAGAAACGTGGAGTAAATCGCGCAGACGGGATGAAAACCCATCGTCGCCATGCCGGCGGCGAAAATGACCGCGTGCTCCTCGGCAATACCCACGTCAAAATACCGGTCGGGCATCGCCTTCTCCAAATGTTTCAAGCCGGTGCCGCTGGGCATGGCGGCGGTGATGCCGACGAGCGTGTTGTCCTTCTGGCAAAGTTTCACGAGCGCCTGCCCCATCACGTCCTGGTAATTCGGCGGCGCGCCGGGTTTGACCGGCAGCGAATCGCCGGTTCGCACGTCGTAAGGTCCGGTGCCGTGGAATTTTTCCGGTGATTTCAGCGCGGCATCGAAACCTTTGCCTTTTTCGGTGAGCAGGTGAATCACGATGGGATGATCGCATGTCCTGGCAAATTCCAGGGTGCTGATGAGCAACGGCAAATCGTGTCCATCAATTGGACCGAGATAACGCAGGCCCATTTCCTCGAAAATAATCGGGCTGCCGTAGCCGCCGCGGCCATCCGCGTCCACCAGGCTCCCGGTTTGGCGCAGGGCCACGTCGGTTATGGCGCCCTTGACACCGCCCTCGGCCTTGTGCGCGAGTTTCAGCGCCAGATCGCCTTTGGGCAGGCGGCGCACAAAACTCTGAAAATCGCGAGCGAGTTTGTTGTAACGGGGATTGGTGATGAGTTTGTTCAGGTAATTGGAAATCGCGCCGACATTTTTGGCAATGCTCCATTCGTTGTCGTTAAGAATGCCAATGAACCGATTGGTCGTGTGCGCGATGTTGTTGAGCGCCTCAAACGAAATGCCATTCGTCAATGCCGCGTCGCCGAAAATGCAGACAATGTGTTCGTCAGAGCCGCGTTTGTCGCGTGCCGCCGCCATGCCGAGGGCGGCGGAAAGGGCCGTGCCGGCGTGTCCGGCGCCGTAGCAGTCGTGCGGGCTTTCCGTGCGCAGCGCGAAACCGTTCAAACCGCCGGTGGTGCGGATGGTGTTAAATCGATCTTTGCGCCCGGTCAACAGTTTGTGGACGTAGGCCTGATGGCTCACGTCCCAAACAAATTTGTCCTTCGGCGTATTGAAAACGCGGTGCAGCGCGATGGTCAATTCCACCACGCCGAGGTTGGGGCCGAGATGGCCGCCGTTGTGGGCCAGCACGGTGATGAGTTCATGCCGGATTTCATCGGCGAGTTGCAGGAGTTGCGACGCCGTCAGGTTCTTGACGTGCGCCGGTTCAGCCACCATGTCGAGGTATCGGCTCATAAATTTGGGTCTGGGGTCTGGGAACCGGGATCTGGGGCCGGGGAATCAGGTTTCAGACGCATCCGGCGGGAGCGGTTTCAGTTTCAGTTCGCCTGCCGCGTTCTTTTCCAGTTGCTGAATTTTTAATTCCGCCTCGGCCAGTTTTTCCTGGCAGATTTTCACCAGCCGCGTGCCTTCCTCGTATCTGGCCATAAGCGCTTCGAGCGGCAGCTCGTCGGATTCCATCGCCTCGACGACGCCTTCAAGTTTTTTCAAGGCCTCTTCAAACGGCAGAATTTTGGCGGGATTATTGTGACCCGCGCCTTTGGTTGGATTTGGCACGGGCAAAAGGTTAAAGCAAAAAATCGGCGCCGTCCAGTTCACAAAAATGGCGAAGTGTACGCTTGCGTTTGACGCGCCGTGTGCATAATTACCGGGTAATCAGCATATGACCCTCGCTTCGCGAATTAAAGTGTGTACCGGAAGAATTCTTCTCTTCACCACGTTCTTTTTTTCAATTCCGGCGCTCGCCCAGACCAACGTCCCTCTCCGGGTCATGGCGGCAAACCTGAACGGCAACCTCCAGAGTTACCAGCCGTTTGCCATCCGCATTTTTCAGGGACTCCAGCCGGACGTGGTGGCCATCCAGGAATTCAATTACACGAGCACCAACGGTCTCGATGTGAATACTCCCGTCGCGTTTCGGGAAATGGTTGATACCGCCTTCGGCACCAATTTTGTTTATTACCGCGAGCCTTACACCGACAGCGGCGACATTCCCAACGGCATCATCAGCCGTTATCCGATTCTTGCCGCCGGGTCGTGGGTGGATATTGTGCAGTCGCAGCCGAACCGCGGATTTGCCTGGGCACAGATTGCACTGCCCGGCACGAACCCTCTCTATGTGGTCAGCGTGCATTTGCTGACCAGCTCGGCCACCGCCCGCTCCAGTGAAGCGGCGAATCTCAAATCACTGATTCAATCCAATTTCCCGAGCAATGCGTGGATCGTCGTGGCCGGAGATTTCAACACCGACACCCGCACGGAATCCACGACGATGACGACCTTCGACAGTTATTTGAGCGACAACCCGATCCCCGCCGACAACAACGGCAATTCCGACACCAGCCAAAACCGCAACCATCCTCACGACTACGTGCTGCCGGGTTTTTCACTGACTAATTTTGAAACCGCGACCGTGCTCCCGTCGCACTCGTTTCCGAACGGGCTGGTCTTTGATTCCACCGTTTACACGCCTTTAAGCGACGTTCCTCCGGTGCAATTTGGCGACTCCACCAATGCCCAGCACATGGCCGTGATGAAGGATTTTTCGATTCCCGCGGGGACCGATTCGGGCACGAACCCGCCGGCGATCGTGACGCAGCCGCAAAGCCAGACGAATGCGGCAGGTGCTACCATCGTGTTTTCCTTCACCGCCACCGGCAGCGGCACGCCCGGCTGTCAATGGCAGTTCAATGGCACAAACATTGATGGCGCCACCGCGACTCCTCTGGTACTTGTCAATGCCCAGCTCACCAACAATGGAAATTATTCCGTCATTGTCACGAACCTCTATGGCAGCGTCACCAGTTCCAACGCGGTGCTGCTGCTGACCAACGCGCCGCCGGTCGTCACGGTGCCGCCCCGGAGCCAGTCCGAGCTCATCGGGCAAACTGTCAGTTTCAGCGTCATCGCTGCCGGCACGCCGCCGCTGAATTATCAATGGCAATTCAACGGCACGAACATCAGCGGCGCGACCACCAATCCCTTCACCCTGGCCAACATTCAACTCACCAACCCCGGCAGTTATTCCGTCGTCATCACCAATCTCTGGGGCAGCGTGACCAGTTCGCCTGCCACACTCACTGTGCTGTTCACAAACCCGGTCGTTTTTGCGCAGTGGAATTTCAACAGCGTCACGCCGGATGGCGACACGACCACCGGTTCAACGGCTCCCTCCCTCGGCAACGGCACGGCTTCGATGGTGGGCGGCGTGACCGCGAATGGATCGGGCTTCGCGACCGGCAACACGGCGCTCGACCCGGCCGGTACGACCGACAACAGCGCGTGGAACACGACCAGTTATCCGGCCAGCGGAAACAACAAGACGGCGGGCGTGCAGTTTGCCGTAAGCACGGCGGGTATCCAAAATATCGTCGTGAGCTGGAGCCAGCAATCGAGCAAGACCGGCGGGAAATATTTTCGCATGCAAATTTCGACCAACAGCGGGGTGAGCTTCGCTGATTTCCCGACGGCGGTGGTCCTGCCACTGGCGACCAATTTTTACGCGTTTACAAACGATCTATCGGCCGCGCCCGGAGTCAGCAACAACTCCAATTTTGTCTTCCGCATCGTTGCTGAATTTCAGAGCACGGCGACCGGCTCAAACAATGCCGCCTATGTTGCCGCCAATGCCGGCAGCATCTATGCCAGTTCCGGCACGACCCGATTCGACATGGTGAGCGTTTCGGGAATTTCTTACATCGCCGTTGCACCGCCGGCGCTGACATCCGTTGCGTTCACCAACGGCCAGTTCAGCTTCGCCGTCAACGGCAGCAGCGGCGCGAATTATGTGGTTCAGACCTCGACTAATCTGACGGACTGGATTCCGGTTTTTACCAATGTTTCACCGTTCATTTTTACCGACGCCGACGTGAGCGCGCCGCAAAAATTCTATCGGGCCGTTACTCCGCCTTGATGAATCGGCAAATCCGTCCTGCTGGCGAGACTTCGGATTCATTTCTCCGCCCGGCTTAATATCTCGCCCTGTTTCAGCCGCGTCTTCAATCTTTGCCCGGCCTTAATCTCAGCCGCATTCTGCAGGACCTTATCCGACGCTTCGTCCATGGTGATTGAATAACCGCGCGCCAGAACCTGTTCCGGCCCCAGCAAGCGCAACCGGGCCTCCATCGTCTCAAAACGATTCCGTCCATTCCGCAGATGCCCCTGCGCCAACTCGAATAAACGCCGCCGGCTCAGCACCAATGACTCGCGCCGCTGGTCCAGCAACTGCGCCGGACGAACGCGCAACAGCCGATCGGTCAGATTGCGCCAGGCCACCGCGCGTTCGCGCGCACCCTGCCTGGTGCAACGCAACAAACCGGATTGCAGATCATCGAGCCGCTGCAACGATTCGTTCAGCCGCCGGCGCGGATGCAGCCGCGCCATCCGGCCTCGAAATTGCTCAAAATCTTCCACCGCGCCCTCCAGCCGCTGCCGAATTTTTCGCCGCAACAACGCGGGCGCCTCAGCCACAAACTCGCGGCTGGCAAAGACGCCTTCCGTGATGATTTCCGCCGCTACGCTCGGCGTGGCTGCGCGCACGTCCGCCACGAAGTCGCTGATGGTGAAATCAATCTCGTGCCCGACCGCCGACACGACCGGAACGGCCGATTCAAAAATTGCCCGCGCCACGGCTTCTTCGTTGAATGCCCACAAATCTTCCAGTGAACCGCCACCACGCGTGATGAGAATCAAATCAATGTAGGACAGGCTTCCAGCCTGTCTCTGACTCTTTTCAGATGGAGACAGGCGCGACGCCTGTCCTACGCTGAATTCGTTGAGCAATCGTATCGCCGCTGCGATTTCCTGCGCCGCGCCTTCGCCTTGCACACGGCAGGGCGCCAAGATGATTTCCAGGCCCGGATTCCGCCGTTGCACGATGTGCAACACGTCGCGAATAGCCGCGCCGGTGGGCGAGGTGACCAGGCCGATGCGTTGCGGATATTCCGGCAGCGGACGCTTCCGTTCCGGCGCGAACAGCCCTTCCGCCGCGAGCTTTTGCTTGAGCTTCTCGAAGGCGACTTGCAGCGCGCCGACGCCCTGCAACTCCACCGCATGCACGATGAGCTGGTATTGCCCGCGCGCCTCATAAACCGTCACATCGCCTTGCAACAGGACTTTCTGTCCATCCTGCAACACGCCGCGGTTCATGACTGCCTCGCCCCGAAACAGCACGCAACTCAGTTGCGATGTGGCATCCTTGAGTGTGAAATAAATATGGCCGGAAGATTGCGCACGCAGATTCGTGATTTCACCGCTCACCCAGACCGAGCCGACCTGTTTTTCCAGCAGCCGCTTGACCTGCGCCGTCAGTTCCGAGACGGACAAAACCTTGCGGGTTGCTTCCGCCGGGAACAACTCGCCGAAGTCCCATTGCGATTTGGATTGCTTGCTCATAAATGAATTGAAGTTTGGCCTGACAATTCCTTGATTTCATCCGCGAGCTTTTCCGCCTGCTGCCGCAATTGGGCGCTTTCCTTTCCCAGCAGATTCGTCTGCTCCGCCGCGAGTTCGTCCAGCACGCCCGGCCTTTGCTCGACGATGCCGCATAGCTCGTATTCCGCGCTCTCCTTCAACTGCTCCAGCGATTCGATGACCGCGATGATTTCCAGTTGCAACGATTCGTGCAGCCGCCCCAACTCCGCCAGTTCCACCTCGTCGCTGAAATCCAAACCCGTCCAGCCCTGCCGCAGGATGAATCCCGCCGGGTCTTCGGCGATTTCGCGCAGCGTTTTGATGTCGCCGGCCTCTTTCGCGCGGTTGATGGCGGCGGTCAGATTTTCGTAAGTCGCCAGTTTGTCCGGTTCGTTCGCGAAACGGTCGGGATGATACAACTTCACCAGCTTGCGCCACAGCCCGTTCAATTCCGCCTCCTCTTCCGCCGTCAATTCCTTCTTCTCCGCCACCGCCGCCGCCGTTTCCTCGTAATCCTTGTCCGTCTGCGCCCTGGCCTTCTCGAAATTCTCCTCGGCCTGTTTCGCTTCCTCCTCGCCGCCGCGCACCAGCGAATCCAGATATTTCTTCCGGTAATCCAAAATCAACCGCAGCCGGTCGCGTTTCTGGTAATGCTCGCGCAACCGCCGGAACAACGCCGCCTGTAACCAAAGCGACAAATCCTAGCGTCCGATGCGCCACAAGTTGGAACAGTTTCCGAGGAAAACTCATAGGTTCATTTTGCGGCCCATCTTCGCAAATTCCGCCGCCCCCGCAAGGATTCCTTCCTGGCCAAACCCTAAAATGGTTGAGGGTTGAAAGTTGAGAGTTGAGAGTCGAACGTTGCTGAAATACGGCCCGCTCGCTGCGGGCAAATCATTCCAAGCCGAGGTGAATCAGGCCGCCACCGCCACGTGCCGGGCGTGGGCAATTTCGTCCTTGGCAATCTGCCGAACCTGATTGGCCAGCAGTGTGACGACGGCAATGGTTTTTCCGGCGAGCGTCATAAATTCCACCGTGCAGCCCTTGCCGCCTTCGTGAACGAGCACGACCGTGCCGAGGTCGCCCGCGCTCAAGCCGTGTTCCGGCAAGTCGGTCGTCAATACCACGCTGTCTAATTCTTTGATCATCGCGTCAGGCATCCAAGGGATAGGCCGTGGCTAATGTAGCAGTTTCTTCGCCATTGGCAATAAACCAGACGGCGCGCACTTTCGGCGCACGGCCATCGGGTGCGGGCAGCGCACCTTCAATCACAAAATTCCGTCCAAATGGCGTCGGCACGGTTTCAACGACTTCATGATTGCGCGCGTGGTTCAACAAGGCCGAGGCCAATTCTTCCCACGCTTCCAGTTTGAATCCGAAGCCGCGAAAGAATTCCGCCTTGTGCTGGCCGTCGCGGTGCGTGGTTGAAAGCAGGTAGTGCGTGATTTTCCTGCCCGGCACGACTGCGCGCTCAACATTCGGCAGTTTCATTTTGCGGGTCATCTTTGCAAATTTCACCGCCGCCGCAAGGATTCCTTCACGGCCAAACCAAAAGGCGCGCCAGCGGGAAGTCGAACTTCGACCGACGTGCCTTGCGCCATGTCACCGTTCGCGGGAGGAAGGCGCTCGCAATGAGTTGGCCACGCGGCGAAAGTGGTAGCCGAGGATGGCCAGTTCGATGGCGTGCGGGAACTGGCGCGGACGCCGGATGAGCGTGCCCCAGAACAGCCGCCAATAACCCACGCGCCCGCGGTGCCACACGCCCAGCACCCAGAAAGATTTCAGAAACGCAATGATGTCGGCGCGGGACAGGTGCAGGCGCGGACCAGTCGGACGATGGCTCTTGAGGAATGTCCGGATGCGCTGGTAATAGTGCCGTGGCTCGTAAAGTTTCTTCACCAGCTCGCGGTAGCCGGATTGCAGAAATTCGCGGCTCAATTTGGTTTTGAAGTTCAGTGTGGCATCGGAGTTGTTGCCGGTGCTTTCGGCTTCGAGGCGCCCTTCTTGCTTTAACCGCTTCCACAATCGTGTCTGCGGCAGCGCGCTCAGCAATCCTACCATCGCCGTCGCCACGCCGGAACGCTGGATGAACTCGAACTGCCGCTTGAAGATATCACTCTTGTCGCTGTCGAAACCGACGATGAATCCGCCCATGACTTCCAGCCCGGCGCGCTGCAATGTTTGCACCGAGGCCACAAGGTCGCGGTTCCGGTTCTGGAGCTTATGACACTCCTCCAACGCCTCGGCCGATGGTGTTTCAATGCCCACGAAAACCTTTTTGAAACCGGCCTCCACCATCAGCGCGCACAATTCCGCATCGTCCGCGAGATTCATGGAAGCCTCGGTGAGAAATCCGATGCCGGGCCGCGTGCGTTGCCGCCATTCGATCAACGCGCGCAGCAACGTCTTCGTCCGGCCCTTGTTGCCGATGAAATTGTCGTCCACGATGAAAACCATGTCCTTCCAACCGCGCCGGCACAGCGCGTCCAGCTCGGCAATCAATTGCGCCGGTGTTTTGGTGCGGGGCACGCGCCCGTTCATGACGATGATGTCGCAAAATTCGCAATCAAACGGGCAGCCGCGCGAGAATTGCACGGACATCGTGACGTAGTGCCGGAAATTAATAAGGTCCCAGCGCGGGACGGGGTTCCGGGTGATTTCCGGCCGGCCCGCAGCGTGATAAACCGGCTGCAATAGGTCGTTCCGCATGTCTTCCACGACCTGCGGCATCACTTCCTCGGCTTCGCCCAGAACGAAGTGCTGGATTTCCGGGAACGATTCGTAACCGGTGGTGAACAGCGGTCCGCCTGCGATGACGGTCTTTTTCAGCGCCGCGCACCGTGCAACAATTTCCCGCACCGAATCCCTCTGCACAATCATGGCTCCAATCATCACGTAGTCCGCCCAACGCAGGTCTTCGTCCTTGAGCCGCCCCACATTCAGGTCTGCCAATTTGAGTTCCCACTCCGGTGGCAGCATGGCCGCCACCGTGAGCAAGCCCAGCGGCGCCATGGACGCCTTCCGGGAAACAAAACGCACCGCGTGTTTGAAGCTCCAGAACGTGTCAGGAGTCCGAGGACTGACGAGAAGTATTTTCATCGAGGCAATGTAGTTCAGCCATGATGAAGGTAAGTCTGATTGGTAGCGCTTACGAGTTAAATCTACAAATATTTTTTACCCAAGTTCGATCCCCACCGGACAATGGTCGCTGCCCATGACGTCAGGTTCAATGAAGGCGCGCTTGAGCCGGGGTCGCAGCGATTTTGAAATGAGAAAATAATCAATGCGCCAGCCGACGTTCCGGGAGCGCGCGCCGCCCATCTGGCTCCACCAACTGTAATGGCCACCGCCATTTTCAAATTCACGGAAGGTGTCGAGAAAACCGGCGTTCACAAATGCGGTAAAGCCGGTGCGTTCCTCAATGGTGAATCCGTGGTTGTGAATGTTGGCTTTAGGGTTGGCCAAATCAATTTCCGTGTGGGCCACGTTGAGATCACCACAGAAAACCACGGGTTTCTTCTTCTCCAGCTTTTTCAAGTAACGCAAAAAATCGGCATCCCAGCGCTGGCGATAGGCGAGCCGCGACAAATCGCGCTTGGCATTCGGCACATAAACGTCCACGAGATAAAAGTCGGCAAACTCGGCGGCGAGCACGCGGCCTTCTTTGTCGTGTTCGGCAATGTCAATGTGCGGTACCACTTTGAGCGGACGCGTCCGGGTGAAAATTGCCGTGCCGGAATAACCCTTTTTCTCCGCGCAATTCCAATACGTCGTGTAGCTCGCCGGCCAGAGTTGCTCAACGTCGTCGGGACTGCATTTCGTTTCCTGCAGGCAAAGGACGTCGGGTTTCCCGGTTGCGAGGTAATCGAGAAAATTCTTTTTCAGCACGGCGCGCAGGCCGTTGACGTTCCACGAAATCAGTTTCATGGGAGGGAGAATAAACCACGGATGAATGCGGATAAACACAGATGTGAAATGGTGGGGCGAAGCTACTGACGAGCCGTTTGTGTCCAAGTCAGACTCGGCTCGCGAGGACGCTCGCCCCACCGACAGCCCGCGTTGACGACGCTAACGCGAAAGGCTACGTTGCTGCCGGCCAAAGATGATTGCGAACATCGCCAGCAAACAAACCGCCGCGCCGAATTTCCGCGTCGGTGACGAACGGCTCGTCAAACTCACGCCAGGCGCCGCACAGAAAGTGTCGTCGTTGCTGACCAAACAAGGCCGGCCCAACGGCGTCTTGCGGGTGTCGGTGGTCGGCGGCGGCTGCTCCGGGCTGCAATACAAGATGGATTTGCAGGACGGCCCGGCCAGCCGCGATATCCTCGTCGAATCCGGCGGCGTGCGCGTGGTGGTGGACCCGAAGAGCGCGCTTTACGTCACCGGCAGCGAACTGGATTATCTCGACGCGCTGGACGGCGGGTTCAAGGTGAAAAACCCGAACGCCGCGACGACCTGCTCGTGCGGCGAAAGTTTCAGCGCGTGAATCTTATGGTTATTCGGCTCGTATCTTTTGCAGCTGGCGCAGCATTTGGGGCTGTCGGCACAATCATAAATTTTCTGTGGATTGAAAAATCAGAAATTCACTGGGGCATTGTCGGCTTGTCGGCTTTGGTTTTAGGAACTCTGGCAGCACTATTTGGCAAAAAGTTTTGGGAAACTGCCATTGGGCTTTGGCCCTGACATTTAGCCTGGTTGTATGCCCGACCATTTTGCTTTGCTCAACGAGCCGCGCCGGCCATGGCTTGAACCGGAGGCGTTGAAGGCAAAATTTCTGAAGCTCGCCGCGGAAACGCACCCGGATAAACAACGCAGCACGAATGAGGCGGAGAAAAATGCGGCCAACCGCCGTTACGCGGAGTTGAACGCGGCTTTCCAATGCCTGTCCGAGCCGAAATCGCGGTTGCTGCACCTGCTTGAATTGGAACTCGGCGCGAAACCGAGGGATGTCCAGCAAATACCCCCTGCCCTCGCCGATTTGTTCGCCGAAGTTGCGAGCACCTGCCGGAAGGCAGACACTTTTCTGACCGAAAAGGGCAAAATCACTTCGCCGCTGCTGCAAGTCGGGGTTTTTGAACGGGCGCAGGAATGGATCGAAGACCTGAACCGCTTGAAGAAGAAACTCAACGAACTCCAAGAAAAGCTGGTGGACGAATTAAAATCGCTCGACGAGAAATGGGTCGCGACTGACGCGGCGCCGCGCGAGAAAATTTTGCCAAAGCTGGAGGAACTTTACCGTTTGTTCGGCTATTTCAACCGCTGGAACAGCCAGATTCAGGAACGAGCAGTCCGGTTGTCGCTTTGATTTTCTATCGCCCCTCCGGGGCTTTATTCATTTTGCCCCTCAATCCCACGGTTGAAACCGTGGGCTATTTTCGGCCGCCACTCCGCGGCTTCATTCGGGCTGGCAGACAATCACGCTCAACGGCGGCAGGCAAAATTCGGCGGAATGCGGCTGGCTGTGGCAGGCAAAATTCCCGGCGGCGACCCCGCCGAGATTGCCCTGATTGCTGCCGCCGTAAATGGCGGCGTCGCTGTTCAGAACCTCGCGCCATCGGCCCGCGCGCGGCAAGCCGATGCGATAGTTCGGGCGCGGGACCGGCGTGAGATTCAAAATGACGGCGAGTTGATTCGCCCCGTCAACGGTCTGGCGGACGAAGGAGAGCACGCTGTCGTCGCGGTCGGCGCAATCAATCCAATAAAAACCGCCGTGGTCGTAATCGGATTGCCACAGTCCCGGTGCGGCAAGGTAAACCCGGTTCAAATCTTCAACAAACTTTTGCAGGCCGCGATGGAATGGCCCGGCGTCGATCAACCACCAATCGAGCTGGCCATTCGCGTTCCACTCGGCACGCTGGCCGAATTCGCCGCCCATGAACAACAGTTTTTTGCCGGGGAACAGCCACTGATACGCGAGCAGCGCGCGGAGGTTGGCGAATTTCTGCCAATCGTCACCGGGCATCCGGCCGATGAGCGAACCTTTGCCGTGAACGACCTCGTCGTGTGACAGCGGCAGGATGAAGTTTTCGCTGTGTTGATAAAGCGTCGCGAATGTGAGGTCGTCCTGATGATACTTGCGATGGACCGGTTCGCGGCTGAAATAGCCGAGCGTGTCGTGCATCCAACCCATGTTCCATTTAAAGGAGAAACCGAGCCCGCCGAGATACGGCGGCCGGGTGACCAGCGGCCAGGCGGTGGATTCCTCGGCGATGGTCACGACGCCGGGGAATTCCGTGTAGGTGATATGATTGAATTTGCGGAGAAATTCGATGGCTTCCAGATTTTCGCGGCCACCGTATTGATTCGGAAGCCACTCGCCCTGCTTGCGCGAGTAATCGAGGTAAAGCATCGAGGCCACCGCGTCCACGCGCAGGCCGTCCACGTGGAACCGGTCGCACCAGAACAGTGCGTTGGCGACCAGAAAATTGTTCACCTCATTCCGGCCAAAATTGAAAATCAGCGTGCCCCAGTCCTGATGCGCGCCTTTGCGCGGGTCTTCGTGCTCGTAAAGGGCGGTGCCGTCGAAGCGCGCCAGTGCCCAGTCGTCGCGCGGAAAATGCGCCGGCACCCAATCCACCAGCACGCCAATGCCCGCCGCGTGCAAGGCGTTGACGAGAAATTGGAAATCGTCCGGCGTGCCATAGCGGCTCGTGGGCGCGTAAAAACCGGTCACTTGATAGCCCCATGACGGATAAAAGGCGTGTTCCGCCGGCGGCATGAATTCGACGTGGGTAAAACCCATGCGCTTGACGTACTCAACCAGCGGGGCGGCGAGTTCGCGAAAGCCCAGTGATTCGCCGACCGACTTTTTCCGCCACGAGCCGAGGTGCACTTCGTAAATGCTCACCGGCGAGTGGAGCGGGTCGCGGTCACGGCGCTCCTTCATCCAGGCATCGTCCGTCCACTTGAATTTGCGGGTGTCCCAGACGATGGCGGCGTTCTTCGGCGCCACTTCAAAATAAAATCCGTAGGGATCGGTCTTGAGCGAAATTTTTCCATGCGCATCGCGGACTTCAAATTTGTAATGAGCGCCGACGCCGACGCCGGGAATGAAAATTTCCCAGACGCCGGACGCACCGAGCAATCGCATCGGATGGAACCGCCCGTCCCAGTGATTAAAATCGCCAACGACGCTGACGCGTTGCGCGTTGGGCGCCCAGACGGCGAAGCTCGTGCCGGGAACACCGTCAATGGTCCGCAACTGCGCGCCGAGTTTCTCATAAATGCGCCGCTCGTCGCCTTTGCCGAACAAAAACAAATCGGACTCGGACAAGGTCGGCAAAAAGGAAAACGCATCGCGCGTCCGGCGCGTCTTGCCCTGATGATTGGTAACCACCAGATCGTAGGCATAAACTTTGTTCGCGGATTGGGTGACTCCTTCAAAAATATCGGTGCCAGGAATCCGTTTCAGCTCAAACCTGGGTTTGGTTTTTTCGTGTGTCGGATGAATTTCAATCGTGGCGGCATCGGGCAGGAGGGCGCGGACGACGAGACCGGAGCCGTCGCCGAGCGGATGCATACCGAGCAGGGTGTGGGGCGACTGGTGCGTCAACTCAACCAGGCTGTGCAACTCGTCGGGCGTGAGAATCATTCCCGCAAGGATACCAAACGCTGGTGGAATCAGCGATACAATTTCAAGTGGCATTGTCATGGAGACTGGCGGCTGGTCTATCAACAATTTTTCTCCGGTTAAGTGGATCTAGCCGCACATACGCGAACTTAAGCGAACAATTTTGCATTTAATTACTGTTTCTGGATTTGTCCGGCTCAACCAAGTCCAATTTTGAACGATCCCAACCAAAGAGAATCGCACGAACCCGCTGGACCTTCTCGTCATAACTCAGGCTGGCATCATCTATGACCACATCGAGATAAGCCCTTAAGTGCGGCAAATCCTTTATGGATGCAGCGGTCGCCTCATAATGAAAATACCGTTGCGCCAGCTTTAGTCGCGACCGCCGGATGTCATTGTCCTCGCTTTCCAGCAGCAATTTCGTGAATGACACCAACTGCTCCAGTTCCTCCGGCTTTTCGCCGGCCAGCTTCAGGACGGCTTTGCCCACCAGCTTTACCGCCGCCTCTCGCAAGCTGGCCACGCTCACTGGTAGATCATTCAATGCACTGGCCACTGCCTGGGCTTCCACGAGTTCCTCCACCTGCCGTTCCCGTGCCCGGCGGCGGTAAAACCGGCCCAAGCTCGCGACCGTGGCTTCCATGCCAAATTCCTTTTGGACGCGCTCCAGCGTTTTCGTGTAACCCAGATTTTCATCAAACAGCCAGCTTTCCAGCGTCTCGCGCTGTTCGGGCGTGAGCTGGTTCCAGGTCGAGTCGTCGCGCATCTTTCTCATCCGGCGATTTTCCGATACGAATAGCGTTTTTTGATATGGGCGTGGAAATACTCGCCGTGCGAACTGGCATTCATCAGGCCGGAGTATTCCGAGTGCGGCACATTGTAATATTCATACACGCCGCCGCTATGGAATGCGATGGTGAGCGTGCCGCTCCAGTCGTAATCAACCGCCGCTAAATCTGATGATTGAATTGCAGTCACGCCCCGACTCTAACGGCGGGAAATGAGAGCTGAAATGGGCGTTAAATGCCGCGAGATTTTCCGCCTACTTGCTGCGTCCACCTTTTGTCGGCCAGCTAAACGGACGTTCTGACTTGGAGAGGAATGGAAATAGACGGTGGAACATTTCGCCTGCCCGCTT
>DATNHI010000167.1:0-6372 GCA_035605035.1 Verrucomicrobiia bacterium
TACATTTTCACCGCCGACTCGCTCTCGAACCGCAATGTGGACATCCTCCGCGATTTCGTGAAGGAACAGGGCATCCCGTATTTTTACGACGTGATTGACGACCCCAATGGCCATTGGCATTTCGACGCGAGCAAGGGCCATCTCAAGCGGCAGTACGGTTCGCAATACGCCGGCGTTTGCCACACGGCGTTGCCGGCCAAGGGCCACACGCGGCCCGGCGAGGTGCTCTTCGGCACGGACTCGCACACATGCATGGCGGGCGCGTTCAACGAATTTGCCACCGGCATCGGCAACACGGACGCGGGCTTTGTGATGGGCACGGGCAAGTTGCTCATCAAAGTCCCCGAGACCATGCACTTTCGGCTCGAAGGCAAATTGCAGCCGGGTGTGATGGCCAAGGACATCATTTTGCATTGCATCGGCGAAATCGGTTTCGACGGCGCGACGTATCGCGCCATGCAATTCGACGGCCCGGGTGCGGCATCGCTTTCCATGGATGACCGGATGACCATCGCCAACATGGCCATCGAGGCGGGCGGCAAGAACGGCATTTTTGAATTTGACGCGCACACGCAGGAATACGTTGACGCGCGTGTTAAATTG
The DNA here is from genome assembly GCA_035605035.1 of Verrucomicrobiia bacterium. GTDB lineage: Bacteria > Verrucomicrobiota > Verrucomicrobiia > Limisphaerales > UBA11358 > UBA11358. The sequence continues at coordinate 604 of DATNHI010000167.1, forward strand.
AATGGCACCAAATCCAGCTACGAACCGGTCACCCCGGACAAGAAACAGAAATTTGTCTATGAGCTGGTCGTGAACCTCGACAAGCTCGAACCGACGGTGGCCTGCCATCCCGATCCCGGCCAGCGCAAGAAGGCCAAGGATCTCGGCCACATCAAATTGGACCGCGCCTATGTCGGCTCCTGCACCGGTGGCAAGACGAGCGATTTCGTGGAGTTTGCCCGCGTATTGCGTGGCAAACACGTGACGATTGACACATTCGGCGTGCCAGCGACACCGGAGATTGTCCATGATTTGCAGAGCACGCGCTGGGGTGGCAAGACCATCTGGGACATCCTGGTGGACGCGGGCGTACAAATGACCGAGAACGCCGGCTGCGCCGCCTGCCTGGGCGGGCCGGTGGACACGTTCGGCCGCATCAACCAGGCCGGCATCAAGTGCATCAGCGCCACGAACCGGAATTTTCCCGGGCGCATGGGCAACAAAGAATCGCAGGTGTTTCTCGCGTCGCCGATGACGGTGGCGGCCAGCGCCATTGCCGGCAAGATTGTGGATCCCCGCGAGTATCTGGGGAATTAAACATTCGGCTTGCAACGCGGATGGCCCATCGCATGATTGCATCGTGCGACGACAGCCGTTGACGATAGCCCTGTTACTGACGCTGCTGACGGGCGGATGCGCTACCGATGCACTCTGGAACAAAACCGATTTGGACGCCTGGAACGAGCCTGCGCAAAATCCCGATGTGCATCTGTTCGATGCCCGACAAAAAAAGGATTTTCTGATTGTTTATGACGAGTACTCGGAGCGCCATGATTCGGTCCACCCGCGTGCGTATTTCCTGAACCGGAATCAAGAACGCGTTGCGCAGGGGCAAAAACCGCATTTTGTCAGCACCCGTTGCTCGCACAAATTGCCACCCGTGCAGACATTCCAAACCCCGCCTGAATCCAACACGAATTTTTCGCAAACAACTTACGCTGTTATGGCATCGAACAAACAGTCGTTTACGATTTTTTCCGGTGCCGAAAAAAAAGAATACAGCCTGGCGGTTTATAATGATGGTCGGGGCCAAAAAGTCCGGATTGCTTTAACGCCATTTGCTGTGACAACGGACCTCACCATCCTTGGGGGCGTTTTGGGTTGCTGGTTCCTCTATGGATTGGCGGAGTCTGGATATTCCACAACCGTTCACTAGAACAGAGTTCACTTCGTCGACCGCATGCCGGGCCAATAAATCCGCAAAGCTGCGCGTTGCCCGAAATTTTTATTCCAGCGAGGACCAAGAGAATTGGCGCAACCTCCGGCAATTCAGTTCTACCTGAAACTTTCCAGTTTCGCGAGGAACGCGTCCGGCCCGCCTTCGGCGTAACCGACCTGTCGTCCCAGTTCTTTTCCGGCGTCGTTCAACAGCACGTAGGTAGGGTAACCTGTCACACCGAACTGTTTGGCCAGCGCTTTGTTGGCCTGCTTGAGTGTTTCGCTTTGCGGTTTGGTCCGCGGAAAATCCAGCAACACCAGCACGAGTTTGTCCCTGGCATAAGCGGCGAATTTATCAGTGGACAAAACTTCGTGGTCGAATTTGATGCACCACGGGCACCAATCCGAGCCGGTGAAATCGAGCAACACCCGCTTGTTTTCCGATCGCGCCCGGGTCAAAGCCGCGGGCAGATCGGTTCCCCAGGCCAATTCCGAATTCGGTTCCGCCGATGCCGGCGGGGCCGCATCGGTATCCGCCGGCGGCGGTGGGGTCGGCTGGCGGAGGACCTGAAGATGGTATTGGGCGTTGGCCGTCGCCCGCTTTTGTTCGACCTCGCCCGCCTTTGCCGGGTCGTAATGAAAATGCTTTTGCAGGTCAGGGTCGAGATCCCTCAGTTTCGCATTGCCCATCCCGCCGGCGCAGGTGAAATAAACGTCGGTGGTCGTGATCGCGGTGATCGTTACGTTGCTGTAAACGTTGTTGCCCGCCCTGAGCGCCGGCAATTGTTCGTCGGCCACAACCGACATTGGGCCAAGCAAACCCAGCACGGCAAAGGCTGTAAAACGCAGGTTCATGCCGCATTTGACAGCAAGCCATCTGCCAAATTTCGGCAGCTTGGCGCTCACCGGGGCGGGAATCGGAAGCTGGATTAAACTTCATTCCGGCGCGTCCGGCATTCCGGCAGAAATCGTTGGCGGCTGATTTGCGGCTTTTTCCACCGGTCCAACCCGGACCGGATTCAAATCGGCCGCCGGCAGCGGAACTACTTGTTCCTCCAGCGGATGTTCATGTTTCTGCCATTCCTCGGACACGCGGCCGCTCCAGCACGCCGTGTTGAGCGGGTAAATATCGGGATCAAAAATGACGTGGTAGAAGTGCCAGACGACAATCGCCAGACACGCCAGCACCGCTTCGTAATAATGAATCGTCAGCGCCACGTCCACCGCCCAGCGCGGCAGGAACCGGGTCACATCCAGCTTGAACCAGATCATCAAACCGGTCATTCCCATGATGATCGTCCCCCAGACGACGGCCCAGTATTCCATTTTTTCGGCGTAACCGAACCGGCCGATTGTCGGTTTCTCGTCGCTCAAACCGGCCAGATAACGTACGGCCGTCCGCACGTCGGCCAGGTCCTTCTTCACCGGAAATATATCCCGCAACAACCGCCGGCCTTCCCGGGTCGCCAAAACGTGTATCACGTGATAAGCCCCGGCCAGCAGCAACACGATGCCGGCGATGCGATGGATCCAGCGGCGAAACGGCTCGCTGGAACCCAGCATTCTTGCCAGCCCGGAATCGGGAAATTTCAGCGCGAATCCGGTCACGGCCAGCGTGATGAAACTCAGCGCCAGCACCGCGTGCTGCCAGCGCTGCGACAGGCTCATGCGCAGGACGGGCCGCCCGCTGGCACGCAGATGCGCCGCCACTTTTTTGTAAAATAACAGCGCATTGTGGACAAACATCGCGCCGACGACGCCGAAGATCAGCAAAAGGTAAATCTGCCGCACCCAACGGCTGATTTGCACTCCCGCGTCACCACCGCCAGCAGCAGCGACGGAAATGTCCTGGTGAATTTTTCCGCTCACGAACATCCGGTTGGCGCCGGGATGGCATTGGCCGCACGTGGCGACCAGGTGATTGGTATTGATGGTCGAGTTGGGATCCGAAGAGGGCAAAACCTTGTGGTAGCTGTGGCAACTGGCGCAATTGGCAACCACGGTCGAGCCGTATTGCGCTGCCAGCCCGTGATAACTCTCGAAATAGGTCTTCACCCGGTCGGCGGGGAGATTATACCGGGAATCCAAGGTCACGGAAGCATGACACCGGCTGCAGGTCTCGGCAATCTCCAGCGCGGAATCATTCTTCGTCGCGTCAATGGTATGCGCCGGATGACAGTCCGTGCAGGTCGGTGCGTCGCGCTTGCCCGCCATCGCCGCCTGGCCATGCACGCTTTGGCTCCAATCTCCGGCCTCCGGCTCATGGCAGGCGCCACAGGTTTTTGCCTGCTGGAAAAAATTGAGCGGCGAGCCGGGGGACATATCCGGAAGCATGGCGTGCGAACCGTGGCAATCCCAGCAATTCGCCGCGTCCGGCGCACCGGCGGCACGACTGATACCGTGAATGCTCGCAACGTATGCCTTGGCCTCCTTCTCGTGGCAACGGTCGCAATCGGGCGACGGCAGCGGATGGCCGTGGACGAGTTCCTTGATACCGACATGGCAATCCACGCAGGCGAGTTTGGCGTGAACCGATTTTTGAAAGGCGTTGGTCGGGAAAAGCAGCGAAACGGTCTTCCCGTTCACCATCCGGGTCGTGCTTGGATCCAGATGGCAATCCAGACAATCCGCGTTGGAGAATTTTTCCTGGGCCGATGCGCTGAAACCCGCCAGCCAGAGGCAGGCCATCAAGCATGACCATTTTGCCCCCAACACCCATTGCCAGGCGATGACCGCCCGACAGCCGGTGACGGTCGCCACGGCAAATGTTTTACTCGTGTCCATCGGACAATTCGGGGCTGTTTGCCGCGGCCGTTGCCGCGCAGCACAGATGACAATCGCTCCAACGGACGCTACTTTTTGAAAGTCCGCAGGTAAGCCACCAACCCGTTGATATCGTTATCCGACAAATTGTCGTAGGGCTTCATCAACGTTTTGCCGTCTTTGTCCTTCAGCCCCACTTTGGTGGCTTTGAATGCGGCTTCGTCGGTCAATGCGGCCTGGATTTTCGGGTCGGTGTAATCCCTGGCCCCGAGTTTTTTGCCGATGTTCGTCTGGCCGCGGCCGTCCTGACCGTGGCATCTGGCGCACAATGTGTTCCAGTTTTCCTTGCTGTCCGCGGCCGAAGCCGTCCATGCCGCGGCAAAGCCTATGGCGGCGGCGAGTATGAATATTTTTTCCATCGTCGTTGCTCTGTTAATCGCAGTTTCTGCGGATGTTTTTGCATCCGCTTCAGGAACAACATCGTTGAACCGGCTGAATTCCACTACGCGTGTTTTGGCCAACCCCACGCATTTCTTGCATCACCCGATGGGAGGGAACGTGCCGGGAAAGTCATCCCGGCTTTGGCGGGTTTAAGGCGGGACTTATTTCGCCAGCCTGGCGCCGGGCAGATAAATCGTAAAGGTCGTGCCTTCACCCGCGTGCGTGTGCACGTGCAGCGCGCCGCCGCCTTCCTTGATGAGCCGCTGGACGATATTCAGGCCCAGGCCGGTTCCCTGCCGCGGACCTTTGGTGGTGAAGTAAGGCTGAAAAATTTTCGGCAGCACTTCCGGCGGAATTCCGGGACCGTTGTCGCGCACCCAGAGTTTCACCAGCGGCGCGGTATTGTTGAAATTTTCCACGTTCAACAGCCGGTCCTGCGGCCCGTCCTTGAAGGCCTGCAAATTCAGCGGCTCGTGCAAAATTTCGCCCCCGATGTCCACCCGGTGGCTGAACGGGGCGCATTGAAAGCCATTGACGGTGAGGTTAAGCAGAATCTGAATAAGATCGGTGCCGTTGATTTTGACGCCAGTGTCTTCCGCGAGTGAATGGACGGCGAACTCGTTGTCCTGCAGGCCGGGATGGACGCGCACGAGCTGGTTCAAGTCGTTGAGCATCTGATTGACGCCCACCCGCGCCGTTTCATCCGATTGGCGGCGGAGGAAGCCGAGGTAACGCCGGGAAATCTCAATGCAGTTGCTCGTTTGCCGCCCGATGATGCCCAGCCGTTCCCGGATGAATTCCAAATCCGTCATCTCCAGACGCGAGGCCTGGCCGATCCGGCGATTGAGCACCTGCACGAAACCGCAGATGACAGTGAGCGGGCCGTTGATGTCGTGGATGATACTGGCGTAAATGTCGCCGCGCGTCTTGGCAATTTGCTCCTCGATGCGCTGGTTCTGCAATTCCGCCAGGAGCTGCTGGACCTTTTCGGCGCTGCTGTGAATCTCGCTTTCCAGCGTGCGCCGCTGCATCGCCTCGCCGACCGCCGCGCGAATAACGCCGATGTCAAATGGTTTGTTGATGTAATCGCACGCTCGCAGCCGCAAGGCCTGGCGGATCGTGTCCGTGGTTTCGAACGCGGTGATCATGATCGCCTCGATGTCGGGGTCCACGTATTTGAGGCGTTCGAGCACTTCAATGCCGGACATGCCGGCCATGCGGATGTCCAGCACCGCCACGTCAATTTTATTTTGCTGCGCCAGCCCGATGGCCGTCGGCCCGTCCTCGGCCATCAGCAAATCATAATCGTCCTTGAAAATAACGCGCAACGACTGCCGCGGCCCCTCCTCATCATCCACAATCAACAAC
>DATNHI010000168.1:0-37833 GCA_035605035.1 Verrucomicrobiia bacterium
AGCCACGGCGGTAACCTTGCCGAAGAGGTTGGTGGTGACGCGCACCAGACTGACGCTGGCGCCGGTCCACGCGCTCTGCGAGCCACTCGGCGCCTGCCAGAGGCAGGTCAGACCGCAACCTGCGAGACTGGAAACGTAGCCACCGTAGTATGTGCCAGCGGCGATACTCTTCCCGTCCGGCGACCAGGCAAGGGCGGTGGTAGCATAGGGCAGGGTGTTCAGCGTCCTTAGCAGGGTCCCGTTCGTGGACCACAATTTGAGAGTGCCGTCCTCGCTCGAGGACGCAATCATGGTGCCGTCGGGTGAGCAGGCCACGCCGGTAATTCTGGCGGCGTGTCCGCCTTGCATCCACTGCGGTGCCGGGAACGCTTCCACTCTGGCAGGAAAAATGGCCAGCCCCAGGCTGGCGGCAAAGAGGGTCTTTTGCACCCGTTTGGAAAGGAAGAGTTCCAGTTTCATAATGAGTGGAAATTGAGTTGCGCCGAACGCATCGCGACGCTGGCCGATTGATCAGGAGTCGATCACGTTGACAATATTACCTTCTCTCGGAGTCGTGCGTATGTTCGCGATTTCATAACCAGCGGTCTGATAAGGATTTGCCGCGTAGGCATAGGAGTTGTGATTCGCAACTTGCTCGCCGATGACTTGAATTTTTCTGTAGTCCCATTCCCCAACGCCCAACTGCCAGAGGTAATTCAAGCAAGCCGGATATGGCATGGAGTAGCCACCAATCGTGTTGAGTTGAACTTTGACATTCGATCCACCCGTCGGTCCCATCAATTCAAGCCCAACGCGGTCCGCCGCCAGAAAATCCTGAGAAGCCACGGCAACTTGCTGGGGTGTGGGGATGGCGGTGCCGCTGACCGGGCCATTTCCCTCCATTCCCTGATAGGCGTCGATGAGCGCAAAATTCGGGCGGATGCCTAACACGCCCACCAGTCGGCACACGTTGTCGTTCAGCACCTGATAGTCATAAGTTAAGTTTGACCCTGTCCCCGACGGAGCCCCGGCGGGGCCGTGCATCGAGGACTTGTCGGCACGGAACCCGGGCTGGGCCCACGTGTCGCCGATGTCAATCACGGGCGCACCCATGCCGATACACTTCGTCGCCATCGTCGCAATGACCGTGTTGTGCGTTTTCAGCGGTGCCGCCGAAATAATGAAATTGTTCGGGTTCAGCAACATTTTGCTGACGCGAATGGTTTGCAGTGTGTTCGGCGAGTTTCCACCGCTGTAATTTGAATTGCCATATTTCCAAATCGGGACGCTGGCAAATCCTTCCTGGTTGAGGTCCATCAGCTTGACGGAATACTTCTTGGGCATATACAAATACCCGATGGCATCATAGCCTTGCATAATGTTGCCTTGGGCGGACGATTCCGCGATGACCACATCGCGCTTGCCGATGGATTTCAAGAACTCCAGAATGCCATCGGTGAACGCCGGATTGGTGCAAGCCAAGGGAGCTCCATACCACACAAAATTGGGCTTGATGACGACGCGCTTGTTCCCGATCGCCGTGGCGATCTGATTCTTGAACAACTGCAACGCCCGGAACGCATTGTCCGCGCGGTCCGGTCCATAGGTCAGGCCGACGGTCGCCGTGATAGTAGTGCTGTCGTAAGCCTTTGCCACCCCGCCGAAGGTGGCGGCGCGCAAACCCGCGGCTATGCCGATGCCGGTGGCGATGGATTTGCTGAGGAAATCTCTGCGAGTTGTGCGATGGGAATTCATAATACGCAACGGTAATGTGTCGTTTCTAATTCGCATCAAATACTTATTATATCGCGAGTCATATTGATAGAAGCATAAACGCGATGAGGAGATTTCGCTTATCCTGTTTTGTCTTATTCAAAGCGTCTTTTGCCATTTCGGACGCAGAACGGATCGGCAAATGACCCACTGTCCTCGCGACGCCATTCATCGCGTTGAATATCAATTCAAAAGCAGGCGAAAAAATTTTGCGGTATTCGTTGCGGGCAGAACCAGTTGATTCAATCCGTTTGTGGCTTGTAGTGAGTCGGCAACGTATGTCCAGGCTGCCTGGGCACCCAAGGAATCCGATGCCTGCAACTCGAATCCCGTGGATGGCGCGGGCCATGTGAGATAGAAATTGTTTCCAACGGTGCGAGCGGCCAATTTCCGAATCGAGACCGCGCCCGCGACGAGCACCGGAAACGAACACACGTTCGGCTGGCCGACCGTGAACAGCGTTTGATATTCCGGACCGCCAAAACAGAGGTTGTTAGGGCGGCTGCCCATCAGAATTTTTCCAATCCGATGTCCGTCCGGTGCAAAAATTTCCACGCCGTCTCCGGCGGTGGACCAAATCCGCCCGTCCACGTCACAGCGGAATCCGTCAGCGAAACCGCCGTTGACGGTGCAGAAAATTGCGCCACCGGTCAGCGTGTTGCTGCTGGTGACGTTATATACCATGATGTTGGTCATGTTCCAATTGATGCCGTCGTCGGCCACATACAATTTGGTTTCATCCGGCGAGAAGCAGATGCCGTTGGGCCTCTGAAGACCATTTGTAATCACCGGCACCACCGTCGCGCTGCCGTTGATTTGGTAAAAGCGATACACATAGTAGCCGGGTTGATACCCGGAAGTGCCCAGAGCAATGCCGCTGTCGGATCCCGTGTCGGTGAACCAGATGGAACCGTCTGATTTAATGCAGACATCGTTGGGCGAAATAAATTTCAGGCCGTTGCAACTTGTCACCAGCGGAACGATCGTGCCAGTGGATGTCCCCACCACCACGTTGGTGGTCATCACCACCTTGAATCCGCTGCTGCCGGATTCGCATGAAATCAAACGCTCCTGCCCATCCAGAATGTTGCCGTTGTATTTCGCCCCGGTCGGCTCCAAAAAGTAATCCGAGAGCATATTGTTTGACGGATCCAGCTCCTTAAGCTTGTTGTTGCCCATGTCGCTGAACACGAGAAATTGGCCGTTGGGAATCCATACCGCCCCTTCAATCTGATAATTATAGATGGCGTTGGTGGCAAAAACGGCGTTGGTGTTGATTATTTTCTGAAATTCGACCGCATCCGAAATCTGGAACTGGACCGCGCCGGCGATTGGGATGGCAAAAACGAACAATCCTCCGAGCATCAACCCCTGAAGGCGCATAGAATTTATAATAGCACTCATAACTCACATATGAAAGCAACGGCCGGTTTGTTCGCTGAAAAACTCTTCATCAAAATTTAAGCCGCTTGTGCAACGGTTTTGTTTTTAAGCGTGGCAAAGACGCTCTCAAAAATCCATTTGCCGTCGTCGCTGCCCAGCAGCGGCTCGCTGGCGCGTTCGGGGTGCGGCATCAGGCCAGCCACGTTGCGGCGTTCGTTGCAGATGCCGGCAATGCTTTGTACTGAACCATTGGGATTGGCTTTGTCGGTCAGATTTCCGCTCGCATCGCAATAGTGCCACAAGATTTGCCTGCCCAGCTTGAGCCGGGCGAGCGTTTCCTCATCCGCGTAATAGCAGCCTTCGCCGTGGGCGATGGGAATTTTCAGCCATTTACCCGGCGGAATTTTGTTCGTGAACGGCGAATCGGTCGTCACGGTCTTCAGAAAAATATGCTCGCAATGGAATTGCAGGTCGCGGTTGCGGATGAGCGCGCCGGGCAGCAGGCCGGCTTCGGTGAGCACCTGAAAGCCGTTGCAAATGCCGAGCACGAGGCCGCCGCGGTCGGCGAACTGCTTCACTGCCTGCATCACCGGGCTGAACCGCGCAATCGCGCCGCAACGCAGATAATCGCCGTAACTGAATCCACCGGGCACAATGACCGCGTCGGCAGCGCCGAGGGAATTTTCCTTGTGCCAGACGTAACGCGCGGAATGGCCGAGCAGGCGGACGGCATGGATGGCGTCCTGGTCGCAGTTCGAAGCGGGAAACTGTAAAACAGCAAAGTTCATGCGATTTACGATTTACGATTTACGATTTACGCGTTGCACCGCCCGGCGGCTCGTCAATCGTAAATCGTATATCGTAAATTCTTCGGGTCATTCAATTTCCAGTTTGTAATCTTCAATGATGGGGTTGCTCAAAAATTTATGCGCCGCGTCGTTCAGCGCCTTCTCAGCGGCGGCCTTGTCCGCGCCGGGGGCGAGGTCAACCTCGATGTATTTGCCGACATGCACGGCGACGACGCCCCGGTAACCCATTTGTTCGAGGGCGTTCTGGACGGTTTTGCCCTGCGGATCGAGCACGGCTTTCTTGGGGGTGATGACAATTTTCGCTTTCATTCGCGCGCGGGGGAAGGTTGCGAAAAAATCCGCCGCCGGGCGAGCATTTTTTGATTTTTGCGCAACAACGTTGAAATTGTGCGCCCGCTGCGCCATTGTTTGGGCCATGGTTGACTCTGAACATCCCGACGTAGCACCGGCTGGCTACATCGGCGCGGAACGCAAGGCGCTGGAACCGTGCACCATCGTCATCTTTGGCGCGAGCGGCGATTTGACAGCGCGCAAACTGATTCCGGCGTTTTATCATCTTTACAAGGACAAGCTGATGCCGAAGACATTTCGCATTGTCGGCTTCGCGCGGCGCGAAAAAACCGACGACTTGTGGCGGACGGAACTGCGCGCGGCGCTCGACCAGTTTTCGCGCACCAAACCTGTGGACGACGCCGTCTGGCAGAAATTTGCGGGCAACCTGTCCTATTGCCAGGGCGACGTCACCGACGCGGCCGCTTACCACAAGCTTGAAGAACTGCTCACCTCGTTTGGCAGCGCACCGTTGCGCGAGAATGTGCTGTTTTACCTGGCCACCCTGCCCAGCCAGTTCGGAACGGTCATTGAAAACGTGCATCGCGCCGGCCTGCTGCACAAAGAGGGGGCAGGCTGGCAACGCATCGTCGTCGAGAAGCCATTCGGGCACGACCTGGCCTCCGCGCACGCGTTGAACGCCGAATTGACGCGCTTCGCCCGCGAGCAACAGGTCTGCCGCATTGACCATTACCTCGGCAAGGAAACGGTGGCGAACATCTTGATGTTCCGCTTTTCCAATTCGATTTTCGAGCGGTTGTGGAACCGCAACCTGATTGATCACGTGCAAATTACTGTGAGCGAAAAATTCGGCGTCGGCCAGCGCGGCGGATATTACGAGGAAGCCGGCGCGCTCCGCGACATGGTGCAAAACCACATGCTCCAGGTCCTCGCGCTCATCGCGATGGAACCGCCCGTGTCCCTCGACTCCGAATCCATCCGCGATGAAAAGGTGAAGCTGCTCAAATCCATTCGTGCGCTGGGACCCGATGACGTGGCGCGGCAGGTGGTGCGCGGCCAATACTTCGCCGGCACGGTGGATGGGAAACCGGTGTTGGGCTACCGGCAGGAAGTCAAGGTAAAGCCCGATTCCAACGTTGAAACCTACGTCGCGTTGAAGCTATTCATTGACAACTGGCGCTGGTCGGGCGTGCCGTTTTATCTGCGCACGGGCAAATACTTGCCGCAAAGCACGAGCGAAGTGCGGGTCCAATTCCGCCCCACGCCGCACGTGCTGTTCGCCGCGCAGTTGGGACAGAAACTGGATCCCAATGCCATCGCGTTGCGGCTCCAGCCCAACGAAGGCATTTACCTCCGTTTCAACGGCAAGGTGCCGGGCATGAGCCTTGGCGTGCGGCCGGTGCGGATGAATTTCAGTTACGACGCCGAGTTCGGCGCTTACACACCCGAAGCCTATGAACGGCTGCTGCTCGAAGCCATTGCCGGTGACGCCACGTTGTTCATCCGCCGCGACGAAGTGGAAACCGCGTGGCAAATTGTCGATTCCATCCGCGCCGGCTGGAAAGACAAGCCGCTGACCAACCGCGAATTTTACGCCGCCGGCACGTGGGGCCCGGTCGCGTCGGACGATTTGCTCGCTCACAGCGGCCACGCCTGGCACGAGCCTTTGCCGGCGCCATGAGAAATTTCGAACTGACTACTTTCGCCACCGCCGAAAACCTGGCCCGCACCGTTGCCGCCAAATGGCTGGACGAAATCGAATCGGCAAGCCGCGCGGGGAAATGGCATTGCGTCGCGCTGTCTGGCGGGCGCATCACGCAGAAGTTTTTCGCTTCGGTCGTGGAACAGGCAAAAGCCCGAAAAATTGGGGACGGCGGCACACCGTCCCTTCCGGGCAATGTGCATTTTTTCTGGGCGGACGAGCGTTGTGTTCCGCCCGAAGACAAGGAGAGTAATTTTCTGCTCGCGAACGAACTTTTATTTGCGCCGCTGAAAATCTCCGAAAACCAAATCCATCGCATCCGCGGTGAATTGCCGCCGGAGACTGCCGCCGCTCAGGCAGCAGCGGAAATTCTTCGTATCGTCCCAACTGGCTCTCCCTCTCCTCGACGAGGAGAGGGCCGGGGTGAGGAGGCCGTTTTCACAAATCCAACACCCCTCGCCCCAACCCTCTCCCCCCTCGGACGGGGCAAGGGAGTTAATTCGCTGCCGGCCCTGGATTTGATTTTTCTCGGCATGGGCGAAGACGGCCATGTGGCGTCTCTGTTTCCGGGCGAAATGAAAACCGCCGGTTCTGACCAAGCGGTTTATCGCGCTGTAAGAAACTCTCCCAAACCGCCGCCGAATCGCGTTACGCTTGGCTACGCCGCCATTGCGGCGGCTCGGCAGGTTTGGGTGCTGGTTTCGGGTGCGGGCAAGAAAACGGCGTTGCGCGAATCACTTGATGCCCACGGCGATACGCCCTTGGCACGAGTGACCAAAATCAGGACACAAACGATAATTTTTAGCGATTTTTTGACAGTTTGAACGGTCCAAAAAAAAATAAAAAGTTTTTTGAACAACTTGCGTTTTCACTCCGTCTATGTCATCGTAGGCATTGAGGATTTCGCTGTTCGTTTAGGGTTGGCATAGAGGTTTTGCTTGTGGCGCGGCTCGAACAGCGACCCCCAAGTTGGTCGCGCCACCCTTCTGAGCGCCTCGGTGAAGGCGTATAAACCTCGTCACTGCGGGGGCCGGACGCAAGTCCGGCCTTTCGCATTTATACGATTCGCATTGAGTAGAAGGAACAAAATGTTTAAGCTTCCCGACGCATGAAACATCAGTTGGATTTCGAAAAGCCGATCATCGAACTGCAAGCCAAGCTGGATGAACTCCGCGAACATCCGGAAAAACATTCGCTGGACATCAGCTTTGAAGAGGAAATTCAACTCATCGAAAAGAAGCTGGAGGAAACCCGCCGGCAGATTTTTTCCAATCTCACCGCCTGGGAACGGGTGCAACTGGCGCGGCATCCGAAACGTCCCTATGTGTTGGATTATCTGCGGACGGCCTTCGCCGACTTTCAGGAACTGCACGGCGACCGCCTCTTTGCGGAGGATCACGCGGTGGTCGGCGGTTTCGCCAAGCTCGGTGAATATCGAGTGGTCGTCATCGGCACCCAAAAGGGCCGTGATACGAAGGAAAACATTTTGCGCAATTTCGGTTGCGCGCAGCCGGAAGGTTACCGCAAGGCGCTCCGGCTGATGCGGCTCGCCAGCAAATTCGGCCTGCCCATCATCACGCTCATTGACACGGCGGGCGCATTTCCCGGCATCGGCGCGGAGGAACGCCACATCGCCGAGGCCATCGCCGTCAATCTCCGCGAGATGACGCTGTTCGAGGTGCCCATCATCGCCACCGTCATCGGCGAAGGCGGCTCGGGCGGCGCGCTGGGCATCGGCGTGGCTGACCGCACCTTGATTCTGGAGAACGCTTATTATTCGGTCATCAGCCCGGAAGGTTGCGCGGCGATTTTATGGAAGGACCGCGCCAACGCCGCCAAGGCCGCCGAAGCGTTGCGCATTACGGCGAAGGATTTGCTCGAACTCAAATTGGTGGACGAAATCGTGCCCGAGCCGCTCGGCGGCGCGCATAACGACCCGGCCGCGACGGGCGAAAGTTTGAAAACGCATTTACTCAAGCATCTCAATGAACTCCTGGCTCTGCCGGCCGCCGAGCGGTTGAAAAAGCGTTACGAAAAATACCGGGCGCACGGGCATTTCCTCGAAAAGGCCCCCACTCCGGCGGAAAAGGTCGAACCGGCCGTGAATGGCGCCGCCACCGCCACCGTTTCGCCAGCCGCGTAAAACCCAGTGCTCTATCCGCTCACCTTCCATCCGATTTTCAAGGAGCGCGTTTGGGGCGGGCGCAAGCTCGAACTGCTTTACAAAAAAAATTTGCCGCCGGGCGCGCCCATCGGCGAATCCTGGGAAATCAGCGACCGGCCGGGTGATGTGAGCGTGGTCGCCAACGGTCCGCTCGCGGGAAAAAATCTGCATTGGCTGATGGAAAACCACGCAGGTGAATTGCTTGGCGACGCGAAACCGGCAGCGGGAAACCGTTTTCCCTTGCTCTGCAAAATACTTGATGCGCGGGAAAAGCTGTCGTTGCAAGTCCATCCGCCGGCCAACCAGGCCGCTGAACTCGGCGGCGAACCGAAGACCGAGATGTGGTACATCACCGATGCCGCGCCGGGCGCGGAACTGTTCGTCGGACTCAAACGCGGCGTCACGCGCCCTGAATTTGAAAAGAAAATCCAGACCGGTAGCGTGGCTGATTGTTTCCACCGGATTTCCGTTCGCGCGGGCGACGCCATGTTTCTGCCCAGCGGCCGGGTTCACGCCATCGGCGCGGGAGTAGTGATTTTTGAAATTCAGCAAAACTCGGACACGACGTACCGCGTTTTCGATTGGAATCGCGTCGGGCTGGACGGCAAGTCGCGCGAAATGCATATAGCCCAATCGCTGGCGAGCATTGATTTCAACGATTTCGAGCCGGCGCTGGCTCAAGGCAAGTTGGCCGGCCAGGAAATCAAAACGCGACCGCTTGTGAAGGATCGGTTGTTCAACGTCGAAGCGATGGAGATGAAGAGCGGTGCGAGACTGGATTTGAAACCGCGCAAACTTCAAATCATCGCCGCTGTGCGGGGCCGGCTTGAAATCCGAAGCAATTTGATTTCAGTGGAACTCTCCGCCGGACAATTTTGTCTGATTCCAGCTTGTCTGGAGCAGACGGAAATTTCGGCCAAAGCGAAAACGACCCTGCTGCAGGTTGAAGCCAACTAAACTTTCGTCTGCGTTGAATACAAGGCGTAATCAGAAGGCTTGATTCGCTTCCATTCGCTTTGAAATTCGCGCCACATTTTGCACCGGATGCGGAATTTCTGAAGCCAGTTGGCGCCGGCAAGTTCGCCGGCATGCCCGGCCTGGATTGACTTGCGCAAGGCCTGTTTTGTTCCCTGAAGCCTGGCCCTCGAGGCCCCGTCCGCCACGAAGCGGCTTTTCATAAATTAATGCTTCAATTCCAGGCCAGGTTTTCCGGCATTTGCGAGAGCAGTTTATTCCGCCAGCCGCCCTTGCGCTTGAGAATTCTCGACCAGAGTTGTTCGGCAGGCGTGTCAAAAACCAACTCGAGCGACGCGGGAAATGTCACCCAGGCTTTGCGTTTGATTTCGTCTTCGAGCTGTCCGGCCGACCAGCCGGCGTAACCCGCGAACAGTTTTACCTTTTTCTGAGTGGAAAATGATTCGCCGACCTCCACCAGATCGTCGAGCGAATGGCCGAGCGCCAGATTCGGCAACACGTCAGCATCAGGAATGAAATTGTCCGTGTGCAAAAAGCTCAACGCGGTGGGCTGGACCGGTCCGCCGAGATACAGCGGCGATTCCCGGAGCGTGTCAGGCAAATCGGCGACGATCATCTCGCCGACCTTTTTGCCGAGCGAGCGGTTGAGGACGAGACCGAACGCGCCCTCGGCGTCATGCTGGCAGATCAGCACGACCGTGCGCTGGAAAAAGGAGCCGCCCAGTTGTCCGCTGTCCAGCAACAACTGGCCTTTGAGGAATTTTCCCGGCGTGTTCACCAGCTTAATTTGCACCACCTTTGCCCGGCTGGCAAAAAGAAAACCGCCCGGGCCGCCGACGCAAAGAAAAACCGGCCTTTTTCTCTATTTTTCCAACACCACCGGGGTGTTCAGCCAAGGCGTCAAGGAAACCACTACCTCGCCGTTCAGGTGCCGCGAAATTCATTTGGACGGCAACGAAAGTTCCTGTTCCTTGCCGGAGCTCAAATTTTGGATGCGAACCGATTTTTCCCGGATCTCCAGGCAACGGATCGTCACGTTTGTATTCCCCAGTTGCACCTGTTCTAAATCGTTGGCCAGGAAGGAATGGCCGTTAATGATGGCCACGGGCCGGTTCCCCCACAAAATTCCTTCCAGTTTGATGGTCGTCGGGGCGGGCGCGGGTTTGGAGGCGGCCTTGTTCGTGCCAGGGAAAGCCACCCGGCTGCTGGCAACCGTTTTTGCCGATGGTATCTGGACGTCCCGGATTTCGTCCACGTGCCCTGCTTCCAATTGCGATGCCACACCGTATTTCATCCAATCCAGAACTTCATCGAATCCAAAACGCTGCTCGGCTTCGATGAACAAATCAATCTGGCCCCGGGTGTAATGATTTTGCAGCACCCGTTTTTTTTCCACCTCTTCGTGTTGTGAATCCATCAACAGATAACCGACCAGTTCGCAAAAACCCTCCTCGGCGTCCCGACCCAATCTCGCTCTTCGTTCCTTTGGCACATTTTCGCCCACCCAGGCATGGGAATATTCGTGGGCACAGGTTTCTTTCAATTGGGCCAGCGGCATCCCGATCAGGAGCCCGATTTTGTATCGGGTCCGGCCGTTGACCGTTTCGGGGCGCGTACAACCCAGCAGGTCGGGACTTTCAAACGCGTTGCCTTCGGTATTAAACATGGAAGCCACATCTACCCGGTCAAGGACCGTGACATCCACATCCGTCGGGAACGACAGGAACCGGGAAAACAGCCGGTCGAGGTCATCCTTCACCCGGGCACAGTCCTGTTTGATGTCATCCGCATCCAAAACCACCGTTTTGGCATCCCGGGCGCAAAGCCAGCGGCCGTCCGGCAATTGAATACCGCCGTCCTTGACCGGCATTCCGCAGATGGAACACGTGGGCAACTTGAGGCAGTCGGAACAAACCTCTTTTTTTTCACCGGTGACCTTGTCGGTCATGACAGCGATCGTCCCGCCGTATATGGGCTTGCCACAAATGGCGCAGACATTGTCCGCCCGCGCGCCAAGGAACGCGCCGAAGCAAAAACACGCCATCCAAAAGATTATCCAAAGATATCTCGCGCGGTGTTGCATGGTTTACTCCGTTTTCCAAAAAGGCCTGGACGGCGACGAACCGGCATTGGTCCGTCACCGAATGTAACCAGAAAGCACCTCCCGCGCCAAAAATCAGCCCAAGGATTTGACTTTTTTGACTATGGCCGCGGCGTCAATGCCGAAGTGTGCGAGCAACTCCTCAGCCTTGCCGGAACGCGGCAACGCGGTGACCGCAAGTTTGTGGACTTTGATGCCGGCGGGGCTGAGTTCGCCCGCCACCGCGTCACCCAGACCGCCTTCGGCGTAATGGTCTTCGACGGTAATCACAGTATTATTTGACTTCTGCGCCGCGACGCGAATCACGTCCCTGGCCAGCGGTTTGATGCTGTAGGCGTCAATCACCGTGATCCCGATGCCTTCGTTCTTGAGCGCATCGGCGGCCTTGAGGGCTTCAAACAGGGTGACACCGGCGGCCACGACGGTAGCTTTATCGCCGGCGTTCTGGCGCAATATCTTGGCGCCGCCAATCGGAAAGGCTTCTTCGTTTTTGTAAATCACCGGCGTTTTGGGCCGCGACGTGCGCAAATAACAAATGCCTTTGGCGAGGGCCATCTGTTCGACGAGTTTTTCCGCACTGACCGCGTCGCATGGATACAACACCGTGCTGCCCGCAATCGCGCGCATCATCGCCATGTCCTCCAGACCCATCTGCGAAGGGCCGTCCTCGCCGATACTCACGCCGACGTGCGAGCCGGCTAGTTTCAGGTTGGCCTGCGAAATGCCCGCAACGCGGATTTGATCGTAAGCGCGCGTGAAGAAACAGGCGAACGTGGAGGCAAAGGGCACCTTGCCACGCGCGCCGCAACCGACGGCAACGCCGACCATGTTTTGCTCGGCAATGAAACACTCGGTGAACCGCGCGGGGAATTTCTTCATGAATTTTTCCGAGTAAGTGGAATTCTTCGTGTCGCCGTCCATCGCGACAATGCGTTGGTCCACCTCGCCGATGCGGGCGAGCGCATTGCCGTAAGCCTCGCGCGTGGCCACCGCCTCGCCGGGTTTGTAGGTGACCGGCGGGTAGCCGGCGGGCGCGGCATTGTTCGGGGCCGGCAACTGATTTGGCGCCGGAATGGCCACCCCGGCGGCGGACTTGGCAACCGGCTGCAGTTCGGCGATGGCCTTGACGGCTTCCTCCTTGTTCAGCGGTTTGCCATGCCAGCCGTCCCGGTCCTGTAAAAATGAAACGCCGGCGCCCTTGTAAGTTTTGGCGATGATGGCCAGCGGTTGGTCGTTGAGGCCGACACCGCTGAGCACTTCCAGAATTTCCTCAATGTCGTGCCCGTCAATGTCCTCGACGCGCCAGCCGAACGCTTCAAAGCGTTTGCGGTAAACCCCGATGTCATGGCCGAACGCGGTGGCCTGGCTCTGGCCGAGGCGGTTGGCGTCCACAACGGCGATCAAATTATTGAGTTTGTAAACGCCGGCGAGCGACGCGGCTTCCCACACGCCGCCCTCGGCGATTTCGCCGTCACCGAGCAGGACGTAGGTGTTGTAATCCAGCTTGTCGAAACGCGCGGCCAGCGCCATGCCGACCCCGACGCTCAAGCCCTGGCCAAGCGAACCGGTGGCCACGTCCACGAACGGCAGGCGCGGCGTCGGATGGCCTTCGAGGTCGGAGCCGTACTTGCGGAGCGTCAATAAATCGGCGGCGGGAAACAAACCGGTTTCCGCCCACGCGGCGTAAAGAATCGGCGCGGCGTGCCCCTTGGAAAGAATGAACCGGTCGTTGTTGTAATAGTGCGGATTTTTCGCGTCGTAACGCATGTGCCCGAAAAACAGCGCCGCCATCACGTCCGCGGCGGACAGGCACGAAGTCGGATGGCCGCTGCCGGCGGCGGTGGTGGCGTTAATCGAATGAATGCGCAACTGGTTCGCAATGCCCTTCAACAATTCAATGTCAGTATCAATCATGGAGCGCGAAAATTACGTGAGAACCCGGCCAAAGCCAAGAATGAAAATTGCCCCGCGAACGCCGACATAGGGGTCAGTCCCGGCTATTGTAGAACATTATCCTCGTTTCAAGCAATTGGCCACCGTATGCCGGCACCCCATCTGCAAACGCTGCGCCACCCAATCCAACGTCATCACCGTCTCCGCCCGCAAACGCGCCGCGAGTTTTACCTTGTTCGCGTCGGTTTTGCGACGCTGCTTCAAATCCTGCTCCGTCCACCGTCGTTTCCGCAATTCCTCCAGCACCAGGCGTTGTGCCTTCTGCTCATCGGTCTCCCGCTTTTCCTCTCCGCCATGATTTTTACTCATTCCGGTGCTCATCATTTCCAATAGCTGTTCCCTCATTTGGGCGCTACCCAAAAACCACCCGCGCCGCACCTGTTTCCACTCTCCCGGCTGGTCTTTCCCACGCCGTTCTGCCATCACCTGCGCCAATTGACGCCGCCCCGCCCTATCATCCCGCCGGATCCCAAGTTCACCCAGCAGCCGGTCCACCCGCAACCAGACTGGCCGCCGTCCAGTCCGTTTCAAATACTCCGGATAACTGCTCCAGCGATATTCCTCAAGCGGCTGCTCCAGCCCCAGCAATTTGGCGCGCACTGGATTCAGATGAACGTAATCGCAAACTGTTCGCAGATAACCGTCGCCGCTGCCATCCACAATCAATGATTTGTAGCGGCCGCTGAACAAATGGCCAAAGAGCTTGTGCCGCCGGTTGAAGCGCGACGTATAGGTGCCCAGAAACCATTTCATGCCGGCGACCAGGTTGGCGTTGGGAGTTTCCACGACCAGATGAAAATGGTTCAGCATTAAACAATAGGCATGCACCTGCCAACCCGTTTTGGCGCACGCCTGCCCGAGGGTTTCCAGAAAGCGCCGGCGATCCTGATCGTCTTTGAAAATGGGTTCCCGCCGATCTCCGCGATTCATGACGTGATAGATGGCACCGGGATATTGAACTCGCAATTTGCGCGCCATGCCGCCTATACTCTCGACACAAGCAGGGGAGTCAAGCAAATTCTACAATAGCCGGGACTGACACCTTCCTGATACTCCTTAGTGAAATCTACTTCGACTGGGGCATAAAAAGTCTCTCCATCTAAAGCCGTGAAAGATTTAGAATTCTCAGGCGGATTGCCCCCCATCTGGTGAATCGCCTTAGTCGCCTCATAATAGTCGCCCGCCTCCGAATCCCAAGTGTTCAAATGAGTGTCCCAGTATATCTTCCATGAAACACCGTACTGGATGCCCCTGGCAAATTCCGCAGTTTGCTGGTCTTGGCTCCATGCAGCAGGCAAAGAGCAAAGCAGCAAGATAAATGTAAATCGCATTTTCATGGCGACTTGAGCGAGTAGAAATCGTTACCAGCAATATTCCCCAAAAAGGTGTCAGTCCCGGCTATTGGAATATTCGGTTGCACTTGGTTATGTTGAACCAACGGTGGTTATCTAACCTCTAACACGGATAGTGTCAACACCACTTATTCACAAGCGGGTTACAATTATAAAACAGAGACTTTTCTTCGGATTGGGTGCGTCGCGGGGAATTACCCGGCTGATATCGGAAGCGTTACGAAACGAACCGGAACGCCGGTCGCCTCATCCCTGAAGAAAGTGGTTACGGGTGCGGGCACACATCAATGATGTGCTATATTCGATGTTCAGCGGATGCCGCATGGCGCGTGCCCGGAGCATCGCCACACAGCCGGCTCAAGCGGGTTTCCACTGATTCATGCACCAACTCCTGTATGGCGTTCAACAGTTCAGTCACGTCGAGGGGTTTTTCCATCAGCGCGCCGACACCGGCCGCCACGGCCATGTCGTGTTGATTGGCCGGTCCGGTGATAACTATGATCGGGAGCATGGGAGCCTGGTTGGTAATGCACTCGAAGGTGTCCCATCCGTTCCTGACCGGCAGTCCAATGTCCAGCAGCACCAAATCAACGCGTTCGCCTTCGAATTGCTCCACCGCTTCCCGACCATCTGCCGCCAAAGCGACTTCGTAACCCGCGTCCACCAGGACCTTGCGTAAAGATTTACGCACACTGGCGTCGTCATCCACGACCAGAATTTTTTCTTTCATCGGCTGCGGGTTGGTTCAACCTCAACCCGCGAGTCGCCGGTTTGGCCGTCAGAACCCAAGTGTCATTTCCGTCTTCCGTCTGATTACGGCCTCTCCGGCGAATTTCCAGGGCTTCTTTGCAGACCAGCCAATCCCGCAAGGAACCCGGGAGACGGGCATGGTCGTGGTGCGCGGGCGTGTTGGCAGAAATGGACGCGGTCGCGATCGGGTCCGAGGCGACACGTGGGAAAAAGGGGCTGACGTCCTGAGCGCTGTCGGCGACACCCGATTTGGCCGGCGGCGCGGGAAAGAACACGGAGTCGTAAGCACCAGGAACAATTTGCGTTTTCATGGGACTGAAATTTGTAGTTGTTATCGGTTTGGACTATACTTGGCCCCGCTCTTGCAAAACGGGATGAGCGGTTGTTGTGCCAGCAGGGGCGTGAGGCGGTTTTCCTGCATAAACCGATGTTTTTAAGCAGGCGGCCGCACGCGAATGAAACAGATGGTTGGTCCATTTCAAGCCACAGGTGCTCCGCCAGGAGCCAACTCGGCCCGCCCGGCGGTGACGCTGCGCCTCGCCGGATTGGTGCTAATCGTATTGCTTGGCTCGATCCTGGTGGTCTGGGTCAGCCGCACAACCTGGGCCCGGATGGAACGTCTGCAGCTTGAGTTTGCCGGGTTGAATCCGGACAGCTTTTATCTGGGCGTTCGCATGAAAGGCGACATCCAGCGATTGAATAATCTCCTCCTCCGCTACCGTCTGCATGGCGAACCCGCCGCCTATGAGCTGTTCCTCGGCAATGTGCAGGAACTGACACAATGGTTCGAGGCAAATCGGACCAACGCCGTCACGCCTATGGAACATCAGTTTTTTGAGCAGATTGGAGGTGCTTACTACGATTACCTGAACGTGAGCACGAACCTGCTGGTGGCCGGCAACGGAATGCTCCAAACCAAGGTGGGGGCGTTTCCGACCAGCTACGAAAAAGTGCAACAACAGTCTGAGCATTTGCTGGACCTGTGTGATGCCTTCATCTACGGCCAGAAGCTGGCATTCAATGATTTTCTTCGGGAGTCGAACAACACGCTGACCACCTTCCAGCTACTGGTCAAACTCTCCGTGGCGCTGCTGCTGGCACTCATCGCCGCTCTGGCCGTATTGGTTTATCGCGGCATGATTGCGCCGCTGCGCTTTAAATTGACCGAAAGCCAGGCCATCATCGCCCGGCAGGAAAAGCTCGCCTCTCTGGGCGTGCTGGCGGCGGGCGTTGCCCATGAAATTCGCAATCCGCTCACGGCCATCAAATTCCGCCTCTACAGCCTGAGAAAGTCGTTGCCCGGCGCGGACAATGAAGATGCCCTGGTCATTGACAACGAAATCAGCCGCCTGGAACGCATCGTCAAGGATTTCCTCCAGTTTGCCCGCCCTTCCGAGCCGGAACTGGTTGCCGTCCCGCCGCAACGCATCTTGCAGGAAGTCCACGACCTGCTGAAGCCGCAATTGGAAAAGTCGGCGATTGATTTGCAGTTGGAGCCGTCCGAAGCTGCCTGGGTGCAGGCGGATACCCAACAAATCAAGGAGGTTCTGATCAACCTGATTCAGAACGCGGCAGACAGCATCGGGCGCAAAGGCGTCATCACGTTGCGTGCACACGACGAAAACGGCTCCACGATTCTGGAAGTTGCCGACACCGGAAAAGGGATTCCGGCCGAAGTGCAAAACCGTCTGTTCGACCCCTTTTTCACCACCAAGGAAGGAGGCACGGGACTGGGCCTTCCCATCGCGGCGCGAATCGTCGAGAAGCACGGCGGCGACCTTCGTTACCAAACTCAACTCAATCGCGGCACCACCTTTGCCGTTGTCCTGCCGCACGCTCACGAACATGAATCCAAAAATTCTGCTGATTGAAGATGATGCCAGCACGGCTTCCTCCTTGAAAAAGGTCTTGTGCGCCGAGGGTTATCAAGTGGAAACCGCCGGCCGCGGTGACGCCGGTTTGGAACTGGCCCGTCAAAACGAGTACAGTGTCGTCATCTCGGACCTGCGGCTGCCCGGTTTGGGCGGGCTGGAGCTGGTGGCCCAACTCCATACCGCCAAGCCGAAGCAGCCGATCATCCTGATCACGGCGCATGGCACGACCGAGACGGCCATCGAAGCCACCAAGCTGGGGGCCTGCGATTATCTGCTCAAACCGTTTGAAGCGGATGAACTGCTTGATTTGGTCGCATCGGCGGTCGCCAGCAGCCGGCTCATGTCCGAACCGGTGGAAATGGGCGAGGCCCGCATGGACCAATCGGCCATCATCGGCAAAAGCCGGGCGATGCAGGCAATCTACAAGGAAATCGGACGGGTCGCCGCCACGCCCGCCACGGTCCTGATTCGCGGCGCGACCGGGACCGGCAAGGAACTGATTGCGCGCGCGATTTACCAGCACAGCCTGCGCGCGGACAAACCGTTCATCGCCGTCAATTGCGCCGCCATCCCGGATGCGTTGCTGGAAAGCGAATTATTCGGCCACGAACGCGGCGCGTTCACCGGCGCGCAGGCGCGGCGCGTTGGCCGTTTCGAGCAGGCACACGGCGGAACCATTTTTCTGGATGAGATTGGTGATTTAAACGCGAACACCCAGGGCAAACTGTTGCGTGTGCTTCAGGAACGCTGCATCCAGCGGCTCGGCAGCGAGGTCAACGTCCCCGTGGATGTCAGGGTGCTGGCCGCCACCCATCGCGAACTGGAAACTGCCATCAAAGAAAAGGAATTTCGTGAGGACCTGTTCTATCGCCTGAGTGTCGTCACCATCGCGCTGCCGCCGTTGAGCGAGCGTACGGAAGACATTCCGGAACTGGCGAAATACTTTATCCATCGTTATGGAAAGGAGCTTGGCCTCGAGTCTCCCTCCGTGCAACCCGAAGCCATTTCGTTGCTGCAAAACCAGCCGTGGCCGGGCAATGTGCGCGAACTGGAAAACGTCATCCGCCAGACGTTGTTGGCGGCGCGGCCATTTGGCATCAGCCTGGAACACGTGCAGCAGGTGCTGGCCAAAATCCGGAAACCTGTGGCCGCCTCCCAACAGACCCACGCCGCCTACATCACCGAACTGCTCAGCCGCGCGCAAAGCGGCGACACCCACGATGCTTACTCGCGCATGATCGCGGATCTCGAACCGGAATTATTCAAGCAGGCCATTCAGTTGGCGCAAGGCAATCAATCCAAGGCGGCCCGCTGGCTGGGCATCGGCCGGATGCGGTTGCGGGAAAAGTTGGTCCAGTTCGGTTTGGCCGTCGGCCGGGAAGAACAAAACAAATAGTTTCACCTCGAGTCATTGTGGCCCGGTCGAATCCACCTCTGCTGCCAAATGTGCCAGCCGCCGGCACGCCGAAGTTCAAATTCCGTAGATAATTCGTGGTTTTGTCCGGTTTTCGCAGGGGGCATGGAATCTGCAAATTATGCACACAGCCAGTCGAGTAGCTGGCCTGCGCAATCAAGCGCCTGTTGGAATTTAACCCCGTTCAGGCGCGGCGCTGGCACCGTACAAGACTGATCCGGCAAGTAAAACGCTTGCTGAACGAAAGGAATCAAATGAAAACGTCAGTCATGCGGATGGCAGTAGTGGCGGGCATGGCGTTCAACCTGATTTGCGCCAGTCCCACCAAGGGCGATGAATCGGCACCGGTTCAAAAAGACAAGATTTTCAAGGGCACTGTGACTGCGGTTGACCAGAAGGAAAAGACGGTCTCGGCCAGGGACTTCTGGGGCACCAAAACCTTCAATGTCGCCGATAATTGCAAAGTGTCACTGGAAGACCAGCCGGCAGCCTCACTGGGGGAATTGCGTCCTGGCCAAAAGGTGGAGGTCGGCTATGAAAACGCACATGGTGTGCTGGTGGCAAACCGGGTCGCCCAGCACAACCTGGTTTTTACCGGCTACATCAGCGCGATTAACCCCGCCAAACGAACGCTGACCATCAAGCATGGCTCGTTCAGCCGCGACTTCGCCGTCCCCGAAAACTGCGTGGTGGTCATCAGGGACAACAACACAAAAACCCTGGATGACCTGAAGGTCGGGCACACGGTCAATGTGGTTTATGAATCGGCGAATGGTTCCCCGCTGGCGCGGAGCATCGAGCAGAAAAGCCCCACGTTCGTGGGAACCATCCAGGCCATTGATGCCGAAACGCGAACGGTGAAGGCCAAGGACTTGCTTGCGGAGAAAACGTTCCACCTCGCTGACGGATGCCAGATTGTTGTTGGCGGCAAACCGGGCGGGAGCCTGAGTGATCTGCGCATTGGCGCCCGCTTTGCCTTCACTTACGAAGACACGGATGGCGTGCTGGTGGTCAATCGGATTGGCTATGATGCGGCCTCCGCCAGCATGGAGAGCGCGCAGGCCGTGAAATGAAAGCCAATGACGCGTCTGGTTAACGCATATTTTCCGCATTGGTCCGTTTGACGCCGCTCAAATGCCACAGCGGGCTATGGCGGCGGCAGCACGTGGCCGGGAATCGAGCAGGTTGGCGGCAAGCCCACGGCATTAATCGTGTAAGTGCCGCCACCAGGACACACCGGGAAAGTCCCGCCTTTTAAATACGGCAGCAAATCCAGCGTGGTTGGAACGGATACATCGGTTTTGTTGTTCTCCAGCGCCCACTGCTGCTTGGCCGCGTCAATCTGGCGGAGGTTGTTGATACAGGTGTTGCGTTGAGCGGCTTCGGTTTGGGCCTGTTGTTGCGCTGCCGCCGCGGCGGCCCGTTGGGCTTGTTGGGCCGCGACTGCGTCCGCCTGCCAGGCCTGCAATGCATCCTGCTGCTCTTGCGTGACGAGATGTGCGGCCTTCAATTGCTGGGCCAACTGTTGGTTCGTTTGGGTCAACTGCTGACACGCTTCGGTCAACTCGCGGACCTGATTGCGCAGGCGAAGCAGGTCCTGATGTTCGCTGCGGAGGCGGGCGATTTCCACGGTTTGCCCCTCGACGTTGGAGGTTTTGCTCTGCTCCAATTCAGCGCGCAATTGCTCAACCTGTTGTTTGGCGTCACGCGCGTCGGCCTGGGCCGCGCTTTTCTGCTGGTTGGCCGAAAAGAGGAGGAGTTCGCTGACTACCAGCGCGACGATGCACAACCAGAGAACCCAGCGTTTCAGTGTCATGGTCAGGCTTCTTTTCGCCCTTTCGGCGGTCTCCGTCAAACAAGAAATTGCGCAAAGATCCGGATGGGCGTTTCCCTGCGCTGTCAGCTCCCCGACTTTTAACCCGCGACGGTCAGCTCACGATGCGACTGCGTCTTCAACTGTTGGAGACGACCCCGCAGCGCGAACGTAAGCGCTTTGACTGTGATCTCCGGAGTGAGGAACGGTTTGCCAATCAGATCGTCGCCGCCGTTGCGGTTCATGCGGGCGCGCGCATCGAAATCGCTCCGGCCGGTCACAAACACCACGGGCGTGGCGCGGTTGAGAGCGGTATTGCGAATCCTCGAGCAGACCTCGAATCCGTCCATGCCGGGCATTACCACGTCCAGAAATATCACGTCGAACGGTTTTTCGGTCACCAGCGCCACCGCCGCTTCCCCGTTCTCCGCGCTCTCCGGCTTTTTAAAAGCCGTCTGCAGAGCGCCGACGAGCGCCCGGCGCGCCACGAGATCATCGTCCACCACCAACAGGTGAATCGGCGGATTGACGGCCAGGTCCGCTTTCAGTCCCGGCACACACAAGTCGTTGAGCAAATCCACCGCAGAGGCGAGAGTGGCCAGCACGGACGGCGTGGCATGTTCGGAATGCTGCAGCATTTTTCTGAGCAGTCCTTCCAGCGCGGCGCTCAGGTGATAAGCCGGATGCGCCACTGCGGGGCCGGACCTGGGAACCAATGAATTAATGCGAAGGAAACCATCCACCAGCAGGGTCTGCCGCGTCTCCTTGTTCGAGACTTGAAGAACCGTCTGGCAGAGTTCCCACAACGGTTCCAGGTGTCTGGACGCGCGAATCAAGAAGGCACTGATAATCTCGTCGGTCTCCGCCGGCAGCGCCGCCGGCGGCAGCCGCCGGGCGATGGTGGAATCCGGGACGGGACATGGACCATCCGTGACCGCCACGAGGGAATCCGCCGTTTCCGGGTCCGTGCCAGGTTCCGGGAGAGGTTTCTGAGCGTGTCCCCGGAGACGGCGGTGCAACGCGAGGGTGAGCGCCTTGACTGTCACTTCAAAAGCAAGAAACGGTTTTCCCATCAGATCGTTGCCGCCGCTGAGAGTTGACTTGCAGCGCGCTTCAAAGTCGCTCTGGACCGTGACAAAGACAACCGGAGTGGTGCGATTGAGAACGGTGTCACGTATTTTGGTGCAAAGTTCAAAGCCATCCATGCCCGGCATTTGCACGTCGAGGAAAATGACGTCGTAAGCCTGCCTGGAGGCCTGGGCCAAAGCCGTTTCGCTATCCTCTGCCAGGTCCGGCTGGCTGAACGCCTTTCGGAGCGAGTGTGACAGGGCCTGGCGGCTTATCATGTCGTCATCAACGACGAGAAGCTTGAAGGGGTGATCCGACAGCAGCGCCGGCTGCAATCCCGGCATACATAAGTCATTGAGCAAATCCAAGCCGCCGGCAACGGTTCGCAGCGTGGAAGGCGTAATACTTTTCGGCGTGCCGGCGAGTTGTTTCAGAAGTCCTTCCAGTGCTGATGCCACCTGCCATACGGGAAGCGCCTCCGGAAAACCGGCTTCGCCTTTCAGCACGCCCATCTCAAAATATAAATACGTCAGCATTCGTCGCCGGGCCATATCACTCGACTCCCGGCTGATGTCCTGCAACAGCTTCCGCTGCGCGCCGAGGCGCTTTTGCATTTCCGCGTAAAATTCACTGACCGGATCGGTCTGTCTGGACAGATCGGTAACCGCCGAGCGTGACGGACCGACCCGGAACGTTTCAACAAACTTGCCAAAGGCTTCTTCCTCCGCGCGAATTTTTGCCAAAAGTTCCGTTTTGGCGGCCGGGGCAAGCCCCCACGAATTGAACCGCTGATCCACGTCGCCGGGCCGCTGCGGGCCAAACCTTCGGATAACCAGAAATCCGGTTAAAACGACAGCGGCACCAAACAAAAGGACCTCTAAGACGATTCCGGATGAGGCGCGTGGAGGCGGTGGCGGTGGCGCTTCCTTTTTCGGACCATTGATCAAAATTGCGGAGGTGGACCGCGGAATATTTCTGCCAACCGCGCCAGGGATGGGCACACGATTCCGGTAGTGCTCCTGGCGTTCTTTGGCAATGCTATGGTCCATCTCCCATCGAATGGACCCCGGTTCCGGTGGCGGCGTCTCGAATTCGCTGGTATTCGTATCCGCGGTTCCGGGCAATGGCAGGCACCAAAGTCCCGCCGTGAAGAGAATCAGAGACGCATTAATCCACGCAGCCCGGGCCACACCGGGAACCGATCGCCGGGCAAATTCCCTCGCCGCCATTCTGAACTGGTTTAGCAGCCCAAATGGAATCATCCGGACAGCCGCTTGCGCGCGCAAGCCGGCCGCCAATCTGTCGAATGCCGATTTCGGTCCCATTTTCCCGATCATGCATGAAACTCAAGCGGACCGGCGGACATTTCCGCCGGCCATGGAAATTATGGCGCCGTATTTTGGCCCGGAGGCACGGCGGCCCACTCGCCCCGAATCACCTGCAGCAAACTCGGTGTTTTCGGCGGAAGTTTGAGCGGGTTGTCAAAATTGGCGTCGTAAGCCCAGTTGCGGACCGGCGGGTTATAAACGTTGGCCATTCCCCAAACATTGGTGGCATAGAGGCTGGGGAACATCTTGATCATCGAACCATTATAGGTGAATGGCACCGCTGTCCAGGTTTCCAGAAAACGCGGGAAATTTTCCATGCCGCCGCTGTAATGTCCCAACGTGGTATCAACCGCGCCGGTCAGAATGGCGGCGTTGACGGTGGTGGCTGACGCTTTTCGCGAGGTCAGCGCGCTGGTGCTGTTCGCGTCCGTCCAACTATCCGAGAGAACTGTGATGGCGTCGGCCACCAGCGAAGCCGGCCGGGTGGTGGAGGTGTTGGTCGTACCCAGATTCGCGGAGTTGAATTGGTTATAGTCTTTCCAAACGTAGAGCGGACGCCCGGTCGCTACCGTCAGCCCGTTCGGCGGCAGATTGGTTCCGTTGTACACCCGAACCGCTCTCAAACTGGTGGCCGGCAACGTGCGGCTATCCAGTACATAGACAGAACTAAGAATCAGATTCGACCCGATGGCAGAGTAACGCAGACTGGAATTGGTCTGGCTCCAGGCCGCGAGATTCCCGATGTTGATGTCAATGGGCATGACGGTTTTCCCCTCACGCGCATCCGAAAAGCTGTTTGCGGTTGAGACAAACGTCGCCAGCTCATTGGTCGGGATGGGGGTCGCAAAGTTATTAAAATGCCCGCTGGTGGCGCTGATTCCGGCAGCCGAAGCCACCACAACCATGTCGCATTGATTGTAATACCGCAGCCGGCCGATGGGTGAGTTGGGGTCTTCCCCGAAGGGTGGCGGCTCGATGATTTCCCGGACCGCTTGCGGCGTGTTGGTGCTTCCGATGGGCAGGGTCAAGGACGAAACGGGAAAAACCGGTTGATTGGTTTGCGCATAGACCACGCTGCCGACCGGCGCGCCGCGGGTATCGAGCGGGTCGCGTTGAAACAGGACGCTGATAACCGCAGTGACACTGGATCCAAAAGTCAGGGAGCTGTCCGGTTCGACGTAGAGTTCCCCGTTGGAATGCACACGTCCGGTAACGGTGAAAGGCTGACCGCAACTGATTTCCAGTTCACCCGAGGAATACATGGCAAACTGGAAGATGGGGATGCTGGCCAACTGCAATTGCTGCAGGACCCCCCCGCTGACGCTCTGCGGGCTGGCCGTATCCTGCGCGTGTGAAGCGATCGCGTAGATCGAAGCATATCCTTTCAAGCCGGCGTAAGTCGAGTCCGCCACAATGTAGCTGGTTCCAGGCGAGCGCTGCACATAAGTTTGGCCACTATTCCCGTTACCGTCATCAAATTCCCAAGTGCTCCAGTATGAGGAGTCCGACGATGTGGGCACTGTGTTCTGGCGATAAGAGCTCAGGTTGTTGCTGACCAGGCTTTCGCCACCGTACAGGTAATCACTGTTCATTCGACTCACCACTTTTTCCGTGGCTGCCTCCGCGGCCGCGACCGAACGGTTATATTGGATGGAACGGTACGTCAATTGGGTGTTGCTGGCCGACCATGACATCGCCGCCGCCAGCAAGGCCAGGGCAATCGCGCTCAGGATCAGGGTCAGCATCAGGGCGCTTCCATTCTGATCCCGTTTGCGAGTGTGAAAGGTGGTTTTCATGTTCATTCCAGTGCGCGCCGGGTCATGGAGGTTTCCAGCTTGTAATAATCCGCGCCTTGCATGAAACGCGCCGGTTGATAGAATTCAAGGGTGAGGTGGATCACCCGATTGTTTTGGTTGTTGGTCAACACATTCCCCGAAAAGTCCTGCGCGGTGAACGCGATCGTGTTGGTGACCGAATCGGCCAGGATTTCAGCGGAGCCCGGCTGGTCGGTGGTTCGCCGGAAGCTCTGGTCCGATAAATTGACAAAATAGATGATGTAGCTGGCAGTATTGGTCGTAGGATAAACGAGCAGAGCGGTGCCCTGCTGCGTCTCCCCATTCAGCAGCCCGTCAAAAACACCATTCGTAATATTGCCAACCGACACGCTGTTACAGGAGTGGATTTCAGTTGTCATTTTTTCGACCGTTTGGCGGGACCACGTGGTGATGTTGAGCTTGGTTGTATTGACTTGAAACATTCTCAAGCCAAACAGATTCGCGGCAATGATGCCGGCGAGCATCAGCAGAAACACCGCCATCGCAATGAGGATTTCCGGCAGGGTGAAACCTTTGTCCAGCACCGGCCTCCGGCCGCGATCTGAATTTGAAAATGGAACGTGAAGCTTCATTGGTCGGGGGCGCGAATGGTTTCAATCGTGTTGGTGATCAATTGGGTCCCCATGAAATTCCAGATGCAATCCACCCGAATTCTGCGGATCGGCGGGGCGAGTGAAATCTGGGAAATGGTCGTCTGAATCGTGGCCGACGTGCCTCCGGAACCGGATCCGGGCATATCCAGGGAAACGATCTTGTTCGGAAAATTCGTGGCCACCAACTGGTCCACAACCGGCCAGACGGAGGTATCCCATCGGGCGCTGTGCACCTCCTCGATGCGTTCCATCGCCCGGGCGCTCGCCGCCTGAACCAGTCCGCCCTTTACCGCAGCCGTCGTGCAGTAGATATATCCCTCAACGACTCCCCCCACGGTCAGCCCGGTGATGGCCAAGGCGACAACCACTTCCACCAGCGTCATTCCCGCCCGCCCGCGCGGTGCGAATCGAACGACCTTTTGATTTGAACACATGGTTTTCATCGAATTCCGGCCTGCCTGCCAATTGTGGCATTGGCTTTGCTTTGCAAAGAATTCCCTATAAATTCCTGCTTTTCAGGGCAAATTCAGCATGTTTCGGTCCAATTAAAGGGGTAAAAACCGTGGTTGAATTGCACTGGCAACCCTATGGCAACGCCCACAAACGGGAAGGTTAAAGCAGTACCATTGACAGCCGGGAAGCGCTGGCCTGCCAGCCGTAGCTCGGAGCGCCAGTTGTTCGGACGCTTGCGCCCGCCTTCGCGCTTTGCGCTACGGCGCGCAGCCTTCACTCTCCGCGTTGCTCCGAGCGAAGGCTGGTACGCGAGGAGAGGGTCGAACTCTCAACCTTCGGCTCCGGAGGCCGACGCTCTATCCAATTGAGCTACTCGCGCAGATCAAAGGTCAGCATACGCACATGCCCGATTTTGCTCAAATGGAATCTGCGAGCGGCAGAAATCCATCAAGGCCGGACCGGATTCCCGACGTGTCAGATCACAAACACATCGGCCTCGTAGGGCGCAAGCGTTTTGTCCGACGTCGAATTTCGCAAACCCCGAAACCGTCAAATCCGGGCTTGTGACCTCGGCGGCCGAGTGACGACATCTAATCCGTTCTCAACTCAAACACCTGCTGCTGGAATTTGGAGATGTCCACGGTAACCTGTGAATTGAGCGCAACGAGCAGGCGGAAAATGTCGCGGTTCCAGCTCACATTGGGATCCAGTGCGTCGGCGACCGGGTCGGTGATCTCGTAATTCCTGTCGGCGTAACGAATGGTCCGCAGGGGCGGCTGAAGTGGTTCTTTTACATGGCTCCATTCAATGCGAATGACCGGATGTTGTTCCGAGTTTGGAACGACCGAGCGGAATTGGTGATTAGTCAGCACGAGCGTGTCAAAGGCCGGTTGTTCGCTCGCGACGGCTTCCATCGCCCGGCCAAAACTGCGGAGCACCAGCCGCGTTCGCGCCTGCGCCTCGCCACTGACCTTGGTCTGCACGGAGATGCCTTCGTTGAGCAGTCCGATGACGGTCAGGACGGCCATCGTGTCGTCCGCAATGACTTCCTGGCTCTTGGAATTGGTGGCGTTAAAATTCGCATTCGTCAGCGATTGAACAATCGCCGGAACCAAAGCCAGTTGAGCGGGCGCCAGGCTGAAATTGACCCCCGACTGAACAAGCCTGCGGTTGCCCTCCGACACAATTTGATTCCCAGCGGGGTTTGAGACGGCCGGTGATTGGACAACCGCAACCACATCGGTGTTAAGGACGAAAATCGGCATTTCGCGGCGAAGGCCGAGCTGCCACGTGCCGTTCGTTTGGGTCAGCGTCCAGCCCTTGTCTTGAGCGTCCGCGTAATCTTTGAGCGACGGACTGCCTTTTTCACCCGGCGCACTGTTTCCACCCGATCCTTGCTCCGGATTTTCGGGTTGTGAAGCATTCCGGCCACCCGCTCCCGGCTGGCCGCCGGCTTTTGCGCCCGAGCCTGCGTTGAAAGAGACCGGTCCCATATTTTCAGGCGGCTGGGTGACGGCCCGGAGCGAGAGATAGCCGCGCTGCTGCAATTCGCGAAGGATGGCACATGCGCGCAAATATTTTCCGTAAGATTCCGGCGTGCCCCGCGTCGGGGAATTGACCAGCACCAATTCCTGGTTGTTCGGCAGCGTCGTTTCCACGCGCTCAATCAGCACCCGCATCAACTGGTCAATCGGGTAGCCCTGCTGGTAGAGCGTGAAAAAAACGTCGGTGGAAATCGGCTGCAAGACCTGTTTGGCCACAGCTTCGTTGTTCAGCGGAATAAATTGAAATTCCGGATTGATTGTGCGTGTGATCGTTCCGCTGGCGTTGTAACCAAACACCGATTGAAATACCCGCGTGATGGCACCACCGGTGGGAGCGGTTTTGGAGTCGGTGAACGTGCCGGTGTTGCCGACACCGGCTGAACCGCTGACCGAAAGCCGATCATCAATTGCGCCGATGGCGAGGTAATAGGCTGGATGGCCGTTTTCCAGTCGCGCGAGATTGAGCAACATCTGTTCGTTGAGCGCATCGGCGTAGGCGGTGTTGTAGTCGCGAAAATGTGCGTGCATGGCCGAGGTCGCGCAGGAAGTCAGCAGTGGCAGCGCGCACAGACACAGGCATAAGCAAATGTGGATTAGTAAGTTAGACTGGATTAATGGATTTGCTTTCATATGATTGAGAATGCCAATGTCAGTTTTCGGAATGGAACGCAAGCATTATTTTTCTTGACGGTTGAGCGCGACTGCAACAGGGGTTCTTTATGACACCGCGCCCGACCATCTTCATTTCGGCGGCAAGCAGAGAGCTGAAAAGCGCGCGGCAACGGGTCTCCAACACCGGGCAACTCCGCGGCCAGGAATCGGTGCGACACGACACTTTGGTCCCGAGCAGTGAGATTTGCGCGCCATAATCTCTGCAAGGCCCACACCGGGCTGATTCGTACCGATTTTGTCCGAGGAAGAAGGTTTGGCTACTGTCCCAACCAAACGGCCCGGTAAAAGAAAGTATTCCCATTGGTGGCGGGTTGCGGCAGGAGGAGGTTAAAGCCATTGGTCAGGATGGTGTTGGTGCTTACGGGCAACCATGACCCGCTGTTCAGCGAAGTCCGGCGCTCCAGTCGATAAACCGTGCCGGTCGTGCCGGTGATGCCCAGCCCAACACTATAGCCCGCCACCAGCATCGGATTGGTCACCGTATAAAACCCTGCATAGACCGTAATTTGGCCAGGCTGCACTGTCACCGTCTGATTGGTCGGCAGATTCCAACCGTTTATCGGCTTGAACTGGATCACCACCGCGTTGGTCGAAAACACCGCCCGCACGTAGTTGGTCGCGCTCGAATAGGTGGCATCCCCCTGCAACCGCCAGCCCGCACCGGCCTGCACCGCCGCCGCTGGCCCCAACTGCCACTGGACATATCCCGGATTGCTGGCGCTGATGGCTTGATTGGGGATAATGGTGATCACCCCGCCACCCGTGTTGTTCGTGCCGGTGTCACCCAACGTCGCCGCATTCGTGATCAGGTTCACTACCTCGCTGTCGATCGCCCGCACGGCTGACGCATACGGCACAGCGCCATTGAACAACGTCCCCAAATACACCCCTGCTGGATAGTAATAGCCGTTGAACTGTACATACAGCGGCCCGCCGCTGTTGCCCGGATAACTGAGAAGCCACGCCGCTATGTAAACTTGCTGATTGTTCACCGGGTCCGCAGCCTGACTCAAAGGATACGGCTGCGGCCCGGTCTGATACATCACGCCCGGCACGATGCTGGCGTCGCCAAACAACGAGCCATCCACCGGGTAGCCCACCAGCATCTTCAGGCTCGTGCTCGTCAGCCAGGAGTTGGGCGACGCATCCGAGGGCAAGTAGCCGCCATAGCCACCTCCCGCCACCGGCGACAGGAAATACAGCGCCGCCACGTCCAGGTTCCGTGACTGGGGACTGGACTGGTCCGGACTCAGGCCACTCAACAAGTCATTGGTCCGCTGGGCGGCATAGCCGCTCAACACATACCAGCCCCGCGCTGGCAACGGCTCCGGGGCAAACACACCTTCCTCCTCCTGAAAATACCAATAGACCTGGCTCACGTAGGACAACGTCTCGTCGTTGAAGACCAGATGCGCCGCCGTCAACACCACGTTGGTCTGCACGGCCACCCCGCTGCCGTAGCCCACATCCGATTGCAACTGGCCGTTGAACCCGAAGGGATAATCGGTCAGGTCACTAAGGTAATTGGCAGGTACCGGCACAGGCAGCAGAACCCCGCCCGGTGGCGAGGCGGCAAGCAGGTAACTGGCCGAAATCACTCGGGCCAAACCGGCATACACCTGCACCGCCTGGCTGGCAGGCTTCGAGTAGTTGGCCACCGGCTCGAACTCGATGAAATAGATGTCCGGCAGCAAGTTGGTCGCCGTGGAGCCTGGCGCCCGCCAGGTCGTCTCTCCCAGGAACCGCCAGCCGGCACCAGCGGGCGAGTTGGGCTGAATGTTGACCGTCAGCGTACCGTCGTTCGTGTCCCCGGCAACGAGCGTAGGGTAATATTGGTTGGTTACGAACGTGGTAACACCGCCCGCGACTGCTGCCATAAAGTTGGTCGAGATGGTCAGGTAACCGGGCAAATTGCGAAACTCGACGGGGTAATTGCCGGCGACCAGATTGCTCGCCAAGTCTCCGCTGTTGCGCCAGGCGATTTCCCAGGGAAAGCGCCATTGCCCGTCGGCCTCAGGCGGCAGCAAGGTCACGACAAGCTGCCCATTCATGGGCGGCTGGGTGTAAGGCACCGGATCGGTTGGCGTGTATGCCGTGAACACCCCTTTGCGAATCGTGTTGTTGTAAGTATCCGCCACGTAGAGAACGCCTGCGTCGTCCACCGCTAAACCGTAGGGCAAGTCAAACAACGCGGCGCTGCCCGCCCCGTCGGCGCTGCCATAGGTCCCGGCCACGCCACCAATCGTGCTGACGACCCAGTTGGTGCCGACGGGAGTTATCTTCCGAATCGTGTTGTTGTACGTATCCGCCACATAGAGATTGCCCGCGCTGTCCACCGCGATACCAAAAGGTTTGTCAAACTGAGCGTTCGTTCCCGTGCCGTCGGCGCTGCCTTGGACCATGGCCTGCCCGGCAATAGTGCTCACTACCCAGTTGGTTCCAGCGGGCGTTATCTTCCGGATCGTGTCGTTGGTAAAATCGGCCACGTAGAGATTGGTCGCGCTGTCCACCACGATCCCACCCGGCTTGTTAAAGTGCGCATTGGTTCCCGTGCCGTCAGTGAAGCCATCAGTCCCAGCCAGCCCGGCAATGGTGCGCACCACCCAGTTGGTGCCCACCAATGTCATCTTCCGAATCGTGTCGTTGTAGGTATCCGCCACGTAGAGATTGGTTGCGCTGTCCACGGCGATGCCGCCTGGATAATTAAACCGCGCCACGCTGTTGGTTCCGTCCGCGCTGCCATTGATTCCGGCCCTACCGGCGATGGTACTCACTATCCCCGCCGGCGTGATCTGCCGAATGGTGTGGTTGTATGTGTCCGCCACATAAACATTGCCGGCGCTGTCAACCGCCACGCCGCCTGGCCCGTTAAACAACGCGTAACTGCCCGGCCCATCATTGGTGCCCGAAACCTCGGCCAACCCGGCCATCGTGCTCACCAAACCTGCCGAGGTGATCTGCCGAATGGTGCAATTCAGTT
Source organism: Verrucomicrobiia bacterium (assembly GCA_035605035.1). Classification (GTDB taxonomy): domain Bacteria; phylum Verrucomicrobiota; class Verrucomicrobiia; order Limisphaerales; family UBA11358; genus UBA11358. The sequence continues at coordinate 30,807 of DATNHI010000168.1, forward strand.
CATCCGCCACGTAGAGATTGCCGTCGCCATCCACCGCGATACCTTCAGGACTCCAAAATCGTGCGGCGCCGCCTGTGCCATCAGCGCTGCCGACACTTCCGCCGCCAGCCAGGGTGCTCACCACCCCGGCTGAGGTGATCTTCCGAATTGCATCGTTGAACGTATCCGCCACATAGATATGGCCTTCCGGGCCTGCCGCGACACCCTCGGGCGTACCAAAGTACGCGTTGGTGCCAGTCCCGTCCACAAAGGCGGGCGTCAAGACCACTCCAGCCAAAGTGGTCACGATCCAGTTGGTTCCAGCCGGCCGGATCTTCCGAATGGTGTCGTTGGAAGAATCCGCCACGTAGAGATTGGTGGCGCTGTCCACCGCGATCCCGCCAGGTTCGTAAAAGCGCGCGACACCGTTCGTGCCATCCTTGCTGCCGATGTTGCCAGCGGAGCCGGCGATGGTGCGCACCACCCAGTTGGTACCTGCCAGCGTGAGCTTGCGAATTGTGTCGTTGTAGGTATCCGCCACATAAACATTGCCGGCGCTATCAACCGTGACGCCAGCGGGCCCGTCAAACCGCGCAGTGCCGTTGGTTCCGTCCATGCTGCCGATGCTGCCGGCGGAGCCGGCGATGGTGCTGACCACCCAGTTGGTGCCCGCTGGTGTTATCTTCCGAATCGTGTTGTTCTTGAAATCGGCCACATAGACATTGGTCGCGCTGTCCACTGCAACCGCCGCAGGACCGTGAAACTGCGCGGCACTGCCCAGACCGTCGGCGCTACCGGCGTTGGTGGCCAGACCGGCGATGGTGGAAACCACCCAGTTGGTCCCTACCGGAGTCACTTTCCGAATGGTCTGATTACGGTAATCCGCCACATAAACATTGCCTCCATTATCAATTGTGACGCCTTCGGGGATATTAAACCGTGCGGCGCTGTTTGTGCCATCGGCGCTGCCGGAAGCCCCGGCAAAGCCAGCGATGGTGCTCACCACTCCCGACGGTGTGATCTTCCGAATGGTGTTATTCAAAGTATCCGCCACATAGACATTGCCGTTCGTGTCTGCCCCCACTCCGTAAGGGACGGCGAATTGCGCCACGCTGCCCACGCCATCAGCGCTGCCGGAGCCAGAGGAGCCAGCGAAGGTGCTGAAAGTGTAGGCAGCGGCATAACTGGACTGCGCCGCCGCTGGCAGGGTGAAAAGACTGGTAAACGACATCGCCAACAAGGCGAGCCATGTTCCCAAACATCCCCGTTCAGATTTGGCAGCCGGTCGCTTGGCTGGATTGATTTCGTTCATGGGAAAAAGGTTGAACTAGTATCCCAACCAAACGGCCCGGTAAAAGAACGCATTTCCATTGGTGGCGGGTTGCGGCAGGAGGAGGTTAAAACCGGTCGTCAGGATGGTATTGGTGCTGACGGGCAACCATGACCCGCTGCTCAGCGAAGTCCGGCGTTGGAGCTGATAAACCGTGCCGGTCGTGCCGGTGATGCCCAGCCCAACGCTTTTGCCCGCCACCAATACCGGATTGGTCACCGTGTAAAACGCGGTATAGGCCGTAATTTGTCCAGGCTGCACTGTCACCGTCTGGTCGGTCGGCAGGTTCCAGCCCGCTACCGGTTTGAATTGCACCCCAAACGCGTTGGTGGACCGCACCGGCCATGTAAAGTTAGTAGCCGACCCGTAATCATTATCATTCGTGTCTCCTTGCAAGCGCCAGGCTGCCCCAGCCGCAACCGCCGCCGGCGGAGCCAACCAGAATTGCAGACAACCAGGACTATTGGAGTTAACGGCCTGACTCGGGATGAAGGTGATGACGCCGCCACCTGCGTAGTTCCCGCCCGTGTATCCCGATGCCGCCGCATTAGTGATCAGGTTCACTACGTCGCTGTCAATCGCGCGCACTGCCGACGCATAGGGCGTGGTGCCGTTATACAACGACCCCAGATACACGCCTGCCGGATAATAATAACCGTTGTACTGCACATACAGCGGCCCGCCACTGTTGCCCGGATAACTCAAGAACCACGTTGCGGTATAAACCTGCTGGTCGGCCACCGGATCGGTGGCCAGCGTGAGTGGATACGGTTGCGGATCGGTCTGATACATCTCGCCCGGCACGATCGTTGTTTTCTCAAACTGCGACCCGTCCACCGGATAACCCACCAGCATCTTCAGACTCGTCCCCGTCAGCCACGGATTGGGCGTCGCGTCTGAAGGCAGATAACCCCCGTAACCACCGCCAGGCCCAGCCACCGGCAACAGAAAATACAATGCCGCCACATCGAGGTTGCGGGATTGTGGTGTGGAGGTGTCCGGCGCGTAAACTTTCAGATCGTTGGTCCGTTGCGCGGCGTAGCCGCTCAACACATAGCAGCCGCGCGCCTGCAACGGGTCCGGCTCAAACACATTCGCCTCCTCTTGAAAATACCAGTAGGCCTGGCTGGCATAAGACAAGGTCTGGTCGTTGAACACCAGATGCCCCGCCGTCAGCACCACATAGGCTTGCACCGCCACCCCGCTGCCGTAACCCACATCCGTCTCCAACTGCCCGTTGAACCCGAAGGGATAATCCGTCAGATCACTGATATTGGCCGGCGGCACCGGCGTGGGCAACAGCGCCCCAGCGGGGGCCGGTTGCGCTAAAAGATAGTTTTCAGATACATAGGTCGTCAAACCGGCCTGAACCTGCACGGACAAGTTGGGTGGGGTGACCCGGTTACTGACCGTGGCAAACCCAATCAAGTAGGTGCCGGCCGCCAGATTGGTGCTGTAATCGGAAGGATACCAGGGCGGGCTGCTGCCAAGGAACCCCCAGTAGGAGCCACTGGGCGGGTTTGGGCCAAGATCCACCTTCAGCGTGCCGCCGTTGTTCGTATCCACGGTGCCGATGGTCGGGTAATACTGATTGGTGATGGATGCCGATTGGTTGTTGTCCAACTCTACTGGCTTAGTCAGAGGAATTACGATCCAGCCTGGAATGGCGCGAAATTCGATGGGGTATCCGCCCGCCACCAAATTGCTCGCCGTCTGACCATTGGTACGCCACGCGACCTCCCACGGGAACCGCCATTGTCCGTTGGCCTCTGGTGGCAACAAGGTCACGGTCAGCGAAGAGCTCATCGCGGGCTGGCTATATGATACTGCATTCGCCGCCAGGTAGGCCGTGAACACTCCCTTGCGAATCGTGTTGTTTCCTGTATCCGCCACATAGACAATGCCAGCACTGTCCACCGTGATGCCTTCAGGGCGGTTAAATCGCGCGGCATTGCCTGCTCCGTCCGCGCTGCCAAAGACACCGGGCAATCCGCCTATCGTGTTCACCACCCAGTTCGTACCGACAGGAGTTATCTTCCGAATCGTGCCGTTCGTGGCGGCGTCCGTAACGTAAAGATTGCCCGAGCCATCCACGGCTATGCTGGTAGGAGACGCAAACAACGCATTCGTTCCCGTGCCGTCCGTGCTGCCTTGAATCCCAACCAAGCCGGCGATTGTGCTTACCAGCCAGCCGGAGCCTTCCGGTGTATTTACCAGTGTAATCTTTCGAATCGTGCTGTCGCCATAATCCGCCACATAAAGATTAGTGGAGCTGTCCACCGCCAGACCATGCGCCTTGTAACCCGACGCGATGGTGGTGACCTCCCAGCCGGCGGGGCCTTCCGGTGTAATCTTTCGAATCTTGAGGTTGTAGGTGTCCGCCACATAGAGATTGCCCACACCATCGACGGCGACGCCGGAAGGCCCGCTAAACCGCGCATTGTTCCCGTAGCCGTCATTGGCCCCAGAACTTCCAGCCAAGCCCGCCAAGGTGTTCACCACCCCGGCAGAAGTGATTTGTCGAATTGTGTTATTGACCGTGTCCGCCACATAGAGATTGCCCGCGCCATCCACGGCGACGCCGGAAGGCCCGTTAAACCGCGCATCGCTCCCGGCACCGTCATTGGTCCCGGAACTTCCGGCCAAGCCCGCCAGGGTGTTCACCACCCCGGCAGAGGTAATTTGTCGAATTGTGTTATTGGCCGTGTCCGCCACATAGAGATTGCCCGCGCTGTCTGCTGCAACACCGCCAGGTAAGGAAAACCGCGCGGCGCTGCCCGTGCCGTCCGCACTCCCACTTACCGAACCGGCGATGGTCCTGACGACTGCCGCCGAGGTAATTTTGCGGATCGTGTAGTTGCCTGAGTCCGCCACATAGAGATTGCCCGCGCCGTCCGCCGCGACGCCACCAGGATAGGAAAATCGTGCCGTGTGGCCGGTGCCGTCCGTGCTGCCTTGAATCCCAGCCAAACCGGCGATAGTGCTAACCACCCAGTTAGTGCCCACTGGCGTGATTTTCCGAATGGTGGAATTGCCGGAATCAGCCACGTACAGGTTGCCCCCGCTGTCCACGGCAATACCACTTGGTGCATAAAACCGCGCGGCGCCATTCGTGCCGTCGGCACTCCCGTGATTCCGCGCCGACCCGGCGACCGTGCTTACCACCCAGTTGGTGCCCACCGGCGTGATTTTTCGAATGGTTTGGTTGTACGTATCGGTGACATACACATTGCCCGCGTTGTCCACCGCAATACCACTTGGTGTATTAAACCGCGCGGTGCCGTTCGTGCCGTCGGCGCTGCCGGATGCACCGGGAAATCCCGCTATGGTAATTACCACTCCTGCCGGTGTAATTTTTCGGATCGTGGAGTCGCCGACGTCCGTCACATAGACATTGCCATTGCTGTCCAAAGCGACGTTCGCAGGACTCACAAACTGTGCGACACTGCCCACACCGTCGGCGCTGCCGGAGGAAGGGTAGCCCGCGAAGGTGGTCCAAGTATAAGCAGCGGCATACGTCTGTGGTGGCAGGGTGGTTAAAGTAATATTGTCGATCGTCAGGGTGTCGGTGTTGCCGGCGCCGCCCCACTGCCAGGAATTGAGTTGAAAGTTGAACTGCCAGGTCACGCCGGTTGGGCTGTTCGTCGTGATGCTGCCCAGGTTTACGCTGAAATGCTGCCAGGTATTGGCTGCGGTCAACTGCTCGTTGGTTGCCGCGTTTATGACTGGCCCTGTGCCGCCAAAATAATTGGACGGCCAGGTTTGTATCATAAACTGGATGTTGGCCGCCTGACTGCCTTTGGCATCAAACGACAATACGTAGTCCGCCGGGTTCGTGTCCGTGTTCCCGGAAACCGTCAGCAACTGCACCTGCCCGCCGTAATAGTCACTCCCGGTTGTTGGCGTCATTGTCTCCTGCCAGCAGCCGTTCGGGTTTCCGCCGCTCGCCAGCACAAAGTTGGTGCAACCGGTCGGGCTGCCTCCCGAATACGAGCCGGTGCTGAACGCGCCGGTATAACCGCCGTCGAAGTCCTCGTCGAATATTGTCGTCTGGGCAGCGGCGGTGAAACCACCGAGCACGACTGCCAGCCACGCCCCTGAACAGATTTTGCCGGTGGCCATGATACAGAAGAGAGTTTTTTTCATAGGGAAGAGGCGGAGGTAAAAGTCATCCCTCTCGCGCCATTGGGCAAAAAACAGGCGTTGAAATGGTTGGCCATTCCGTCAGCCACAGCACGGGCATTTTTAATCTTTCCAGCACATCAAGTCAATTAGAATCGCGTAATTATTGTAATCGCTCCAGCACATTAAGTTAATTTGAATTGCATAATCCCGTCGTCTGATGCAGAATCGTCCGTCGAAACATAACCATGTCCCCGGCACCCAATAACCCCGCCCGATTTTTTTGGATTTGTTTGAGTTTGTCCGTCCTGTTGGCATTGGCGGCGTGGTGGTGGCTTCGGCCCTCGGCCGTCCCCGTCGCGCGCACAGCGCCGATGACGAATGCGGCTCCGGCCATTTCCCAGGCGACGACCAATCCATCGCGGGTGGCTGCCAATCCTTTGCCAGTCGCCAGCAAAACTTTGTTGATAACCAAAGACGCCGCCGCGTCACGGCAACGGTTGGCCGAGTTGAGCCAACGGCTCGCAACGCTGCCGCCGAAAGAGGCAGCGGCGGCGATTCGTCAGTTTCTCGATTCCAAAGCGGATGCCCCGACCGGCCAGGGTTTTAAAATCGGCGCGAACGGGGCTTTGAGCAGTGCGCCGACGTTCCGGGTTTTTCTGCTGGATCAACTGGGGCGTCTTGATCCGGCAGCGGCGGCTGATTATTCCAAAGTGATTCTAAGCAGCATGGATTCACCTGATGAATGGGCCGTAGCTTTGCGTAACCTCGCTTGGGGCGACACGAGTGACGAAGGGCGCGCTTTGCTGGAACAGAAAACAAGCGAAATGCTGCAATACGAACCGTGGCAGCAAAACCCCTCGGCCGGATTTCTGGAAGCGTTCGACGTGGCAGTTTATCTGGGCGGCACCAGCCTGATACCCACGTTGACGGATTTTGTCCAGCAACAGGACAATCCCGCCGTGGCGCACGCGTCCTACCTGGCATTGGACCGGCTGGTCATCAATAATCCGACAGCGGCGCTGGCCGCGCTTTTGGCCGATACCGGTTTGATGCAAGGCCGTGAGGCGACGCGGGCGAATTATTTTGCGCGGGCCGATGTGGGTAATCCGCAGCAACGGCAGATTCTGGAAAATTACCTGCTCAATCCTCAAATCAGTCCGGCGGAAATTAATACGTTTGCCGGCCTTTTCCCAAACGCCAATTACATGATTTCGCCCAATCTGCTCACGCAAACGCAAACCCCCAACCACGACGCGTTGGTGAGCCGCGATGCAGCCTCGTTGAACGTCGTACAGCAGTGGCTTGCCGATCCGCGCTTTGCCCAATTGCGCCCGAGCCTTGAAAAGACTGAAGCGCGCCTGGCGGGTTACGTGCAGCAGGAAAATCAGGGCCAGTGACGTCAGAACAGGAAGTTCAATCTTGCTTCAACCACCCGGCAGCGGGGCAGTTCCTGATAAGGCGTGAGCGGGTTCAATTTATAGTTCTCGCCCGTCAGATTGAGGAGGCCCAGCAGCAATTCCGCGCGGCGGTGCATGAAATAGTAACCGGCGAACAGATTGGGTTGGAAGAAATGATCGCCCGGTTCGGCGGGAG
>DATNHI010000169.1:0-6769 GCA_035605035.1 Verrucomicrobiia bacterium
GGGCGACGCCGAAATGGCGCGCATCCGGCAATTGCACGAGGGATACCTGCCGCAATGCGCAAAAATGTGCGCGCTCCTCGCCGCCAAGAAATCTCAACTCCAGGCGGCGCTGGCCGGTGGAACCAATGTCACCGCAGAAACCCAGAAAGAATTAACCGAGCTCGGCGAACTTCGCGCCCAATGCCAGGGGCAGATGCTCCGGCACTTCATCGCCGTCAGCCAGGTCATGCCGCCTGAGCAAGGCCGCCGTTATCTTGCAGAAATGCAGCGCCTTACCCTTGGTTTCCATGAGGAAATCGAGCAATCCATGATCCCCGCCGCCGGCCATGAGCATCACCAACCCTGATGCCCGGCCGGCGCCGGAAACTTCGCCGCGGCCAGCCGACGTCCGTGACCGGGCCGACATGGAACGATTGATGGCCGGCCAGGACGCCGCGCTCAACGACCTGATGGAACGGCACGCCACCCCCGTCTTTCAATTCCTTTGCCGGATGGTCGGCAATGAAGACGACGCGAACGATCTGGCACAGGAAACTTTTGTGCGCGTTTTCAGGTCGTGCAAAAGTTTCCGGACGAACGAAAAATTTTCCACCTGGCTTTACACTATTGCCGCCAATCTGGCGCGCAACCATTTCCGTTGGCGGGCGCGGCATCCGAACGTCTCGCTCGAAGCTGAAACCGGCGACTCGGAGCAGACTCTCGGCAGCACGCTTCCGGCGAACGCGCCTGCGCCAAGTGAGCAGGCGCTGGCGGCCGAGCGCGCCGCCGCCGTGCGCGCCGCGGTGGGCAGGTTGCCTGAAGATTTGCGCGAGGCGATGGTACTGTGCGAATGGGAGGAACGCAGCATGGCTGAAGCCGCGGCGATGCTTGAAACCACGCCCAAGGCCGTCGAATCGCGGCTGTTCCGCGCGCGGGGAATTCTGCGCGAACGGTTGAAATCGTGGCTGTGATTCGGCAGGGACGGCGTGTCGCCGCTCCATTTTTCGAGATAATTTGGGTTGCCGACCTGGCGACCCTCCCCCAAAAAAGATTTGCAAAGTCGCGCCGGGCAGTGGAGCTTTAGCCCGTAATATGGATTAAATGAGGAGCGATTATGGCGCATGTCGTCACCAGCAAATGTGTCGGGTGCAAATTCACGGATTGCGTGGAGGTCTGCCCCGTGGCCTGCTTTTACGAACTGGATGGCCAGGTCGTCATCCACCCGGAGGATTGCATTGATTGCACGGCGTGTGTGGCGGAGTGTCCCGTGGAAGCCATCTACGCCGAAGCGGACGTGCCGGAACAGTTCAAGGCGGACATTGAATTTAACGCCGTTCAGGCCAGACAAATCAAGGATTCCGGCAAGGAAGCCATTATGAAAAAGAAGGAACCGCTGCCCACCGCGACCCAACGGAAGGCCGAACTGGGCTATTGAGCCCGTCATCTCCGTGGGACAGGCTTCGAGCTGATCTCCCGTGGGGGAATCCAGAGACAGCAAGAGGCCTGTCCTGCCCGGGGATCGTCAGTCGCCTTGCCATTTTGACCGTTCGCCGGTAATTCTTCCGCGTGAAATTCCTGGGCGAAATCTCCGCCGCCGACTGGCAACGCCCGTCCGTCATCGCGCTGGTGCTGGCCAATCTCGTGCCGGTGTTCGGCGTTTTGTTTTTTCATTGGGCGGTTTTCCCGCTGATGTTTTTGTTCTGGTCCGAAAATGTCATCATTGGCGCGCTCAACGTGTTGAAAATGCTCCTGGCCAATCCCGAATCGCCGGTAAGCTGGGCGGGCAAGGTGTTCCTCATCCCGTTTTTTTGCGTGCACTATGGAATGTTCACGTTTATTCACGGTGTTTTTGTGATTGCCTTGTTCGGAGGCGGCCTCAGACAGTACCGGGGGTTTCCCACCCCGGAGACATTCTGGCATATCGCGCAGGAAAATTATCTGGGTTGGGCAATTCTGGGACTGGCCATCAGCCGCGGCATCTCGTTCGTGGCGAATTACCTTGTCAACGGCGAATACCGGCGCGCCAGTCTGCAACAATTGATGCAACAACCCTACGGACGCATCGTGGTGCTGCACCTGGCCATCCTCGGCGGCGGATTTCTGATGATGGCGTTGCACTCGCCGGAGTTGGGATTGTTGCTGCTCGTGGCGCTGAAAATTGCCTTCGACCTGCGCGGCCATTTTGCCGAGCGGAAAAAATTCGCGGAAGTTTTGAGGTAGCACCCCCGGGACGCGGGTGCTACCCACAATATTCGCGTCATTCGCGGATTATTTTGGTTGCTGCGGTGGGAAAAGGAACGTCAGCGCGCGCCAGGCGCGCAGGCGCCAGTAGAATTCGTTGTGCTGGCTGATTTGGGCTTCGGCCCATTTGTCGCGGCGCAAGCCGGACTTTTTCAACTTCGCCAGCGTCAGCGGTTTCGCGTCGAAATAAAGCTTCAAATTTTTCTTCGACCAACCGATGCGCCGCAATTCGGCGGCGACTTGCCGGGTCAGCGCGTGGCCGTCATCGCCGCCCGTGAAATCCACCGCGCCGGAATCGAGATAAACACGGAAAGGTTTGGCTTTCCCCTGATAATTTTTCAGCACACCGTTCAAAAAATTTGTCCGGTCAACCTGAAACGCGCCGGACAGGCTGGCCGCGCCGCCGAAGAATTCCGGGTGGTCCCATGCCAGCGCGAGGCTGCAAAGGCCGCCCAACGAAGACCCCATCACGGCGGTGTGCGCCGCGTCAGGCAGCGTGCGGTATTCGCGATCTATTTGCGGTTTCAGTTCCATGATGAGAAATGCCTCGTAGATTTCAAATGCCGTGTCCGTGGCGGTTTCCTCCGGGCCGTGATGACGGCCGTTGTATTCTTCGAGGCGCGCGAAACTGTTGTCCACGGCGACCATGATGATCTCCTGCATTTTCCCGGCGCGGCAAAGCGCGTCCACGGTCCGGTCGAGTTGCCAACTGCCCCAACCGAACGCTGCGTTCGTCCCGGCGGAACTGAAGACGTTCTGGCCGTCCTGCAAATACAACACCGGATAACGGCGCTGCGGCTGCGTCGGGTAGGAAGGCGGTAGATAAATGTGGACGCCCCGGTTCCAGCCAAAAAAATGCGATGCCAAATTCGTGTCCAGCAGGGAACCGCTTTGGCCAAAAGCTCCTTGCAGGGTCGCCAGTGACAAAAATAGTGCGAACAGACGGTTCATTTTGGGTTTAATGGGGGAACAAAATCACGTCGCACCACGAAGAAAAGTCAAATCGTCAAATTCATACCAATGTCCGTCCGGCTCTTTACGCAAGCCGCGCTCTTGAAGAAAGGCGTCTAGCTCGGGATGCGATACTTCAAGAGGAACAGCGACTGAATTGTTACGGCCGGATTTTAAATCAAACCGCAGAACAGCCCACTGCTGCATGTAAATCCAGCGAAAGCTCGCCAGGTTTTTGAATTCCACTCGTCGGTTGCTGCTCCCACGTGTGCGGCAAATCATTCGATCATTGACTATAATTTGACTGGGACATTTGCCGGCAAGCCAAGGGATACCGTAGGCGAAAAATGTTGAAACCGGTAAGATGATCGCGATTGCTTCTTCGATCGGCATGCGGTTCGAGCCGCTTTTCGTTTTTGCCAACCACCATTGAGACATGAAAAGACCGAAGAAAAGTGCCAAAATTAACGGTTGCCTTCGCCGAAGTTGCGGAAGCTCGTTCTTGTCCTTCAAGTGCAGATAGGCTTTTGGCTCTTTCCAAGTGAAACGTGATTGGGTCAGAGATTTTTGCCACCAACGTGGTTTTGTCGGCGTCTGGTTCATTTCAGCTTCAACTGCGGGAACAGGATCACGTCGCGGGTGCTTCCGCCTCGAATTGCGCCAGTTCTGTCCCCGCCTTTTCCCATTCCGCGTTCGCCGCGGCCAGCCGGTCATGCACTTCCATCAACTCACGATTGAGTTGCATTGCCCGGTTGCCTGCTGCATAAGTCTCGGGCTTTTCCAGTTCCGCCGTCAATTCCTTTTCGCGCGCTTCCAGCCCGTCAATTTCCTTTTCCAGTGCGGTGATGCATTTCTGGATTTCACGTTTCTTCCGCGAACGCGCCTGCCGTTGCTCGGCTTCAACGCGGCGTTGTTCCTTGCGGTCGGGGGAGGGATGGCGTGCCGCCGTCGCTGTATTTTGGGACGGCAACATGCCGTCGCTCCCGCCGGAGGTCAGCGCCGCGCGGGCGGATTGCGAGGTCTTGTCGAGGTAATACTGGTAGCCGCCGGTGAAATGCCGGAGCCGGCCGTTTTCAACGCGCACGACATGGTTCGCCAGCACGCGGATGAAATGCACGTCGTGACTGATGAAAATCAACGTGCCTTCGTAAGGCTGCAACGCCTCGATGAGCGCGTCCACGCTCGCGAGGTCGAGATGCGTCGTCGGCTCGTCGATGAGCAACAGGTTCGGCGGGTCGAGCAGCAATTTCACCAGCGCGAGCCGGCTTTTTTCGCCACCGCTCAGCACGTTCACCGGCTTGAACACATCATCGCCGCGAAACAAAAAACTGCCGAGGACGGTGCGGACGAATTGTTCAGTAATGCGTTGCGGCGTTTCGAGCGCCTCCTGCAACATGGTATGGTTGGGATTGAGCATGGCCGCGCGGTGCTGCGCGAAGTAGCCGGATTTCGCATTGTGCCCGAGCCGGCGCTCACCCCCCTGCGGTTCCAACACGCCCGCGAGCAGCTTCAACAACGTGGACTTGCCCGCACCATTCGGTCCCACGAGCACGATGCGCTGACCGCGCTCGGCCTCGAAATTCAGGTTTTCATAGATGAGTTTTGGTGGCTGCGACGCCCCGTCGCAGGAGGGTGGCGGTGACGCCTCGTCACCCGAACCGCGCGACGAGGGCGTCGTGCCAACGCTACTGCGACGAGGCGTCGCAGCTACACCGTAACCAAATTTCACGTGCTTCAGCGTAATGACGCGATGGCCGCTGCGTTGCGGTTGCGGGAAGCGGAAGCCTACCGTTGCGTCCGGTCCTTCGGGCGTCTTGACCATGTCCTCCTTGAGCCGTTCGATTTGCTTCAGCTTGCTCTGCGCTTGCGCGGCCTTGGTGTTCTTGGCGCGGAACCGGTCCACGAACAGTTGCATCCGGTCAATCTCGCGCTGCTGCGCCTTGGCCGTGGCGACCATGGTAACTTCCGCAGCCGCGCGTTGCTCGAGGTATTCGTCATAGTTGCCGGTGTAACGCAGCACGCGCGACGAACGGATCTCGGCGACGTGCGTACAGAGGCGGTTGAGAAACTCGCGGTCGTGCGAAATCAATAAAATCGCGCCGGGATAGTGGCGCAGATAATCCTGAAACCACAGGAGCGTTTCGAGGTCGAGATGGTTCGTCGGCTCGTCGAGCATCAGCACGTCCGGCTCCTGCACGAGCAGCCGCGCGAGATGCGCGCGCATCACCCAGCCGCCGCTCAACTCGCGCGCCGGACGCAGGAAGTCCGACTGTTTGAAACCGAGGCTGGCGAGAATCTGTTTTGCCTTGGCTACGAACTGCCCGTCGTGTTCGTGGTCATGTGGTACGGCGATGTCGAGGACAGCCTCGTTGCCGGCCGGTTCGCTCTCCTGCGGCAGGTAACCCAAGCGCGTGCCGCGGATGAATGTGACCTCGCCGGCATCCGGCGATTCCTGGCCGAGGATGATTTTGAGCAGCGTGGATTTGCCCGCGCCGTTCGGCCCGACCAGCCCGACGCGCTCGCCGGACAGGAGCGTGAGCGAGACGTCGTCGAACAGGACGCGCCCGCCAAAGGCCTTGCTTAATCCGGCAACGGTGAGCATGGGAAAAGTGTTTCGTGATTCGTGTTACGTTAAATGGTGTTTGGATGTCCGTCGCTGCTTGACGCAACACGCAATACGGCCCGCTTCCACTTCGGCTTCAATTACGCCCGATTTCATGCGCGTTGATGACTCGCAAAGTCATGTAAGTTTCGTCATCCCCCGCTTTCTCGGCGAGAACTCCCACCACCCCGCTGCAAATCAACAAAGGCGGATGCGGGCTGGTCACAACGAGTGTCACCTTGAGCGCCGGCTTGCCGTTGAGTTGCAGCCGCCAGGGATAATAATAAACCTCCGCGGAAGCCGGCAGATTCCAGTCCGCCGGATTAGCCCGCGCCGGCGAATCGTCAGCCGAGAGGTTAAAATTCATTCCCAGATGCCGAACCATTGACCATACGGATGGCAACTCGACAACCTTGAAGAAAAGATCGTTCAACCCTTTGGTTTGCGAAACAGTATGCACATACGAAAAGAGGGCCGGATACTGTCCATAGATTATCCGCTGCTCGGCCGGAGTTGGTTTGAAGGTTGGCTGCGCATCCTTGGAATTTGTTGTTTCGGCCAAAGTTGCTCTGGCTGTCAATTGCGAATTTTCGGAATTCGTCATTTGCTCCCACCTCAACGCCAGCGCCGCCGCCTGGTCCAAACCTAACCCCAAAAAATCTTTGTCCAGGGAAATCCGGGCCTCTTTTCCCCGGGACTTCACCGGCCGGGACGTGTTGGTGATGGCGAAAGGACCCAGCAATCGCAATTGGGCAGGAGCAGGTTCTGATTCAAATGTTGCCGGCTCACCGAAACTCGAGGAAAGCGTGACTGTAGTTTTTTCCGGTTTCTCCTTTGGATCAGGCGCTGTCGCTTCGAGATACAAAAGCCATTGCATTTGATTTGTTTTTTGAACGAATGTCACCAGCACGGTTGCTGAATCGCTTGGATGCAACGTATTAGTGCCGGACGGCGGATCTATTTGGCCAATGGGAATGTGATTGGCTTGCGCCGCCG
>DATNHI010000170.1:0-2244 GCA_035605035.1 Verrucomicrobiia bacterium
CTGGTTACAATGCTCACGGCGACCAGCTAACCCACGAAACCGGCGCTTGCCAAGCAGAACCCGCATAAAATTTCCACCCGCCGGCCACGAGCCCGGCTGGGCGCGTCCCTGGTATCAGCGCAGTCCGCGCAACCGGCCGCCGGAGCCGCAGGAACGAGCTGGAGGTCACGAATCGAGATTGGGATGCGGCGTCTCGCCGCATCAACACCGGAGACGGCGGTGACTGATCATCAGAAACAGCGTCCCACCCAGTATTGAAAGTGAAACCACGCCCGGCTCGGGGGCCGGCACGATGAACAAGTTTGCCGATGAAAAGTTGTAATTATTGGGGAAGTTGGCGGTCAACAAATTGTAACTGGCATCCAGCGGCGACCCATTACGGTTTGTTCCGCCGGGCTTGAGGCTGCTCAGATCAATGCCCACCAGGTCCTGAAACAGGGAAGAGGCCGAACCCAGTTGAATGCCCACGCCGTACATTTGCGAGCCGGCATTTTCCAGGCACAACCCGGGAAAGTTGGTGACCACACCCATCAACGTCGCTCGTCCGTTGACAGTGCTGATCTGAAACAAGTCCGTGTTGTTGGCACTGACTCCGCCATCGGTGTCATAAAGGTTGCCGTCCGAAGCGAAGCGTATGTTTTGTCCCGAATTGCCGATGCTGCTGTTGTTGAAATTACCGACCAGAGACGCCAGGCCGTTGAGCGGATTGATGGTGTAAAGCGCGCCTTGAGTTGCTCCATAAAGCGTCCCGTTGGGCGCGATGGCCAGCGACTCAATGCCGCCGACGCTGAAAGCAACACTGTTCAAGACCGCGCCAGTGTTGGTGTTCAATGTCACGAGCGAAGCCGAATTGATAATGCCAAAAAGCGTGCCATTGGGCGAAGCGGCAATATCATTGAAAAGGGTCGAACCCTCGGTGCCCAACTGCGTGAAATTGCCGGTCAGCAGGTTGATGTTTCCGAAAAGGTTGTTCCCCTGGTTGAACTGCATCGCGTAAGCCGTTTGGCCAAACGCCCGAGTGGAGATGAACAACATCAGCCCCGCCAAAAGGCAAAACACCGCCCGGAGCGATGTCCCAACCAAAAGCGCCCATACAAGCCGTATCAGTATTGCCCGACTGCCATTTTTCATAAGTTCTTCATCTTGAATCGGCACCTCTCCAAAACCGATAAACAAAAAATGCGCCGGCGCAGCTTTTGCCCACAACGAGCGCAGTTTGAGTCAAACGGGTTTCCGGCCTCGTTTTACCAAGGCGCCGTTTAGCAGCCCCGGTGCCATCGAGGTAGGTTGCTGTAATCCAGCAGAAGGAAACGGCTTATCTTGAAGGAATGGCGAAAAGCGTCTTGTTTGAATGGCCGTTGTCTCAAAAAACGGCACGGCGACACGACTGAACGGAAGCTATTTTCCGTTCTCGGGCAAATCTCCAGTGGAAGAATGGTTGGCACCATTCGCCGCCGGATGATTGGTCGTCGCCGGCGGAGTCGAAACCGTCGGTGCAATCAGCTTCTGATAGGCCAGAATGCCCATTACAATCGCCTGCGCCATCCGGCGGCGGTACGCATCGCTGAAAATCTTCCGCCCCTCGACCGGATGCGTCATGTACCCGCCTTCAATCAGAATGGCCGGCATGGTCGCATCGCGCAATACGGCAAACCGCGCCCGCCGGACGCCGCGGTCTTCCGCGCCGAGGTTTTTCACCAAAGATTTCTGAATTTGATACGCCAGGAGCAGGCTCCGTTGCTCGACGCGGTTCGCCGGCGTCGGCCCGTGATTGCTCCCCTCGCCTTGCGCGTCGGTCGAGCTGGCGCCGACGGGTGTGATGCAATACGTCTGCGGTCCTTCCACTTCGTTCTTCCCGGTCGGCGTCGCGTTGAAATGCAAACTCACGAACAAATCCGCGCCGCGCCGGTTCGCCAGCGCCGGACGGTCGGGCAAATCAACCCGGGTGTCCCTGGTGCGAGTCATGAAGACGTTGAAACCGGCCCGTTTGAGCTGGTCGCGCACTTCCGCCGCCAGGGCCAGCGTGTAAATTTTCTCGTAATGCCAGCCCACGCGGTTGCCGGTGTCCTTGCCGCCGTGGCCGGGGTCGAGGCAGATGGTCGTGATTCTTTTCGCGGACCATTTTTGCGGGAAAGCCAGCGGGCGGACCGCCGTGTCGAGGTCGAGTTGCGAAATCAGCAGCGTGCCTCCGGCGTTCGCAACCGGATACGAGAGCGCGACCCGGACTCCGTTGATGTCCGCGTA
>DATNHI010000171.1:0-2696 GCA_035605035.1 Verrucomicrobiia bacterium
CTCAGCCGCCGCAGAATCATTCGCCAATTCAGACTGCCTTGATTGCCACCTGGATCCGACAACGAGCCGCACGGTGAACGGAAAGACCGTGCCGTTGGGCCTTTTCCCCACCAACAGCTTTGCCCGGTCGGTGCACGGTAAACTCGCCTGTGTGGATTGCCACAAAGGCATCAAGGACCTCGTTCATCCAAGTTCGTTGCCGCCGCCGAATTGCACCCCTTGTCACGAAAAGGAGGCCGGCGAGTACACAACCAGCATTCATGGCGTGAGCCACCTGCTCGGCGCGTCCGGCGCGGCCAATTGCTGGGATTGCCACGGGGCGCATGACATTCCGCCGGTCAAAGACCCCGTCTCGCCGGTGTTCAAAATGAACCTGCCGTTGACCTGCGCCAAGTGCCACAGCAATCCGGGACTGACGAAGGAATACGAAATCAATCATCCCGAAGCGGCGGCGCAATACATGGACAGCATTCACGGGCAGGCCTTGCTCAAAATGGGCCTGATTGTGGCGCCCTCGTGCGACGATTGTCACGGCGTGCACGACATCAAACGCGCCGTGGACCGCTCTTCGCCCATCAACCATGCCAACGTCGCCGCAACCTGCGGCAAATGCCATTACGGCGTGGAGAAGACCTATAACTCGAGTATTCACGGGCAATTGCTGGCCAAAGCAGACCCGCGAGGACCGGTCTGCACGGACTGCCACACCGCTCACGCCATCACGAACCCGGAAGGCAATAATTTCAAGGCCATCAGCGACCAGCGTTGCGGCAAATGCCACGAAGACCGCCTCGCGCATTACCGGGACACGTACCACGGCAAGGCCATGGCGCTGGGCAAACCCAACGCGGCCCCGGCGGTGGCCGCTTGTTACGATTGCCACGGTTACCATGACGTTCTGCCGCTGTCCGACCCGCGCTCACATCTCTCGAAACAAAATATCCTGGCGACCTGCCAGAAATGTCATCCGGATGCAACCGTGGGTTTCACCGAATACAAACCCCATGCGAACCCGATGGACGGCGCGCATTATCCGTTGTTGCACGCGGTGTTTCTCGGCATGACCGGATTGCTGGTCGGCACCCTCGCCTTCTTCGGCCTGCACACCATCATGTGGCTGGTACGGCTCATCTACCTGTACCTGCATGACTCGAAAAAGTTCCGCGAGGCAAAAATCCAATCGCAAACGGGCGGGGAATGGTTCACGCGGTTTGTGCCGTTCGAACGGTTCCTGCATTTCCTGGTCGTTTCGAGTTTCCTGTTGCTGGTCATCACCGGCATGCCGTTGAAATTTTATTACACCGGCTGGGCCAAGGCGATTTTCAGCGTAATCGGCGGCCCGGACACGGCGCGCACGCTGCACCGGTTCGGCGCCATCATCACCTTTTTCTACTTCGGCCTGCACCTGGTGTCGCTGGTGGGCAAGGCGTGGAAAGGCCGGCATACGTTGCGTGATCCGGCCGCCGGCAAATTCCAATTCAAACGCCTCTGGCACGTGCTGTTCGGCCCCGATTCCATGATGCCCACGTTTCAGGACTGGCGCGATTTCGTCGCGCACAACAAGTGGTTCTTTGGCAGAGGCCCCAGACCGCAGTTCGACCGCTGGACCTACTGGGAAAAATTCGATTACTTCGCCGTGTTCTGGGGCGTGGCCATCATCGGCGCGTCCGGATTGATCATGTGGTTTCCGACGTTCTTCACACGCTGGCTGCCGGGCTGGATCATCAACGTCGCGCTGCTCATCCATTCCGACGAGGCGTTGCTGGCCGCCGGCTTTATCTTCTCGATTCATTTCTTCAACACCCATTTCCGCATCGAGAAATTCCCGATGGACACAGTCATTTTCTCCGGGCGCGTCTCCAAAAACGAGATGCTCCACGAGCGCAAACGCTGGTATGATCGCCTGGTGGCCGCCGGCCGGCTGGATCAATTCCGCGTGAAGGACGAATGGGAACAATGGAAAGGCATCGCGCGCTCCTTCGGCTACTTCTTCTTCGGCGTCGGCATCATCCTGCTGCTGCTCATCATCTATGCCATGACGGTGCGGCTCACGCATTGATTTCCTCGTTTCAGCCAATCCAAACAGAATTCGACGAAGTCCTTTGCCCGCGATAAAATGTTCAAGCGAGCAAATGCAAACGGCACACACACTTGAATCTGATGCCCGGCAAAATTCCACCACGACGGAATTGCTCGTCGGCGGCATGACCTGCCAGAACTGCGCGCGGCACGTGACCGAAGCCATCCAAAGCGTGCCGGGTGTCCACAGCGCCATCGTTTCGCTCGAAAACAAAAATGCGACGGTGCGTTGGAACGCCAACGCGCCGGCAAAGATTCCCGACGTCCTGTCCGCCATCGCCGCTGCGGGCTACAAAGCCAAACCGGTTGAAGCCGCCGTGCACGATCATGGCGAACACCGCCAGTCTCGCTGGCGATGGAATCTGCTCCTCGGCGTTGTGGTCACTGTCTCACTGATGCTTGGCGAATGGGTGTTTGGTTTCGCCCTGAAGCCGTGGTTTCAGTGGATGTCCTTCGCACTGGCGGGCGCCGTGCAGATTTTCGCCGGCGCACAATTTTATCGCGGCGCGTGGAACCAGCTCAAAATCGGCAGCTCGAACATGGACACGCTCGTCGCGCTCGGCTCGACGACTGCGTTCGGCTACAGCGCGTGGGCGCTGCTCGGAGGCGTCGGCGGA
>DATNHI010000172.1:0-1056 GCA_035605035.1 Verrucomicrobiia bacterium
CGCTAACGGTTCAACGTTTCCGGTTGAAAACGGCTGTCACCTCCGGCAGTTTGACGGCGTGAAAGTGGCAAAGTATTTGGTGTTGTTCCTGGCGCTGGCTCTGGCCGCCGGCTGCAAAAAAGCTGAAACCGCGTCGGCAAAGCCCGCGGCGGGTCCCTGGGTACCCACGCAGGCGCAGCCGACATTGCCTCAATTGAAAATTTACCTGGGTGCCGAAACTCTGGACGCCGAACTGGCCACTACCGAGCGCGAGGAGCAGACCGGCATGATGTTTCGCACCAATGTCACCGACGAAAGCGCCATGCTGTTTGTACTGCAGCAGCCGATTCGCGCTCCCTATGGGTTTTGGATGACCAATTGTCCTGTTTCATTGTCCGCGGCTTACATCGGGCCGGACGGCGTCATTGAGGAGATTCATCATTTGGAGAAGAACGATAACGTGCCCGTGGTTCCCTCCCGCGATAACATCGTGTTTGTGTTGGAAGTCAATGACGGCTGGTTCCAGCGGCACAACGTCAATACCGGGATGCTGGTCCGCACCGAAGTCGGCTCCTTGCAGCAAACATTTTTCAGAAACCGGCAATGATGTTTCGTGAGTTCAGCTACCCCAAACTTACCGTCTTGCCCGTGCGGGCGGCTTCGTAGATGGCCGTTATGATTTGCACGT
Organism: Verrucomicrobiia bacterium; assembly: GCA_035605035.1. Classification (GTDB taxonomy): domain Bacteria; phylum Verrucomicrobiota; class Verrucomicrobiia; order Limisphaerales; family UBA11358; genus UBA11358. The sequence goes on from DATNHI010000172.1 coordinate 668, forward strand.
CGCGCAATCCTTCTTCGCCGGGCACTTTCGTCGGCCGATTATTCAAAATACATTGCGCGAAGTTGTCCATCTCGGCCGCAAACTGGTCAACGGTCGGAAAGTGAATCTCCTGTCTGTCGCTGCGCACGCCCTTGATGCCGCCGTAGAAAAAGGCCGGGTCCAGCTTGAACCAGCCGCGTTCTGCGTAGGCGGTAAAATTGGCCATGCCCTGGGCGCCATAGGTGGCAGCGCAGTGGGCAATCGTTCCGCTGGGAAATTTGCTCTGCCAGACGATGGATTCCTCCACTTCCTTGAACTTCACCGGGTCGGTGACGGTGGTGATCACCGACACCTCCGCCGGTTCCTCGCCGGTCAGATGGCGCGTCGCTTGTAATGAATAAATCCCCACG